>NZ_OY782767.1:345550-691100 GCF_963678245.1 uncultured Sunxiuqinia sp.
TTCAATTCTCGTTGCCAGATGGATCTTCAGGGTGGCTAAATAGCGGTGCAAAATTGAGGTATCCTTCAATTTTTAATAGGCATAGAAGGGTTGAATTAACAGGAGAGGCATATTTTGAAGTACGCCATCGGGATAGTACGGAGTTTATAGTTAGCATTCCTGATATGGATATCAAAGTATTGGGAACAAAGTTTAATGTTTCAGCCTATGCAAGCGATTCCTTTTCCGACGTTGTGCTAAAAGAAGGAAAAGTAGAAATTAAAGGGAAGGCTGATAGTTTTAATCATAGGCTTATTCCCGGAGAAAAAATAAATTTTAACCGCGAAACCAAGTCATTGAACCTATATAGTGTTGATGCAAACCGATATACTGCATGGAAAGATGGATATCTGATAATTGAGAATGAAAACTTAGGACAGATTGTTGGACGAATAGAACGCTGGTATAATGTTGATATAATAATTAAGGATAAAAAATTGATGAATTATAGGTTTAAGGCAACTTTTAAAGATGAACCCTTGGAAGAAGTGCTAAGGCTATTAGCTAAATCAACTCCTATAAAACACAGAATTCAAGAACGGAAAATGAATTCAAATGGAGTATTACTTAAAAGAGTTGTAACAATAGAATCGAAATAAACTGCTAGCAGGAAAGTGCTGGAACACTTTCCTGCATTATTTGCAGAGCAAGACAATAATTAATTTATTCACTCTTACATGACAAATTTATGAAAAAAATTCGAAATCAATGGATGCGTAGAATTTCTGTATTTAAGGGAAATTCCGGGCACAAAAAAACTTTAAGAATGGTACGTCTTACAATGTTTTGTTTTTTTATAGGTCTTAGTCAAATATTTGCTATTGACTCTTATTCACAAATGACAAAAATGTCATTAAGAGTATCCAATGAACGTCTTGAAAATGTTCTTAGAATGATCGAAGATGATTCAGACTTTTTCTTCTTATATAACAAGGACTTAGTTGATGTTGAGCAGAAAGTTAAATTGGAAGTATCAAATAAAACCATTGATAGAATACTTGATGACCTTCTTGATGGAAAGAAAATTGGTTATGATATCAATAACCGCCAAATAGTGCTTTATAGCCTGCAGGCAAATACAGACATAAGAAATCAGAAGAAAGATATCAAAGGTAAAGTTACAGATGAGAAGGGAAACACATTGCCTGGGGTGACTATTCTTATTAAAGGGACAAATAAAGGAACTGTAACAAATATAGATGGAGAATTTCAGATTCAGGCTGAGGCCGATGATATATTGGTTTTCTCTTTTATTGGTTTCAATAAGTTAGAGTTACCTGCGAATTTAAGCGATTTCATGAATGTTGAGTTGGAAACGAATGTTCAGCAACTTGATGAATTGGTTATTACAGCTCTTGGTATTTCCAGACAGTCCAAGGCACTTCCTTACAACACTCAAACAATTTCAAGTGATGAACTAGCTGAAGTTCGGGATGCTAACAATGTTATGAATTCCTTGCAAGGTAAAGTTGCCAATGCCCTGATTACTCAAAGTTCATCAGGTGTTGGAGGAGAGGCTCGAATTGTACTTCGCGGAAACAGTTCTATTAGTGGAAGTAACAGTGCACTCATTGTTGTTGATGGAGTCCCGAATAGTAGAGGTGTAAATATTAATCCCGATGATATTGAGTCGATGACCATTCTTAATGGTTCAGCTGCTGCAGCTTTATATGGTAGTGAAGCAGGTAACGGAGTTGTGGTAGTTACCACAAAAAAGGGAAACAAGGAAGCGGCGTCAATTAGCCTAAATTCGGGTTTGACATTTAATACTGCTTTCTCTTTACCCCAATTCCAAAATGAATATGGACAGGGTTATAATGGTTCTTTCTTTCCTACTCAGGGGAATAACTGGGGCGAATTAATGACTGGCGAAGAATACACCAATTATTTAGGTGAAGTCAGAAATTATAGTGCAGAACCTGACAATGTTAAAGATTTTTTTAATACTGGTATAAATGCTAACAATAGCATTAGTATATCTGGTGGTGGAGAGAAGTCTCAGGGGTATATGTCTTATACAAATAATAAAGTAGAAGGTATTGTCCCCAACAATACAATGCAAAGCCACAATTTCAATTTAAGGTTAACAAATCAACTTACCAAAAAATTAAGTACCGATGCCAAGGTAACTTATTATACTGCAAATGTTGATGGCATTTTAAGAGCAGGTGAAGGAAATACAGCCGTTTTGGATGCGTATCAAATTCCGCGAAATGTAAGTATTGAAGACGTAAAAAAGTTTGAGACAGTCGATTCATTTGGTGTATTAGCAGCAGAAACTTATCCTTCTCCTATTGACTCGAGGTATCAAAACCCATACTGGGTGGCTAATTACGACAAACTTTCAGAAGAAAGAAGCCAAATATTTGGTTATGTTTCTGCACAGTATAAAATAACTGATTGGTTATCGGTTAAAGGACGTGCAAATATCGATAGAGCAAGTGTTCTACATGAACAAAAAACCAGCGAGGGAACTGTTGGGATGGAGCTTAAATCAGGAGGTTTTTATAAAAGAACATCTTCTGTTATTACAAATGAATGGTATGATTTTTCTTTTGATGGGAGTAATGATATTAACGAATTGCTAAAAATAGATTACCATTTGGGAGGTATTTATCAGGATAAAAAATATTCTGAAAATACCTTAACAGCAAACGGCTTAAATATCAGGAATAAATTTTCTTCAAATTTTGCAACAAATCCAATTCCAACTCAAAGTGGTACTCGTATTAAAACTCAATCGTTATACGCACTCGTAAATCTTTCTTACAAAAATTCTTTTTATCTTGATGCAAGTATAAGGGGTGATTGGGATTCAAGGTTGCCGTCACCACACTCGTATCAATATTTTTCTGTTGGTGGTTCAGCAATTATTTCAGAAATTGTCAAACTTCCTTCAACTATTTCTTTTTTGAAAGCAACAGCCAGTTATGCTGAAGTAGGGAATGGTGGTCAATTTGGATTGTTGGAGACTACTTATGGCTATTCTGCTGGAACAGCTCATGGGTATATATCCAGATCAGGAACATATTCTATTCCTGATTTGAAGCCAGAAATTGTTCAGAGCAAGGAATTTGGATTGGAAGCTAAGTTCTTTGATAATCGACTTTCTGTGGAGGTTTCCTACTACCAAAACAATTCGAAAAATCAGTTATTATCAATTGGAATGCCTTTCGCGACAGGTTATAGTACGCAATATATTAATGCTGGAAATATTGAAAACAGAGGATTCGAAATAGTACTTTCTGCTGATGTTATTAAGCGTAGAGAGTTTAATTGGGGCGTTGGTTTTAACGCTGGATTTAATAAGAACGAAGTAATTGAATTATCTGAAGGGTTGGATGTTGTTTATCAGGGCTTTGGGGATTGGGGAGGAAGACCTCAGATTGCAGTTGGAGGAAGTTACGGAGACTTAGTAGTTAGCAAATGGGCACGAAATGATGACGGACAATTCTTAGTTACCGAGAATGGACTTCCTGTTACATCTGGAGCTGCTGGAGAGCAACCTTCACTTATAGGTAACTTTAACCCTGATGCTGTTTTGGGTTTAACAAACACATTTAAATATAACGATATTTCGTTAAGAGTGCTAATTGATGGACGAGTAGGAGGTGTTGCTATTTCAGGAACAGAAGGAAACCTGTCTCACAGCGGAATTACTGAAAGTACATTACCATATAGAGAAGGAGGATGGAATCTGGGAGGTGTTAATGCCGAAGGACAGGCAGTAGATGCAGAAATAAATGCCCAGCAATTTTGGCAAACTGTTTCAGGTAAACGTTTTGCTACAGGCGAATTTTATACCTATGATGCAACAAACTTTAGAATCAGAGAACTTGCACTCGGGTATGATATTCCATTGTCAAAAGTATTCTTTATTAAGTCTGCCTCATTTTCAGTGGTTGCCAGGAATTTGATGTGGTTATACCGCGGAAAATCAGTACTTAAAATTCCTGGGGTAGAAGAACGAACCATGTGGTTTGATCCTGACATTAGCTTGGGGCATACGAATAATTTTCAAGGTATTGAATATGGCATGCCTTCTACCAGAAGTATTGGGTTCAACCTTAGTTTGAACTTTTAATTTTACAATCTTAAAATCGATTAATTATGATCAAAATATATAGACATGTAAAGATGAAGGTTTCACTCTTGATGTTGTCATTATTACTAATGGTAACATCGTGTACCGATGATTATTCAGAAGTAAACAAAGATCCGAATAGTATAGCTTCGGTAGGTAAAGCTGAATTACCTTTTTTATTTACCAAAGCTCTAAATTCGACTAGTTGGGGGGGCCAAATCGACGAAAACCTCTTTTCTGCTCAATATTGTCAGTATTTTGCAAATCTTGCTGATTATTTCCCTACTGATCAATATGAGATTGTAATGGAATGGGTGGTAAGTGTTTGGGAAAATCACTATGTGAATGCAATGCCTCAGTTGCAGACCATAATGGATAATACGGAACCAACTTCGGGCGAATATGCGCTGGCCAAAATTTGGATGGCCTATTCAACACATAAGGTTACTGATTACTGGGGACCAATTCCATATTCAAAGGCTGGAGTCCCTGCACTGACTGTCCCTTACGATACTCAAAAGGACATATATTACGATTTATTTAAAAAACTGACTGAAGGAGTAGCTACCCTTGAAGGAATGAGAGGGCAAAACTTATTTGGTGATTATGATATAATATATGGTGGAAATGTTGATAAATGGATAACATTTGCAAATACCCTTCGACTAAGACTAGCGCTAAGGATATCGAATATTGATCCTGCAAAAGCAAAAACAGAAGCTGAAGCAGCTTATGCTGCAGGTGTAATGGAATCTAATGATGATAATGCTACTGCCCAAAATAGTATAGCCAATATTAATAGCATTTCCAGGATGTCTGAGTGGAATGAATTTAGAATGAGCGCAGCAATGGAATCAGTAATGACCGGATATAATGATCCCAGAATTTCCAGATATTGGCTACCGGCTGTTGGCTCAGGAACCTATGAAGGATTAAGAAATGGACTTTCTGCCGTTCAGTTGGGTAACCCAAAGAATAAAGCTAAAACAAATTCACATATTGGTCCACGATGGACAGCGCCAGAGTCAGGAGGCATTGATAGTTATTTGACTACTCCAAGCATTGTAATGAGTGCCGCTGAGGCTTACTTCTTAAGAGCTGAAGGTGCTTTGTTGGGGTGGAACATGGGCGGAACTGTAAAGAATTTATATGAAATAGGGATTACAATGTCTATGAACCAATGGGGTGTGACGGACCAAGGTGATATTTTAGCATACCTTTCAAGCACAAAAGTGCCAATTGCTCCAAATGATTATCTAAATTCTCCAGCGTTAAACGATATCACTATCAAGTTTGATAATACAGATGCAAATAAGCAGTTGGAACAAATTGCCATGCAAAAATGGCTTGCTTTGTTTCCTGACGGTTTTGAAGCATGGGCTGATTATAGGAGAAGACCCTCCATCAACCTTTATCCGGTTGCGAACTCCAAAAACCCGGATATACCTGATCCAACGAAAGAATACATTCGAAGAATACCATTTTTGGTATATGAATATCAATCGAATACTTCTGCTGCAGAAGATGCAATTCAACTATTAAAGGTTAAAGAAGATAAAATCACAACACCACTTTGGTGGGATGTAAATTAATCCCTATTTGTTATTTCTATAATTAAATAATAATTCTGATCAATATGTATAAACATATAAAAATGAAAGCCTCATTTTTGATGCTGGTATTATTACTAATAGTAACATCGTGTACTGATGATTATTCTGAAATAAACAGAGATACCAATAGTATAGCTGTTATTGGTGAGGCAGAATTACCATTTTTGTTTACCAAGGCTTTAGATGCAATTAATTGGACTGGGCAAACCAGTGAAAATCTCTATTCTGCTCAATATTGTCAGTATTTTGCAAATCTCACCTCATATTTTCCTACTGATCAATATGAGATTGAAATGAGTTGGGCTTTACATGCCTGGCAGAACCATTTCGTGAACGCAATGCCTCAGCTTCAAACCATAATGAAAAACACAGAACCAACTTCTGGCGAATATACGCTTGCCAGAATCTGGATGGCCTATTCAACGCATAGGACCACTGATTATTGGGGACCAATTCCATATTCTCAGGCAGGAGAACCTGCTCTGACTGTCGCTTACGATAGCCAAAAAGACATTTATTACGATTTATTTAAAGAACTTACTGAATCCGTAGCTGTCCTTGAAGGAATGAAAGGGCAAAATGTATTTGGAGATTATGATATAATTTATGGTGGCGATATTAATAAGTGGATAAAATTTGCAAACACACTTCGACTAAGGTTAGCACTAAGGATATCGAATATTGATCCTGCAAAAGCAAAAACAGAAGCTGAAGCAGCTTATGCGGCTGGTGTAATGGAATCTAATGATGATAATGCTCGTGCTCTCAATTCAATAGAAGATGATAATTTCCTCTCACATTCGTCAGAATGGAATGAGTTTCGAATGTCTGCAGCAATGGAATCAGTAATGAAGGGATATGATGATCCCAGAATTTCTGTATATTGGATACCAGCGTTTGCATCGGGCACCTATGAAGGTTTGAGAAATGGACTTTCTGCTGTTCAGTTAGGTGATCCTAAGAATAAAGCTAAAACAAATTCACATATTGGTCCACAATGGACCTCCCCAGAATCAGGAGGTATTGATAGTTATTTGACTACTTCACATTATGTAATGAGTGCAGCTGAAGCTTATTTTTTAAGAGCTGAAGGTGCTTTGTTGGGGTGGAACATGGGCGGAACTGTAAAGAATTTATATGAAACAGGAATTACAATGTCTATGAACCAATGGGGTGTGACGAATCAAGGTGCAATTTTTGCTTACCTTTCAAGCACAAAAGTGCCAATTGCTCCAAATGATTATTTAAATTCTCCAGCATTAAATGATATCACCATTAAATTTGATAATACAGATACAAATAAGCAATTGGAACAAATTGCCATGCAAAAATGGCTAGCACTTTTTCCTGATGGATGGGAGGCATGGTCAGATTATAGGAGAAGACCTTCAATTAACCTTTATCCGGTTGCAAACTCTAAAAACCCGGATATACCCGATCCAAGGAAAGAATACATCCGAAGAATACCATTTTTGGTATATGAATATCAATCGAATACTTCTGCAGTAGAAGATGCAATTCAACTATTAAAGGTTAAAGAAGATAAAATCACAACACCACTTTGGTGGGATGTAAATTAGATCTCAATTATTAGTTTGAATTTAATACGAAATACACTGTAAAATGTGAACCTGCTTTAAATAAGGGGCGCTTCTATAAAATATTAGAGACGACCCTTATTTTAATAGGATAATGAAAATACTAACCTATTCTGGTTTATTTATCAAAATAGCATTTCGACACAAGGATAATTATGCGGATGCTAATCTGTCTTTTTGTTTGAGCTGCAACTTATTGTTATTGCGGGTCTTAATAACGTTTATACTCAATTTCCAATCCATGAATTATAGTTTCTTTTATAAAAAAAGTTACCTCCCGATAATTATCTGTGTACTTCATGTAACAACAGTTTTAGCACAAGTTAAGGTTTGGGAAGAACCAGTGGTGATTCCTACTTTAAAGGTTGGCCAGCTATCAGAACATCCTACATTTAAGGCTGAAATTGATATGCGGGCCGATGACGACCAAATTTATCCATACGTTTATAATTATAAAATTACGAATGAATATGAAGATAGGTCGTACAAGGGATGTTATTTGGAAAATGAATATATCAAGGTCTTAGTTACTCCCGAAATTGGTGGCAAACTATATGGAGCAGTAGATAAAACCAACGGATATAACTTTTTTTATTGGCAACCAACTGTTAAGCCAGCTCTTATAAGTTTGACTGGCCCATGGGTTTCAGGTGGAATAGAATGGTGTTTTCCCTCCGGTCACAGGCAAACTGGGTTCCAAGAAATTGGTTATCGGCTTACTGAAAATTCCGACGGCTCTAAAACAATCTGGGTTGGAGAAACCGAATGGGTGCATGGATTACGGTGGCTGGTTGGTTTAACTGCATATCCGGGTAAGAGTTTGTTAGAGGCAAAAGTAAGATTGATGAATCCTGAGAATATGCCTGAGTCTCAATATATGTGGGCAGTAGCTGCAACCCATGCCGATTCTAGTTACCAGCTTATTTATCCAACCGAACAAATGACAGATCATAATAGGGCATCTTTTACCAACTGGCCAATTTCGAAAGGGAATGATATTTCATGGTGGAAAAACATTGCAAATGCATCAAGTTATTTTGCCGAGGATATAGGCAGCTTCTTTGGCGGTTACAATCATAATCAGGAAGCTGGAACTGCTTTTGTTGGAAATAAGCATTTAATGACTGGTAAAAAATTCTGGTCTTGGGGAGCGTCACCCTCCGGACGGCTATGGGATTGGGTACTTTCTGATGGTGGTGGACCATATGTTGAACCACAGGCAGGATTTTATACCGATAATCAACCTGATTTTCACTGGCTAAATCCAGGCGAAATTCGGGATTTTAGCCTATACTTTTTTCCCGTGAAAGGAATTGGAGCCTTTAAAAAAGCTAACATTAACGGGGCACTCAATCTGGAGGTCAATGGCGACAGCATCCAGCTGGGAGTGTATTCAACGTCAAAGATTACTAACGCAATAATTCGACTGAATTATCAGAATAAAATTGTTGAAGAAAGAATAATTTCAATAGATCCATCCGCTCCATATTTACAATCTGTTCCATACAATAAAGAGGTTCAGAATGATTTTAATCTTTCTCTTCTCGATGCTTCCGGAAAGACATTAATTAGTTATTCTCCCACGCCTGAGAAAAATAATCAGTTACCTGAATCTGTGGAGCCCATAAAATCTCCATTAAATTATGGGCATAAGGATGAAATCTGGAATCTTGGCGAGTATTTGTATCGCAACAGAGATAAAAGTCGGGCTGAAGAATTCTTTAGTGTTCTACTTGAAGATGATTCATTGGATATCAGAGCAAATATTTCAATGGCACAAATGAGCATTGAAAAGGCCGAGTTCGAAAAAGCTTTATATCTGCTAAACAATGCACATGCCCGGAATCGTGATAACGGTAAAATATACTATTTAAGAGGAGTTGCCAATCTTTATCTCGGAAACCTGGATGATGCTTACAACGCGTTTTACAGAGCAACACATTACTTGGAATTTGTTGCGTCAGGATATCATCAAATCGCTCAGATTGATTTAATGAATGGAGATGTTACATCAGCTGAAACGCATATTGAGAAAGCACTGGAACGAAATGCAAAAAGCCCTGATCTTCTAACACTGAGAGCAATTTGTAACCGATTAAAACAAAACTATAAAGAAGCAGAAGAAGCTATTTCATTGGCACTGGAATTCGACCCAATGAATTTGTGTGCACTTAATGAAAAAATAAAAATTTTAGAACTTCTCAAACAACCAACGTTTGAAGATCAAAAGATTTTGAAACAGTTACTTATCGACGATTATCATTATTATATTCAGCTTTGTCTTTCCTATATTGAAGTAGGATTGTATGAGGATGCCTTAGAGGTGCTTAGAAGGTTTCCAGCTACTATATTAGAAGAAAAAACTCTTCTTGAATATTACAAAGGTTACTGTTATTATAAACTCAATGATAAGAAAGCTGCAGAACAGTCATTTTCCAATGCCAGGATTAGTTCTATAGATAAAATACTTCCATTCAGAAAACAATCTATTGATGTTTTAAAAACTGCTTTAAAATTCGAAGCCTTGGATTTTAATGCCAATTACTTTTTGGGACTTACCTATGCAGGTCTCTTAAATGGGAAGAATGCTTATCGTAACTTACTTAAAGCGTCTGAGATAAATCCAAATCAGGCAAAAGTTTGGCGAAACTTAGGGTATTTAAAATATGGCTATCCCGGTATTTCAAAGGATCTGGCTCTTGCTCGAAAATATTACGAAAAAGCGTTTGAATTGGCTCCTCATGATGATTTAATTTTGATGGAATTCGATAAAGTAAAAATGGATTTGAAGGAAGATGCGTTTGACCGTTTACGTTTCTTGAAAAAGCATGCTAAAATTGTTGAAACAAATGATAATTTATTGGCTACAATGCTCGACCTAATGGTTGCTTTTGGAGAATTTGAAACACCATTAAGATTCTACACCGAACACTTTTTTAATAACCGTGAAGGGAAATATGGTATCCATAATTCGTATATGAGTGCATATATTGGGCTGGCTCAGAAAGAGAAAAATCCTGAAAAAGCTCTGGATTTTTATAAAAAAGCTTGCGAATATCCCGACAATCTAAAAGTAAAACCCAGAAATCCGAATCTACGAGGATTTCTTTATTATCCTATGGCTTTGCTTTACCGGGAAATTGGAAATGAAATAGAGACAAAAAGGCTATTGCAAATTACAGCTGACGAACAAACACTTATTCCAACAGTTGCAAATTATTATAAAGCTCAGGCAACTAGGGAAATGGATGCTGACAGATCAAAATACCAACAAATAATTGCCGAACTGGAAACAGAAGGCACCAAATTAATTAACGGCAAGAAAGATGGATATATAGGGAAAGATGAAGACTTTTTGCAAGCCCTGGGGCACTACTACATTTCACTTTCATACCAGTTTAAAGGAGAAAAAAAGTTAGGTGAGAGTGAATTTGAGAAGGCTAGAGATATTTTACTAACCATAGAACAAGATGCAATTAAACTTGCACAGGAAAAATTTAAATAAGAAACTTAAAGCTAATCCATTATGAATGTTAAACAACCATTTATGAAAAACACAAATAAAACTATTGTGATTATATTTCTTCTGTCCATATGCTATTTTGGCAAGGCTCAATCTATACATCCTGATCCACAGAATGAGATGGAGATAGTTCTGCAGAATATTGCAGGAAATGTAATAAGGAACACCTCATTTAAAGTTATTAATACAGAAACCAAAGAAACTTTCACAAAAACAGAGGGGCTTCCAATTAGCGATAAATACAGGGTTGAAAGTGTAAATAACACGTGGAATTACTGGAATGGAGTACTAAATATGGCTTTTTTGAAATTAAGCGAGACACTTGATGATGATAAGTATCGTGACTTTGTAAAACGAAATGTAAGTTTTTTATTTGACCACGAACCCTATTTTAGGAAACAATACGAAGCAGGTGTATGTGCCGATGATATGAATCAACGTTTTAGGTTTAATATGCTGGATCATTGTGGTGCGATCGGTGCAAGTATTATTGCTAATCAAGCCAATGATCCACAGGAGCGATACAGAGCATATATTGATCTTGCGGCCGACTACATCATGTACAAGGAGCATCGTCTGGAGGATGGCACATTCGCCAGGACTCCCGAAGAGATGAAAGTATGGGCCGATGACCTTTACATGAGCGTGCCTTTTTTAGCCAGAATGGGAACACTAACAGGCAATCCGAAATATTTCGATGAGGCTGCAAATCAAGTTATCCTGTTTAATAAAACATTATGGGACGAACAAACAAGGTTGTTTTTTCATGTTTGGTATGATGATACCAAACAACACGGAGTTGCACATTGGGGCAGAGCAAATGGCTGGACTACTGTTGCTCAGGTCGATCTGTTGGAGCGTTTACCTCTTGACCATCCTAAGCGTGATACTTTAATTTCTCTTCTAACCCGGCAAATTGTCGGGCTTAGTCGTTACCAGGATGGGTCAGGCATGTGGCATCAATTATTGGACAAGGAAAATACTTTTTTAGAGACTTCGTGTACAGCTATGTTTACTTATGCGATTGCAAAAGCGGTAAATGAAGGTTGGCTTCACAAACGTTACGCACATGTTGCCGCCCAAGGTTGGAAAGGGATTGAAACCAGAATTACACCAGACGGGCAAATAAAAGATATTTGCCAGGGTACGGCAGTTTGTACCGCAAATTATTATTATACCGAAAGAAATACTCCTCTTAATGATCTTCATGGTATTGGTGCTGTTTTGTTGGCAGGCAGTGAAGTAAAGAAGTTGCATGAAAATGGAATTAAATATCAATGGTAAGATTAATTAGCAGTTCAAAAGCAAAGCACAAATAAACCGTAATTTATGTATAAACTGTTCATTTTGTATACTCTGTATGTAAATTGATAGTAGCTTATACATCGATAAAATAGACTCATTAACTAGGGATCTTTTTTATGATGGGGGACACCATGGACAAGCGATTCAAAATAGATGGTTCGATTTACAGATTTATTTTGATAAGAAAGCAACCATTAATTTTTATTCAAACAGAAACAAAGGTTAAAACTAAAACAAACCAGGTGATATGAAAATGATAGGATGAAAGACCTTTAAGTAAAAAAAACAGGCTAAATTTAAAACGAATGAAACGAAGACAATTTATCGGTCTGATAGGAAATTCAAGTCTAGTTCTATTGGCCGGTGGTTTATCTGCATGTGGGAATGCTAACAAAAAACTGGTAAGTGAAGAATTTGTTTTTGTTGAGGCGGAAGCATTCGAGAATTACGGAGGTTGGTCTCTTGATCAACAATCGATGGAACACATGGGCTCACCTTATCTTCTAGCACATGGACTTGGTATTCCGGTAAAGGATGCTGAGACACAAATAAAACTCCCATCGGCTGGGAAATACCGTGTTTGGGTTCGAACACGTGATTGGGTTGCACCTTGGCAGGCTCCGGGAGCTCCGGGCAAATTTCAATTGCTGCTAAATAATAAAGTTCTTCCCGAAATCTTTGGTACAAAAAACGCAGAGTGGCATTGGCATAACGGCGGAACTGTTGATCTAGCTGAGCATGCAACCTTGGCGTTGCACGACCTTACTGGTTTCGAAGGGCGTTGTGAGGCAATTCTGTTCTGTAAGGATGTAAGTTTTGAACCGATTAACGATGTTGCTGCTTTGCGTGTTTTTCGGCGTCATATTTTAGGTTTCCCAGATAAGCCTGACGATGGGGGAAGTTTTGATTTGATTGTAGTAGGTGGTGGTCTTGCCGGTACCTGTGCAGCAATTTCAGCGGCGCGAAATGGTGTAAAAGTCGCTCTTGTACAAGATCGGCCAGTACTCGGAGGAAACTGTAGCTCTGAGGTGCGGGTTGGTCCGGCAGGTCTTACAAACATCGCCCCCTTTCCTCATATTGGTGATATTGTTAATGAAATTCTACCACCAGAAAGGGATACTAAAGGAAAAATAACCAATGCCGCAGTTGCTGATTTCTACGATGATGTGCGTAAACTGAGAGTTGTACACGCCGAATCGAATATAACACTTTTAACCGATCACCGAGCGATTGAGGTTGAAAGTGAAAATAATGTCATAACAGCAGTAACAATTGAAAATACTCGAACGGGAAGGCAAAAACTACTGAAAGGAAAATTGTTTGCTGATTGTACAGGTGATGCTACTATTGGTTTTAAAGCAGGTGCCGATTTCGAATATAAAATTGAGAATCTAATGGGTAGCTCCAATCTTTTTAGCCTTGTGAACGCGTCAAAACAAGATGAAGTGTTGGGGTGTGAATGCCAGGATAAAAGCGCCCTACTCTCGAAATACGAAAAAGGAGAATTTGAGCAGCCATTTCCCAGATGCCCCTGGGCACTTGATCTTTCAGATAAACCATTTCCCGGGAGGAAGAAAAAAGGCGAAAAAGTTGATGCAAATGAAGGACCAGAAGAATTCGCTCACATGTGGTTTTGGGAGAGTGGATTTAATAAAGATCAGATTGATGAAATTGAACTTATTCGTGACCATAATTTTAGAGCGATGTACGGAGCATGGGATGCCCTTAAAAACATTGAAAAACTCTATCCAAACCACCGCTTAGGTTGGTCAGCATATATTGCGGGAAAGCGTGAGTCTCGTCGTTTAATGGGTGATATCGTTCTTGATGCCGAAGACTTCAAGCAACAACGCAAATTCAAAGACCCGGCATTCCCCTGTACCTGGCATGTCGACCTCCATTTCCCAAAAAAAGAATTCCAAAAAGGCTTTGAAGGCAATGAGTTTATTGCAGATTATGATAAGAATATCAGCAAGGACTATGATTACGGAGGGCTGTTTTGGGCTCCTTATCGCTGCTTGTATAGTCGCAACATCAAAAACTTGTTTATGGCTGGCCGCGATATTAGTGTTACCAAAACGGGGCTTGGTCCAGTACGGGTAATGAAAACCTGTGGGATGATGGGAGAGATTGTTGGAAAGGCTGCATCGGTATGTGTAAAATTTAAAGCTTCTCCACGAGAAGTCTATGAAAATTATCTTATTGAATTGCAGGTTCTTATGAGTTAATCTGCTTGGGACGAAATTTGATAGGCGAACATTAAACATTTCTAAGCCAATACAGAGCTGATTTTCGCCTATCATTCAAAAATTTAGAACTTAGTCTATTGGTCTGAAATACGGAATTTTTCCTGAAATTGGATGCGATAGCTAAGACGAGGATAAGTGCGAGTTTGATGAATCCGCTGAATATGAATATCTCAAAGAGTCTAAAATTTCAAATTAAGAATACGAATGAAAAAGACTTCTATGATATTCTTCTTTCTTAAAAAGGTGAGTAAAAATGAATGAAATTATAATATAACACTTGACCATGTGATTAATGAAATTACTGATTCAGTTTTAAAAAAAACCTATTGAAAATATGGCAGAGCAATATTCTAAGTACACATTAGTTGAAAAAACAATTTTAAACATTTTATAAATGAAAAAATTATCTTTATTGATTACCCTCATGGCTCTTGTTTTCTCACTTTCGGCCAAAGAATACTCTGTTGAATCTCCTTCGGGAAAAATACAGGTTAAGGTGAATGTTGACAAAACTGTTACCTACTCGGTGTTGCAAAACGGAATTACAATTGTTGCTCCGTCTCAAATTTCGATGGAATTGTACGATGGAACAGTTTGGGGAGTGAACGCCAAAGTACGCAAAGCAAAAACGACCGGTGTGTCGCAGGTGCTTACGCCGGTGGTTCAACGCAAAAGTGCTACGATAAAAGACGAATACAAAGAACTAATCTTGTCATTTAAAGGTTATGTGCTTCAGTTCAGGGCGTACGACGATGGAGCTGCTTACCGTTGGGTGTCGGATAAAAATGGCGAATACAAAGTTAAAAGCGAGCTAGCTACGTTCACTTTCCCGGGCGACAAAAAACTTTGGTTTCCAGAAGAAGAGAGCATGATGACACACCAGGAGCGGGAATACCTGCGCGATACCTTATCGAATATTGGTAGCGATCGTTTTGCCTCAACCGGTTTGCTGGTTGATTGTGGCAACGGCGTTAAAACCTATATCTCGGAGTCGAACCTGATGGATTACCCGGGAATGTATTTGCGTGGTAGCGATGATAACGAATATGCTTTGATTGGGAAATATCCGGGTGTTGTGCTGGAGACTGAATTGCTGAGTGACCGCGATGAAAAACCAACAAAATATGCCGATTATATTGCCGAATGTAATGGTCCTCGTGAATTTCCGTGGCGTGCCATAGTCGTTACCGAAAACGATGTGCAATTGATAGAAACAGAAATGATCTACAAACTGGCTTCTGAGTGCCGGCTTGAGGACACAGACTGGATAAAACCGGGTAAAGTAGCATGGGACTGGTGGAATGCCAATAACATTTACGATGTTGACTTTGTGGCCGGCGTTAATACCGAAACTTACAAATACTACATCGATTTTGCATCGGAATACGGATTGGAATACATCATTCTGGACGAAGGCTGGTATGAACTTTCTGATATTCTGAAGCTCGAAAAAGACGTGGATGTAAAAGAAATCATCAACTACGGAAAAGAGAAAAATGTTGGGGTAATTCTTTGGGTAGTTTGGAAAACCATGGATAACAAACTCGAGGCTGCACTCGATCAGTTTCAGGCGTGGGGTGCAAAAGGTATTAAAATGGACTTTATGCAACGCGACGACCAGTGGATGGTAAATTTCTACGAGAAAATTGCACGCAAATGTGCTGAGCACGAATTGTTGGTTGATTTCCACGGAGCATACAAACCCAGTGGTTTGGAGCGTGCTTACCCGAACGTAATTTCGTACGAAGGCGTTAAAGGTTTGGAAAATGCCAAATGGTCGAACTTACCCGATCCGGAGCACGATGTAACTTTGCCCTTTATTCGTATGGTTGCCGGTCCAATGGACTATACTCCGGGTGCAATGATCAACAAAACAAAAGAGAATTTTACACCGATATTTACTGAACCAATGAGCCAGGGAACACGCTGTCACCAGTTAGCGTTGTACCCTGTTTTCGAAAGCCCACTGCAAATGCTTTCCGATAATCCATCGAACTATTACCGTGAGCCGGAATGTATGGAGTTCCTTGCCGCAGTACCATCGGTTTGGGACGAAACCCAAGTGTTGGAAGCTAAAGTAAGCGACTACGTTGCCGTTGCTCGACGTTCGGCCGACAAATGGTTTGTGGGTGCTTTAACCGACTGGGATCCACGCGAAATGGAATTAAAACTTGGTTTCCTAGGTGAAGGAACTTACACTATGAAAGTATGGAAAGACGGACTGAACGCCGATAAACATGCGGCCGACTTTTCACAGGAAACGGTTGAAGTTACTTCCGATTCAACTGTGAAAATTGAAATGGCTCCTGGTGGTGGCTGGGCTGCTATTATTCAGGAGAAATAGAAAGCTAAACAAACATGTCGGAGATAGCACTTTACTTATAATAAGATGGCATTTTTTGTAGGAATTGGTATTAATATAAACGGATAAAGTAAAATACTTGAAGAAATAAAGGAGAAAATAAATTCATAACAAAATTAAGAAATGATAAAAATAGTTTTTGAAAAGATAGCTTATCCTGCTTTATTGGCTAACAATTATTGTGTTAGCTAGTTGCGGTGAGTACAACAAACAAGCCAATAAAATTGCAGTATTACAAACCAATGGAAGCTGGGAAAGCTTATCATTGTGCAAAAAAATAGGGTAGGACGTTTGCGTTCGCTATAGTACTCAAATAATAAGTTCCGTTATGTTTTTAAAGATGTGTGTTTGAACACACATCTTACAATAAAATTTCCTCTATTGAAAAACACGGCATGTTTTAGCACCATGAATCAAGCTTGTAAAAGTCAAGAAAAAAGAAATATGAAACGCTTCATAAATTAAGTAAAATAATGAATACTAAAGATTTAACTGCATTAACTGAAAAAATACCATTACGGATTTTTAATAACAAAGAAGAAGGTTCAGTTTTTATTGCCATCCAAATCGCAGCCGTTATTAGATCGAATAATGAGCTTGGACAAAAAACTGTATTAGGATTGGCTACCGGAAGCTCTCCACTGCTAATTTATCGCGAACTGATTCGGCTTCACAAGGAAGAAGACTTGAGTTTCAAAAATGTTTTCACTTTCAATTTGGACGAATACTATCAAGTTGAATCTGAAAATAAGCAAAGTTACCACCATTTTATGTACGAACACTTTTTCAATCATATCGACATTGATCCAGAAAATATCCACATCCCAAACGGCATGTTGCCGCCATCTGAAATTGAGAACTTTTGCCTGGAATACGACCGGAAAATTGCTTCACTGGGTAATATCGATATTCAACTCTTGGGAATCGGACGTTCTGGGCACATCGGGTTTAACGAGCCTGGGGCTACTGAGACCGCCGCTACCCGGTTGGTTAAATTAAATAAAATAACTATTGAGGATGCAGCCGAAGCTTTTGATGGCGAAGAACATGTTCCGCTTCGGGCGATTACCATGGGGGTAAAAGCGATTATGAACGCCAAAAAAATTTTCATGGCAGTTTGGGGAGAATCCAAAGCCGAAATATTGGCCAATGCCATTGAAGGGACTTTAGGCAGTGATGTTCCCGCCTCATACCTGCAAAAACACCCGGATGTACTTTGCGTTGCCGACCAGCCTGCCGCTTCCAAGTTAAGTCAATTTCAAACTCCCTGGCTGACCAACTTTTGCATCTGGAACAGCTATATGAAGAAAAAAGCGGTGATCTGGCTTTCGCATAAAACCAACAAGCCCATGTTGAAGCTAACGGATAATGACTACAAGCAATGGGGCTTGGCAGACTTACTGAAAACAGCCGGCTCAGCTTACACGCTGAATATTGAAATTCACAATCAGATTCAGCAAACTATAACCGGATGGCCCGGTGGTAAACCGGACACTGACGACAAAGTACGCCCCGAACGGTCCAATCCCTATCCAAAGCGATCGATTGTTTTTAGTCCACATCCCGATGATGATGTTATCTCAATGGGTGGAACCTTAATACGTCTGGTTGATCAGGGGCACGACGTGCATGTCGCCTATCAAACATCTGGTAACATAGCTGTTTTTGATGATGATGCCCATCGTTTTACGGACTTCCTACTCGCATTTTCAAATAAATTCAATATTGCTGAGGAGTCAATTCAAAGCTTGCATCACGAGATTGTTGACACCATAAAAAGCCCCAATAAAGAATCGAACAGCAATGTAAAAGTTCTGAAAATAAAAGGACTGATCAGGCAGGGGGAAGCATCAGCTGCCTGTCGATTTTGTGGCGTGAAAGATGAAAACGCCCATTTCCTCGAATTACCTTTCTATGAGACAGGGCACGTGGCAAAGAATGATTTATCAGAAGTCGATATTGATATCATTGTTAACCTTCTGCAAGAAGTAAAACCACACCAAATTTTTGCAGCCGGCGATTTGCATGATCCGCATGGAACGCACGCGGTTTGTCTGAATGCCATCTTCACAGCAATCGATCGACTGAAATCCGAAGATTGGATGAAAGACTGTTATGTTTGGCTCTATCGCGGTGCATGGCACGAATGGAACATTGAAGATATTGAAATGGCTGTTCCGATTAGTCCGGAAGAGTTAATGAAAAAACGGAAAGGAATTTTCAAACACCAGTCGCAGAAAGATTCACCGGTTTTCCCAGGAAAAGATAAACGCGAGTTCTGGCAACGAGCTGAAGACCGAAACCGAAATACAGCCAAGCTATATGATAAACTTGGCCTGACGGAATATGAAGCGATCGAAGCTTTTAAAAGGTACAAATTCTAATTATTAAGAAAATGGATTACACTACATTAAACGCCATCATTGATCATTTTGAAGTGCAGGGTGAAATAGGTGACCTGCAAACTTACGGATCAGGACATATCCACGATACCTATCGATTGAAGAATAAACAAGCAGGATACCCCGACTACATTCTTCAAAAAATCAATAATTCAATCTTCACCGATGTAGATAACCTGATGCATAACATTGAAAGGGTCATTAATCACATGCAACAGAAAGAAGAGAACCAGACTTCACGAGACACTGAAGACAAAATGCTGTCACTGGTTCAAACCAAAGCCGGGAAAAGCTACTATCAACATGCTGACGGTAGTTACTGGCGAATGTACCTGTTTTTGAAAGGAACAAAAGGGTACGACCTGATCGAAAACGAGAAACAAGCGCGTGAAGGTGGGCGGGCTTACGGACAGTTCATGGCCGACTTATCAGATCTCGATCCGACCAAGATTCATGAAGTTCTGGTTGATTTCCACAACATTGAACATCGATTAAATCAGTTGAATCAGGCCATGACCAAAGACCCGAAGAAGCGATTGAAAGATCTGTCTCCGGAGGTTGATTTTGTAACAGCAAGAACCGAACAAATGAAACAAATCAAGCAAATGGGCGATGCCGGGAAATTGCCTTTAAGAATAACACATAATGACACCAAGTTTAACAACGTGTTGTTAAATGAAAAGGACGAGGCTCAATGCGTGATCGACTTGGACACCATTATGCCCGGTTATATGGCCTATGATTTTGGAGATGCTGTCCGGACCATTATTAATACAGCAGAAGAGGATGAGAAAGATCTGGAAAAAATCCAACTCAACATGGGATTATTCAAAGCTTTTGCTGAAGGCTTTATTGAAAAAACAAAGGATATCATCACCGAAAATGAAGTTTACTCGTTGGCGCAGAGCTGCTTGTTGCTTCCTTATATAATGGGGGTTCGTTTTTTAACCGATTACATTGACGGAGATCACTATTATAAAATTCATTCGCCACACCACAACCTACAGCGTGCCCGGGCCCAGTTTGAATTGGTGAAAAAACTAGAAGGAAGGTTTGATGAGATACAAAAGACTATTCAAAACATAAGCAAAAAATACTCATGTCACTAGAAATTCCTAAACTCAATTTTGCCGTTCATCACATCAGTGAGCTGAAGACTGTTTTTAAAGCTTTACCTAAAATTTCGTTGGCTTGCTTTTCTTGGGATGCGCCTTATTCGAAGCCCGAAGTTGGTTTTAAGATGGCTCACAATAATGAGGCGATATTTGTATGCTACCAGGTTTGTGAGGATGAAATGCTTGCCCGCTACAGCCAACACAATCAGCCTGTTTACACGGATAGCTGTGTCGAGTTTTTTATAGCTTTCAACGAAGACTCCAACTATTACAATTTCGAGTTTAACAGCTTGGGAACCTGTTTGGCAGCTTGGGGACCTGATCGTAATCAGCGACAGTCAACCGCCCCCGATTTACTCGATCAGATTCGGACCAGAACAACAGTGAGCAGGCTAAATCAAGGACAATCGCCTCGCTTCGAGTGGCAGATTTGCATTCAATTGCCGGTTTCAGTTTTCATCCACAACAAAATCACCAAATTATCAGAAACCAAGGCACGAGCCAATTTCTACAAATGTGGCGATGACCTTTCTGAACCTCATTTTGTCAGTTGGAAAAAGATTGAAACCAATACCCCGGATTTTCATCAGCCCTCTTTTTTTGGAGAATTATCATTTTTGTAGACCAAGGGTAGACTCAACAAACAACACAACAAGAGAATTTTAAAGGCTCCAAAATGGAACAAGATCATAATAGTTATCTCCTTGCTTTTGCTCATTTTAGGCTTTCTTTTGCGCTTGTTCCCTAAACCATGTTGAAATAGCTTTTAGGATAATTTAAAATCGACTTTAGGCAATGGTCTGTAAAAAGTGTTGCGTGACCACGTAAGTTCATTTCAATTTCTTGTGTAAACCACCTTAAAAGTATTTTATCACCCTTATATATAAAAAATGAAATTTCTTCAACAGGATTTTTTGTTGTGATTTTTAATAATATATCATCAGATAATCAGTCTATTAATGGACTAAACAAAGTTGGATTTTTACCAAATATTTTATCTGTAAAAGCATCTATTTAAGATAATTAAAGTTTCATTTTTGCTGTTTTTTTATATTTAATATTAAATATAAAGATTGCAGTGGGTTTTGGAGGTTGGTGAAGCCTTGATTTTTTCCATAAGAATTTTTGACTTTTTGTGCCTGATACAATTTTAACTGGTAAAAACGACTTGAAATGAAATTGATTATGCTGGGAAACACGCGGAAACGGCCTGCTCATAGTGCTTCTTTATGGTACACTTCGGACGCAGGGAGCAGCTTTTGCAAGCCGTAGTGGTGTAGCATTGAAAAAGGAATGCTGGTATTCTACCCTTGTTCTAATGTTTGTGCCAGGTGTTGTTGTATGAAGTTAGCTTTTTCTCCGGCTGTGTAACTGTCTTTTTTTTATGGGTTGTATGCTAAAAGTAGGTGGTTGAGAACCACAAGTCTTTCGGTCGTAAATAGAATATAAAATAGTCTTAAGACATTGATTTTGATGTTTTTTCGCCTACTTTTTATATTCTTTGTTGTCTGTTGACATTTCTGGAAGCTTGCAAAATGACATTCTATTTATTTTGCGAGTTTCCAGATAGAGCCATTTTTAGTTGTCTGTTTTTTTAAGCTCCTTTTTTCTGAAAGCGCATCCAATACTCTTTCACTTTCTATTCTTGGAGTTTCTGAAAGTACGGAAAACTCTTTAGCCGTGAGTGAGTTATATATCGAAAAAAGTGTTTTCCAATTTTTAAGATATTCATTTTTAATTATTGTAGGATCAATTTTTAAGATAGCTGCTTCGTATCGGTCATATGGTTTTGAACCGTAAATATTTTTTCTGATACCAGTGTTGTCTTCAAAGATAATGGTTGGAAACCCTCTTACGCCGTAATCTCTTGCCAATGTTAAATCATCTTCAAATAAGTTTTTAGCCTTTCCTTTAAAATCATTTTTTAATTGCTCAACATTAAGCCCTACGTTTTTTGCAGCAGTTTTCAAATGCTCCCATTTTGCAATATTTATCTTTTTCAAAAATACCATTTCACGAATTTCCCTCATAAATAAGTAGGCTTTTTCGTTATTTTGTAATTGGGCTGCCTTAAAAGCGATGGAAGGAGGGTAGGATGAGTTGAGAGGATCTTCTAGCCATAGATCTCCATCAATGGGCATATCGTAATAAACACTAACTTCATCCCAGTGATGAGCGACGTCTGAAGGTTTACTAATTCCACCACTATTGTAACTCCAGTCTGGTAACAGACCACCCATTCTGTATTCTATCTCAATGTATTTATCATACTCTAATTTTAGTTTTCTTAGTTGCGGTTCAATGCCCCAGCAAGAAGAGCAAATAGGGTCTGTAAAATAAACTATCTTTATTTTTTTATCGGTGGATTGATGAATTTTTGTAGAATCTGCTGTTTCATTGATTGGCATTTCACACATTCCTGTTTCAAGGTCGCACAATAGGGGATTGGTATTTGTCGTTTTCTTCTTCATATCTTTTCTTTTTTGTTGACTCTGACAAGCTGTAATACATAGCAGAGATAAGATAAATGGCATGAGATGTATTTTAGTTATCATTGTAATCTCTGATTCTTGCTAACAACACAAAGATAATTTATTAAAAGTGTATATTTGATATGGATTTCCTTTTAGGAAGTAGTTTCCTATAGGAAACTATCAGGAAGGAATTATTATTAAAGTTTTACATTTTATCTAATAATGAGAAAGAAAGCAATAGTTAACGACACACTTGTTTGTCAAGTTAGGATGCAGGCAATTAGCGATACAATGAGTATTTTGTCTGGCAAATGGAAATTTCATATCCTGGGAACACTTATAGAAGGCAATAAATTGGGTTTTATGGATTTGTTGAGAGAAGTAGACGGAATAGGGACTAAAATGCTTTCTAAAGAGCTACAAGATTTAGAAATGAACAAATTAGTTAGCCGAACGGTAATGAATACAAAACCAATAACAGTTCAATATTCTCTTACTGAATATGGTGCAACTCTTTCGCCACTTATTGATGAAATAGCAAAATGGGGAATTGAATATAGAAAATCAATTTACAAATAGCACTATCTCATAAGGAGTCTTTTACTCCAATAAATAATACAGTCTTTTTTGTTATACCATATTTCTGCCCATTCAAAGACTTTTGATTTGGCACCCTCAATAGATTCGAACTTATTGCCATCTACTAATTCTGATTTCAAGGTATAGAAGAAGGATTCTGCTACTGCATTATCCCAGAAAATGTTTTTTCCTGCTCATTGATTGAGAGATGAAAGAATTGGTATTAATAGTTTTCTAAATTCTCTGGAGGCGTATTTTATCCCCTATCAGAATGAAAAAGCATCGATTGTGTTGTTTTCCTTTTTCCTAGAGCCATTCTCCAGACTGCAATAATCGTTTTCTGAGTACATAAACTTGTACTTTATGAGCAACTCATGATTTACCTATCATATCTATCCATGATAGGATGGTTAAGTACAACCATCCTTTTTGAGTTTTGATATAGGTAATATCTGATACCCAGACTTGGTTTTATTTGTTTGATTTAGAATTGTGATCCAGTAAATTTTCACACTCAGGATAACTATGATCACTGTAGGTCGTGACTTCAACCTTCTTTTTGTATTTACTGCCCAAGCCATTTTTACTCCTGATTTTGGCTACCCTGCGTCCTGAGATTTTATAGTGTTTGCGTTTCAACCCTGTTATGCGAGTAGATCCATAAGTAGCCTGACTAGCATCAAACTCCTTCTTAATTAAATCTGCAAACAAATTACGCTGCACTGATCCTTTGGAAGGACTCTGGCTAAACCACCGGTATATAACTACTCCGATTTACGTTTAAAACCCTGCACATCCTTTCGGTGGAATATAAATGTCGATACGCCGCTATAAATTGGTAGATTTCCCATCGCTCCTGTAAAAGATGTGAACGGTCTTTTTAAAGTTTCAATTCATTTTCCCTAAGAGCCTTACGCAATTTTTTAACCTCGATTGATTCTTCAGGTAAGTTTGCTTTTACTGCTGTTGCTGGATCAGAGTTTACCCATTTATGCCAACTGTACAGTTTTTATACCTAATTCTTTGGCCAATTTTATATTTTATCGCTGATGACTTAAACGTACCGCTTGTTCTTCAAGCTCGTTACTGTAAACATGTTATTTTATTTCTCTCGGATATTTGTTTATGAGCAAATAGTCTTGAATATGCAGTTCGAGTCAAAGTACCTATTCCCTAAAGGCATTATAAAAAGATGCAACAGATGGTGGCTGAATCCATACCCGAATCTGCTGCATTTTAAACAGCTTAGTTCTTTATAAAACTTCCGCTGAATTGATTACTGTTGTCGTCTGTTATTACGTATTTATAAAATCCACTTCGAAGGTTGCGCGGTCTGTATTCAACCGTTGTATTTCCGAAGATTATTGTCATATTTTGAGCGTCAACAATTCTTCCCGAGAGGTCATATACTTTGATGTTTACCTGCTGTGTTGGCTCTTGCAATTCTATGGTTGTATAGCTGTCAAACGGATTAGGAAAAATCTTTAATTCCTGCGATTGATCAAGAGAAACTTTTACATTCGAAGTCAAATCAGAATTGAAAGCCATTTGATTTACACTCAGGTGAAACGGAGCAAAGTTTTGATAGTTTCCGATGACTGAGAAAACAACTCGTTGAACGTCATTGATTGTCGCTTTATTTCCTGCTCCATCCACGAAATCTTCAAAAGCAATGGCGTAAAATGTTTCGGTCGAACTGGCCGGAATGACTTTGCGGAAACGATTCGACCAATCACCTCCATTTTTCGGCATCACTACCACTTCAATTGCATGAGAACTTTCAATATTAAATTGGATGGAATGATATTCGGTCACGTCCAGAGATTGGTCGCCGGGCAAAATCTGGCGAAACAGGTTCACAGTGCCTTTTACTTCTCCTGAGATGTTTGGGTGTCTTTCAACACAATACAACCAGCTGTTAAAATCGGTTTCGTAATTGTCAATTTCAAACTGTTGTATTTTCACATCCTCGGACAGGTAATCTACAGCCCACGGCCCATCAGCCAGATAGAGAGCATCGTGTTGCGTTGATCCTTCGGAATAAATCGACAACCCAATATCAAATAGACTTCCTGTGTAATACGAAACACTTTCGTGCCAGCTGCCTGATAATTTTATTTTGTTCGTAGCATCAACATGACTATCTTTTTCCGTTGGAGAAATGCTGCTTTGTACCGAGATTTCCTGCACGGCATATTTATTGATAAGGTTTAGGTGAACTTCTCCGTTGGCATAATATCCTGAGCGAACAAAAACATTTGGAATTTTATCTTCTGATGATTCGCTAATCATTGGTTTTTCTTCGTTGAATGAGTCAATGATGTGGTTGGCAATTGAAAATACTTGGGAGTAGGAGCTGCCCCAAATCTGGAAATTGTAATAATCTCCTTCCGGATATTGCGCAATGTTCCAAAAACTGAACAGTTCATTCTGAGTTTCGCCAAGTCTGACTGAGAAACTGAGTGAGTTTTCAATTTCTCCGCCAGCCCGTTGTATTTTTGCACTGATGATTTGATGCCCGCGTACTAATACGGTTCGAATATCTTCCAGGCTCGAGCTGTTTAAACGATCGCATATCACTTTAGAATGATCGTAAATTGTGCCTTTTGTCTCAGTGGCTAACACGGCTGAAATACGCACGTCGTCAAGGTAATAATCTACCGAAAAAACTTTTTCAGCATTGGTAATTGCAATCAAATCTTTCGGGCTCGAAATGTGTGCTGTTTCGGTGCCGTACATGCCGCTTTCGGGGATGTAGGTTTCCAGTGCTTTAATTTGGGCACTTTTCAGTCCAAATTTATCAATTGCCCGAAATTTTAGTTGAATATCCTTTTTATCGATTTGGTTTTGAAGTTTATTCCTGGTGAAATTACGATTGGCAATCAGTCCAGCTAATTTCCCGTTACTTTCCAAACCACCGGCATTGGCTGAGGTTACGTTGGTGGCGCTGTTAACATCAGTTAGGTTCACTGTTTTAATGGCCGTGTATGGATTCGCTGTGACATAGAAAATTGCATCATTAAAATCATTATCACATGAACTCCAGTCACGACGGATATCTTCAAAACCAAGGAAAACACGTTTGTTCTCCGGGTCGGCAAGCAATACGTTGTGGTAACGTAAGCTCGGATCAGATTCCGGGTTATAATCCGGGTTGGAGTAGACTTGCCATTGTCCTGAAGTCACTTTACTTCCGTTCCAGCCATTGGCTAAAAGAACCCAGCCAATTCCAGTCCCCGCAGGAAAAGAGCCTATTTTCACTTTGTCGCCAGCTTTTAAACTACCGCCGGAACCTTCTGCTGATACATTTGGAAAAATAATTGTAATATCTTCCGGCTGAGGTTTAGGAACTGATTTCGAAGAAATGTCGTAGGTGTAAAATCCTAGCACGTTTTTGTACCCAGCACCTTCTTTTACAAATGTTACATATACATCAGCTTGTTCATATAAAATAATATCGGTATCATAGCCTGAAGAGATGTAATGCGGATTGTAATCCGATACCGGATAGCCTTCGGGCAGAGAGTTATTGATCAAAGTCATCGTTGTAGAGGTTACTTTATCACGATTGGGTTCAAGATAAAGTGGTGTTCCGTCGCTGGTGTAGTCACCCAGAAAATTGTAATTCTGAGCCAACAGAATGTTTGTTAATAACATCAAAGTAAGGAATGTAAACTTTTTCATTGTGCTTGTTTTTTTTTCAAATGTATGATGCATTTGAAGCGGTTTGGTTTTTATTCGTTTTTTGGAAGACAAGTGTCGACCAGTGGTAGTGTAGCATGCTTAATTGGTTTCGCCAAAAGAGCAAATACCATTCGTCGATACTTTTTTGCCGTCTAACGAACATTCCATAACTTTAAACGAATATTATGATTTCTCAGAAAATCTATTGTCAAATTTGTCTAAAGTAAAAATCAATGAAAACAAGTAATGAGATGGCAAAAAAACTTTCAATTCTATTGATTGAAGATGATATGATAGAGATCATGAAACTCAATCGCACAATTTCCAAACTAGAACTCCCTCACCAGATTGTTGAAGCACACAATGGCGAAGAAGCGTTGGAGCAGTTGAAACAAAAGGACCGGTTACCGGAAATTATCCTATTGGATTTAAACATGCCCAAAATTAGCGGAATCGAATTTTTGAAAATCCTGAAGAATGATCCTATCCTCAGATATATTCCGACAATTGTTTTAACGACTTCAGCAAATCATAAAGATATGTTGGAGTGTTACAAAATTGGGATTGCCGGATATGTAATCAAGCCTCTGAAATATGAAGATTATGTACAGAAATTGAAAGCAGTAATGGAATATTGGACTGTTAATGAACTAATAAAAGCCTAACTGATGAAAGGAATTGTTTTTACTGAATTGTTGGAAATGGTCGAAGACAAGTTTGGAATTGAAATGGTGGATGATATGATCCAACAATCCGACTTGAAGTCAGAAGGAGTTTACACTTCGATTGGAACGTATGATTTTTTTGAGATGCAGCAGCTGCTAGCGGTTCTTAGCACAAAAACAGGGATTTCAATTGATGATTTGGTGTACACATACGGACTCTTCTTTTTTAGTGTGTTGTACAAGCATCATCCCAATATTTTTGAGCTTTATCATGATCCGTTAGAGTTTCTTGCTTCTATCGAAAACCACATTCATGTTGAAGTACGAAAAATGTACCCCGACGCCGAACTTCCCACATTTGAAGTTCTCTTAAAAGATGACAGACAGATTGAAATGATCTATTCGTCAGAAAGATCAATGTATATGTTTGCCAAAGCACTCATGGAAAAAACTTTTGAGCATTACAATCAGCCTGTGAAATTGACCATGGAAAAATTAAACGAACAAGGTACAAAGGTTTATTTTAAGCTTGCCTCGCTAAATCAATGATAAAATCTCTTTCATGACAGAACTAACTAAAAAGATAGAAATTCTTGAACGTGCATTAAAAAGAGAAAAATCAGCTCGGCGTTTAGCTGAAGCGATTCTGGAGAGAAAGTCGTCTGAACTATTCGATCTTTCGCAGGCTTTGCAAGACTCCAATAGCCAGTTGCAGGAATTGCTTTCGGAGCAAACTTCGGAGTTGGAAGGTGTTTTTTTGAATATTGCCGATCCTTATCTTCTGATTGATATGAAAGGTTATGTGCTAAAGATGAATGATGCTGCCAGCAAAATGCTGGGCGTGAATCTCGATCAGGGAACTTTTAATGTGAGACCATTCATTGCTGAAGGACAACACGAGTACAATCAGAAAGCTTTCAAAAAACTTATTCAGAGCGGTTTTTACGGCAACTACATCGTTGATATCGTTACGAATAATGATAGCCATAAAAAATTACAAATTAATGCCAGTCTAATATATAAGAATGGACACCCGATAGCTATTCAGGGAATTGCTCGCGATATTACCGAAGAAACCAGGCTAAAAGAGCTTTTGGAAGAGCATCGAATCCAATTAAATATCATAGTGGATAATTATCCGATGGGAATTGGCTTGATTGATTTGAAAACCAATCAAATGGTGATTACTAACCAAGCGCTTTGTTGTTTGATGGAGCGTACTTCCAATGAACTGAAAGATGTTGATATTGATGATTTACTCAATGCTGATGAAGATGAAACAGTTCGTGAGTTTAAAGAAAAGCTGAAACGAAGCGAGACCGCTACGGTGACTGTAGAGAAAAAGCAAGTAGGCGAATCAGGAAAAATCAGTTGGCTAAAAACCTTAATTACATCTGTAAAAGCAAATGAGAAGGAGATTACACATTTAGTGGTAACTATTGAAGATATTACCGAGGAGAAGGAGGCGAAAGAAAAGTTAAAAGAGTCGGAAAACAGGCTTTCTACGCTTATTCTAAACTTGCAAACAGGTATTTTGCTGGAGAATGAAAATAGAGAAATATTATTGGTTAATAAGCAGTTTTGTAATATGTTTTCCATCCCGGTAGAGCCGGAAATCTTGTTCGGCATGGACTGTTCAAATTCAGCCAATGAATCCAAAGGCTTATTTAAAGAGCCGGAGCAATTTGTAACGCGAATTGCTGAATTACTCGAAAAACAAGAAGTGTCAATGGGTGAGGAACTTGAGCTGGCTGACGGCCGGATTTTTGAGCGGAGCTACATTCCCATCTATCTTGATGGCGTGTATAAGGGGCACCTCTGGAAATATAACGATGTAACTTACAAACAGCGATACCAACGAAACTTACAAAGCCAAAAAGAAAAATATAGTAACATTATTGCCAACATGAATTTAGGCTTAGTGGAAGCCGATACACATGGCAAAATTCTATATGCAAATAATTCGTTCTGCGAGATGACGGGTTATGTCAAAGATGAACTTTGTGGAAACAACGTAACTGATATACTAATGCCAGAGTCGGAAGTTTCTGTGCTTCAACATTTAAAAGACCGGGAACAAGGTGTGGCTGATTCATATGAAGTGAAAATAAGGACTAAAAGCGGACGAAAAAGGTACTGGTTGAACAGTGCTGCACCAAACTTTGATAACGATGGTAAAATTATTGGTTCAATTGCAATTCAGCTTGATATTACTCAGCGCAAGAAGCTGGAAAGCCAGAAAGAAAAATTGCTTGAAAATCTAGAGTCGCAGAATGAGCAGTTGAATGAATATGCCCACATTGTTTCGCACGATCTGAAATCGCCTTTGAGAAATATCTCGGCCTTATTGGACTGGACAATGGAAGATTTTCAGGAAAAGTTAGGCGAAGAAAGCCTTCAGAATTTGAAATTGATGCAGGGTAAAGTGGAGAAAATGGATCACTTGATCGGAAATATACTGAACTACTCCAGCATTGAACGCGGTCGACTAACTTCGGATCAGGTTGATTTAAATGATGTTATTCGCGAGATCTTGGAATTGGTTTTCATCCCTGACCATATTAGTGTAAATACAATAACTAAACTACCCACTATTGCTATTGATAAAACACGGATTCAGCAAGTTTTCCAGAACCTGATCAGTAATGCAATCAATTACAATGATAAAGAAAAAGGCTTGATTGAAATTGGTTACTTGAGTGACGATACGCATCATATTTTTTCGGTGAAAGATAATGGCGTGGGCATTGCTGAAGAACATCACGAGAAAATATTTAAAATATTCAATACACTTGGAAATCATGAAGCATCAACTGGAATTGGTCTGAACATCGTGAAAAAAGTTGTCGATTTGTATCATGGTAAAATATGGTTGGATAGTGAGTTAAGCAAAGGAACTACATTTTATTTCAGCATAAAAAAATAAATCATGAAGATCGTTCAGGCACAACGTATGGAAGATTCTCCCTGGCAATACTTAACAGAAGAGAGAACTTTAAATAATCCGCTAGTTCTTGTTTTTGGCAGCCGTTTTTTGCTCGAAAAGCAAGAGATCATTGCGGATGTAAAAGACGAATTTCCTTATGAGCACATCATTTTTGGGTCTACAGCCGGCGAAATTGCTGGAATCAATGTAAAAGATGAAACGATTGTGGTATCGGCAATCGAATTTGAAAAAGCCAGTTTCCTGATTCGACATGAGAATATTCTGGATTATAATAAAGATGCCAGGCAACTAGGGCAGGCACTGGGCAGTTCAATTCCTCCGGAACGCTTGGCCCATGTATTTGTTGTTTCCGAAGGAACTTATATGAATGGAAGTTCGTTGATTGCGGGGATGTCTCAGGTTTTAGAAAAAAGAGTAGCACTTACCGGCGGACTTTGTGGCGATGGTTCTCGTTTCGAAAAGACGTTGGCGGGATATCAGGAAGCGCCTAAAGTTGGAGAAGTGATTGCCGTAGCTTTGTATGGCGATACATTGGATGTTTCGTTTGCCAGCTTCGGTGGTTGGATACCATTTGGTCCCGAACGAATTGTGACACGTTCCGAAGACAACATTTTATATGAAATGGACGGTGTGCCAGCTTTGGAAATTTATAAGCGCTACTTGGGCGATAAAGCCAACGAGCTGCCGCAAGCTTCATTGCTTTTTCCTTTGAATATTACGTTTGAAGATAAACCGGAGCCAGTGGTGCGTACCATATTGAATATTGACTCAGCCGAAAATTCTATGATTTTGGCTGGCGATGTGCCCATGAACTCAAAGGCACAGCTCATGATGGCCTCAGTAGATGGAATTGCTTCCGGTGCTGCAAAAGCCGCCGAACTTGGCATGAAAAAACGCAAAAAAAAGCCAGAACTGGCATTATTGGTGAGTTGTATTGGTCGAAAGTTAGTGATGGATCAGCGTATAGAAGAGGAGATCGAAGAAGTGTTCGAGGTTATTGGGAAACAATCCGTTATTGCCGGATTTTATTCCTATGGTGAAATTGCACCTTTTAAAGAAGGACATTCTTGCGAATTACATAACCAGACCATGACATTGACTTTAATAAGTGAATAAAGATGACGCCATTATTGAAAAGACAGATTAAGAAACATTTACCAGTGAGGTTGTTGCATGATAAATCAATGCAAAATTTTTTGAATGCAGTAACAGGCTCATACGGCAACTATGAAGAGCAGATTGCCATGTTGCAGCGAGCAATGAAGATTAGTTCGGAGGAACTTTTTGAAGCCAATGCTAAATTGAGAGAAGAGGGCGAAAGCCAGAAGAAAGTGATAGCCAATTTGAGCACAGTGGTTGCTTCATTTCAAAAAAATGGACATGGCAGTGTACAAATTCTGGAAGTTGAAAATTTGAACGATTTTATCGAAAAGCAGTCCAAAGAAATTGTAGATATTTCAAGACAACGCGAAGCTTTAATGAAAAACCTGAAACAGAAGAACCAGGTGCTATCAGATTATGCCCACATGGTTTCGCACGATTTGAAATCGCCTTTGCGCAATATCGATTCGTTGGTTAATTGGATCAAGGAGGAGAATGAATCGTATGTTGATGATAATTGTAGCCAGCAGTTTGATCTGATTTTAAGAAATCTAGAGAAGATGGATGACCTCATCAATGGTATTTTACGCTATTCAACAATCGACGATGCAAATTCTGAAGTTTACGATGTTAACACGCATCATCTGGTGTACGAAATTATTGAAATTTTAGACATCCCAAAACATATAAAAATTGAAGTAGATGAGAATTTACCGGTTCTAAGAGGTGATAAATTCAGGCTGCAACAGCTTTTTAAAAACTTACTGCACAATGCCATTAAAAGTGTTGATAAGCCAAAAGGGAAAGTGCAGGTAAAAGTTGAAGATAAAAGCGACTACTGGGAATTTTGTGTGTCGGACAACGGGAAGGGGATACCCAAAGAGTACCAGAATAAGATTTTTCAAATTTTTGAAAAGATAGAAAATGACCAAGTGGCAACAGGAATTGGACTTTCCATCGTAAAAAAAATTGTTGATTACTACGAAGGGGAAATTCAGGTGCAGAGTGAAGTTGGTCAGTTTACAAGTTTCTTTTTTACCATTCCAAAAAAAATGTAACATGAAAACAATGAAAGAAGAACCAAATCTCCTTTATATAAGGGAGTTGTCGGAAGGTGATACTGACTTTGAGATGACTTTGTTGCAGGTCGTTAAGAAGGAGTTGCCGGCTGAAATTGAAGTTTATAAGCAACAACTCGCTGAAGAAAATTATAGTAAAACAGCAGAAAGTGTACATAAGCTGAAACATAAAATTAGTATATTAGGGCTAGAAAAAAGTTACCAGACAGCCGTTGACTACGAAAACGAGCTGAAAGAAGGCCAAACACGACTTCAAGCTGAGTTTGAAGAAATTCTGGACAGCATGGTGGCTTTTATTGGAAAGCTCTAAATCTAACTTTATGAATTGTATCATAGTTGACGATGAAGAAACAGCTCGTATTGTAATTAATCGGTTAATTACCAAGAATGGAAACCTGAATAAGTTAGCCGATTTTTCAAACGCGATGGACGCCATCAAGTTTATGAACCAGAATGAGCAGGTTGATCTTATTTTTCTCGATATTCATATGCCTGCCTTTTCTGGTTTTGATTTTATTCAGACCATTAAAAATCCACCCAAAATTATTCTCACCACCTCAGATCGTAATTTTGCTATTGAAGCCTTTGAGTACGAATGCATCGTTGATTACCTGACCAAGCCGATTACGCAGGAACGGTTCGATAAAGCTGTTACCCGCGCTTTTTCGGTAAAAAAGTCAATAACGGTTGAAAATGCGCCCATACAACAAGGTGTAGCGGCTGAATCGGGACAAACATTATTTGTAAATATTGACCGGCGGCTAATCAAAATTGATATGCCTTCGATTAACTACATCGAAGCAAGTGGAGATTACATTTCAATCAAAACGGAGAAAAAAAACTATACGGTTCATTCAACGCTGAAAAAAATTGAAGATAAATTACCCGACAGTATTTTTCTGAAAGTTCATCGCTCCTACATCATCAATGTAAATAAAATTGTTGACATTGAAGATAACAGTGTTTTAATTGAAAAGAACGTCATTCCGGTGAGCCGGTCGAATCGTCCCGAACTGATTAAAAGGCTCAATCTTTTATAAAAATGGTAAGGCCTTAGCGAAAGTGGTCATACTTTTTCCGGTTGAAAATGGGCGACGAGCTAATCTGCCATTTCAAGCGTAAGCCTACTTCAGTAAAAGAGAAACCGGCGGCAGTGGCCGATGCGATATTACTTTGCGTACCGTAGAAATTCGCCAATAATCGATTGCTGGCTTTGTAGCCCAATTTCACCTGCACTCGGTGAGTAAATTGCTTTTTGCCATCTTCAATAAACTGATATCCGGCAGCTGCATTTAACCCGTAAAATAAGCCCGATTGATCTTGAATGCTGTTTTCATCCTTCAAAAAATCCAGAAATAATTCGTAAACTTTGAATTTTTCGGGGCTGAAATAAACAGTAGGGCGCTGTTCTTTAAATCCGATCGTCTGAAAATTGAAGCCTGTTTTAAGAACAGGTTTTGATAGAATATTGTAGTACAAAGATGTAAATAACAGATTGCGAACATTTTCGTCCGATTGGTTCGTGTAGAAATATTGGGTAAACCATCCAACGCCAACATTAGAGCCCAAGTTATGGTTCAAGTAAAAGTGATTGGCTTTCAACTCGCGATCGACTAAATCGGCATTGTAATTCTGAATATCTTGTTTAAATCCGAGCTCAAGATCCTGCAATTTTAAAAGTTTCATTTTTGCTGATAACTCGCTTGAGAAACTAGTGTAATCATGGCTGAATGATTTTGCATCGATGACTGTTCCGGCAGCATGAAGTTTTACTTTGGGCAATAAATGATAGTTGACTCCTACTCGGAATTCGTGTGTGGTTGCCTGTTCATCTGTGTTTTTATTTTTGGCTTCGCGGTAAAGGTAAGCCCCTGAAAAACTAAGTTTGGTACTCACCGGAAATAGCAATTGAGTTTTAGTGCTGATTGCTTGGTTTTTTCCGTTATCCGAAGTTAAACTTATTCGTTCTTCAACTACCGGGCTGAAGCTACGATCGAGCTTATTCAAAAAGGTTTGGGCATCAACTTGATTTTCAAAAATCTCCAATGTTTGATCGGCGGCGCTGTATGCTTTATCCACTTTGCCAACGGCATAATAGGCATTGCCAATTCCCAGGTTCCCATCGAATGAAGCTGAATCATTCTCGAGAATTTGGTTGTAGGCTGCAATACTTTCGCTAAAATCACTTCGGTACATACCCAACGTAGCTTTCAGCGATAAAATCCAGTTTTGATCCCCGTATTGTTGTTGGTAACTCCGAATGGTATCTTCGGCCTTGCTGTAGTGTTTATTCCAAATTAAAGCTTGCACAAAACGCTCTTTCGTACTTTTGGTAGTCGTTGAGTCGATGGTGGCACTAAGTTTCGAAATCGCTTTTTCTGATCGTTGAAGTGCCAGTTTATTTTTTCCAGCGATGTGGGCAGCCAAAGCCATTCCATTTAAAGCAAGCAACGAATCTTTTGGCGAAGTAGCCAATGTCTGGTAGGTTTCAGAGGCCAAGTCTGTTTCTTTCATTAATATATAGATATTGGCAAGGTTGATTAATGTTTGCCGGTCATTCTCGAAATCGGCCAAATTAGCTTTCAACAATTCTACGGCAGCTTTATATTCTTGCTGCTGACTTAATGAATAGGCTTGCCCCAGCCGGATATACTTTTTAGAGGTCATTGCGCTCGCATTGCCTGGTTGTACGACTAAAGCACGGTTGACATAGTCTGTGGCCTCTGCGTATTTTTTCAGATTTGAAAACGTATTGGCATACCCTAGCAGTACCGCAAAGTTTTCTGGGTATTGTTTAGCGAGCGTTGAGTAGTACTTTTCCGCTTTTCCATATTGCTTTCCCCAGAGTAAGGACTCTGCATAATTTAATTGTACTTCAATATCATTCGGATATTGTTTGAGCAAATCGGAAAATATGTTTTTTGCTTTTGAAGGTTGCCCGTTTAGCCCAACAGCGCGGCCATAACAAATAAGGGCAGTTTTATTGTCAGGATATTCCTCCAACACTTGCTCAAAGAAGCTTTCTGCTTGGGCAAATTCTCCGGCTTCCAAATGTGCAAAGCCTGTTTTCATGTCCTGACCGTTAGCCAGAAAAAAAGAAAAATAAAGGATTGTTAGTACGATTGTTTTTTTCATTCTTTCTTGTTTTAATTTCTTATCTGCAAGTTATGTACAAAATTCCGATCATTCATCTACACAAAACGACCAACCAACGAAAAGGAACGACCACTCATTGAAAAGGGGAACATCTTTACAGCGAAAATCAAACACAAAACCAAAAAAAATGATTCTCGCACAACTAAAAACAAAACGAATTTCGGCTGAGCAATTTTTCATGCTCAGTGTCATGATTGTAAATGGTGGCAATTATTTATACAATTTATTACTGGGCCGGATTTTAGGTCCCGTACAATTTTCTGATGCTGCCATTCTGATTACCCTCTTATTGGTCTTGTCGTTCGTAGCAATGACTTTCCAACTGACTGTAACCAAATTTGCTGTGAACTACAGCGAGCAGGGCGAACAAGATTTTCTGAATAGTATGAAGCGGAAAGCTTTAGTGATCAGCTTAATTTTAGGTGGACTGATTGCTGCTTTTTCGCCACAACTTCAGCAAATATTCAATACCAATTCAAAAAGCATGTTCATTCTTTTTGCCTTGGGAATACCAGTTTACTTTCTTATGAGTATCAACCGTGGATTTTACCAAGGACATAAAGATTTTATAAAACTGAGTATTAGTTACCAATCGGAGATGTTGAGCCGGTTGCTGTTAACTTTACTTTTCCTGCTACTATTAAGTACGAATACTTCGGCATTGGTTGCAGTAGGAATTTTATTCTCCTTGTTTTTTGGATTGATACCGTTTAAGAAAACCGGTCTGACTTTTCGTTCAAAGTTAAAATTAGATGTGGCCGAACGAAAGCAAATCAATCGGTTTATCCTGATTACGGCTTTCTACGAAATGACACAAATCATTATTAACAACAGCGATATTTTATTGGTGAAGCATTATTTTGATGCATACGAGGCCGGACTGTTTGCCTCATTGGCTTTAATTGGCCGAGTCGTTTATTTTATTGCCTGGATGTTTGTCATGATTTTACTTCCCACGGTGGTTGAAAAAAGTAAAAACGGTGAAAACACCTTGCCGGTCTTTTTCAAATACCTGAGCTACGTTGTTTTACTGGCGACGGTCATCGTTTTGTCAACCATGACTTTCCCGGAGTTGATTGTGATCCTGATGTTTGGTTCGGCTTACCTTGAAATTGCTCCTATTTTATGGCAATACGCCATTGCTACAGCCATTTTCGCAATCTCAAATGTATTTGTGTACTATTTTCTTTCGTTGGAAAAATATTGGCCTGTGGTGATATCCGGAGTATTTGGCATGGCACAAATCGGCTTGATTGTATTCTTCCACAATTCGCTAGCACAAGTAGTTCATGTACAAATTCTGGCGATGGTTGCTTTGCTTTTGATCCAGGTGGCGTTTTTCATTTATCAGCACAAGATAAATATTCACCGAAGGTAAACTACCATTAATCGAACTTTTCAAAATCACTTCTCTTTTTCCCGGATATTTGAATCAAAAATAATAAGTAACACACAAAATTTAAACATCATGAAAGTAGCCGTTGTCACAGCATTCCCTCCTAGCAAAGTAACGTTGAATGAGTATGGATACCACTTGGTAAAAAACTTTGCACAGAATGAAGAAGTATCAGAATTGGTTTTAATTACCGACCATACTGACGAACCCAAGCAACTGGATTTTGAAACCGGAAATTGCAAATTAACTGTAAAAGAAAGCTGGCGTTTTAATAGCTATAAAAACATCTACCGTATTTATAAAACGATTGTTGAAGAAAAGCCTGACGTTGTTTTTATCAACCTTCAGTTTATGAAATTCGGAGAGAAAAAAATCCCAGCCGCTTTAGGTTTGCTCTTGCCAACTCTTTTAAAATTCAAAGGTTTTCCAACTGTTTCCTTGTTACACAATATTTTGGAACAAGTTGATTTGGAAAGCGCAGGATTCACAAAAAATAAAATTGCACAGAAAGTTTATAACTTCATCGGAACAACATTAACTCGTTTTATTTTGCAATCGGATTTGGTTGCCGTCACCATCAGCAAATATGTTGATGTGTTGAAAACAAAATACAAGAAAGACAATGTGGCTCAGGTGCCTCACGGAACGTTTGAAGTTCCGCCAATGCCAAGTATGATTTTGCCTGCTGGACCGAAAAAAGTAATGACTTTCGGAAAATTCGGGACTTACAAAAAAGTTGAGGTGATGATTGAAGCAATCCGAAAAATCAGAGAACGTTCGCACATCGATGTAGAAGTGGTTATTGCCGGAACTGACAGCCCAAATACACCAGGATACCTGGCCGAAGTGCAAGATAAATACAAAAATGTAGAAAACCTGACGTTTACTGGTTACGTTGAAGAAGAACAAGTTCCGGTTATCTTTTCAGAAAGTGCAGTAGTGGTTTTCCCTTACACGTCAACAACCGGAAGTTCGGGAGTATTGCACCAGGCTGGTAGCTACGGAAAAGCAGTTGTAATGCCGGATTTGGGAGACCTGGGCATTTTGGTTCGTGAAGAAGGATATGTTGGAGAGTTTTTCCAACCCGAAGATGTCAACTCGTTGGCTGATGCTATTCAACGAATTCTGGAAGATGATTTATACCGCATCAAACTTGGTGTAAAAAACTACAAAGCAGCTTGTTCGTTGCCAATGAATGAAATCGTAGATATGTACATGTGTCATTTCAAACGTGCAATCAACAAAAAGGCACCTCAACAATCAACGGTTAAAGAATCGAAAAGCAGGCTTCGGATTCCCGAGGCGGTCTAAAATACCGAAATGTTTCTGGTTGCTTTTCCGCCAAGGCAAGCGACCAACAACAGAACTGGGAACATGTTTAAAATCGTATAGTGTCCAAAGCATAAATGCAAGTTTTTCTTCTTCCAGAAAGGCTTGCATTTTTTTATAATAAGCCTCCTGGTCTTTCAGGCTGTTTCCAAACGGATTCCAGATTCCACGATAAGTCGACAGGCCATATTCCTGCAACACCAAAGGTTTGGATGGAACCGCTTGCCTGAGCGCTGCAACTTTCTCCTGAAATTGATCAATCTCCTGATAATAATGAAAGGAAACAAGATCAACAACATTTTTTAAATTTGTTGCTGCTTGCGGGCTCGCCCAGCCAATAGTGATGAGGTGATTCGAATCGTATTGCTGCACTTCCGAAGCCATTTGCCTGAGCCATTCCAATACATTTTCTTTTCCCCGGCTTTCAAAGTCCAGATCTGGTTCGTTTTTCAAATCCCATGCAAGTATGGCCGGATGATCTTTAAAACGCGACACCACAATTTTGGCATGCTGGTTTGTAAGACTCCAATCCATCACCGAATAATCGCCGTAAAAGTCAAAAAGTGTTGCGACTACTTTCAGCTGATTCTGGCTGGCTAAATCAAGAACAATTTGTAGCTTTTTCAATTTATCTTCCTTCACTTCTGCTTTCCCAAAATCGTGGTACGGTATAAAAATCCGGATGCTGTTAAAAACCGACTGCCTTATAAATTTAAAATCATTGTTTATAATGGTCGAATCAAATTTTTCAGCAAACATGTCCCAGGGCGTATCCTGCGGATAATAATTAATGCCAGCAATCGAAAACGTTTCTCCATTTACCAATAGCTCCCCGTTTTTTACCTGGTATTGGTTCGAACGCTTCGTTTTTTCAATTGGTAAAGAAGGAGTCAGCTTTACCTGATGCCGAATCCGCCAAAACCCATCTTCCAGTAACATAACCACCTGGTAATCGGAAGTATCCTGAACGGTGGCAATTAATTCATTGTTTTTATAGATTTTCTGGTATTGCACCACCTGTTTATCCGTGAAAGAGACCAATTGTCCGTCGGCACTGTAAAAATCAAGAAAAGGAGAGTGGTTTAGTGTGGTACTTTCAATATGAATATCCTGGCTTTTATTCCATTCAATCAAAGAAAAAAGGTTCACCCGGGCACTGTCGGTATAATAATCTTCAATGCCGTAAGGCTGATTGGTTTGATAAGCCACATTCCGAACGTACCAGGCATCAAGATAATCTTTTTGAAGATCGCCCAATGTTTGCATTTCCATTGGTCGTCCGGGGTTTTCGAGGCTTTCCCAATTTAGTTCGGGCAGGTAAACTTCGGTTCGTTTTACATCCAGATGCAGCATATTGCTACGATCGGCCCCCGTGCTTAGGTAAGCAAGAATCTGGCTCAACCCGAATAGAATGAGCAGATTGACTCCGACAAATGATAAGATTAGTAATCCGCGGTATATTATTTTATTGAGTGAGACCATCATTTTGATTGATATGAATTGTTTTTGAAATTCCCAATGCGTCGATTGTTATATCGTAATTTGCTTGCTGGTAAAAGTCTTTTTGAATAAGAAACCGGGCGTATCCGTTCTTTGTATTTTCGGCCAATTGGTCCACCAGAACAGAATCGTTTTTCAACGCCAGTTTAACGCGGACTCCATCCGGTATCAACTGGTTCATAAAGCTGGTAAGCGGGCCAACCGTAAGCAGTTGTTTTTCTTTTGAATAAGAAATTTTAAAATCAGCAAGAATCGATTTATACTGAATATTTAGTTCATTGCTCTCGGCCAGTCCGGTTACATACGCTTTTATTTGCCACGAAGTTGGATGATCGGGATGAATGATCTGGGCTTTGGCTTGTCCGTTCACTGTTAATCCACCTACCTGGAGTTTGGCACCATCCGGTTTTTGAATGATAAAACTGACCAGGGTTCCATCACTGATCAGATTTCCGTATGTGTCACGAATTGCCGATGTGGTGAAAGTGGTTACTTCGTTGCCATCGGCAAATTGATGGTGGCGTGAATAAAAAATGTTGAAATCAGAAGCATTTTCAGGATAAATTTCACTGATTAATTCTTTCGAACTTTTGCCCATGCAGTTGGCTGAAACGAAGATGGTTCCCGTTGTCGTACGCGTGTAAAAATTTTTCCAGGCTATGGCATTTTTTATTTCAAGTTCGTCCGAAAAATTTGCTTGTAGAAATTGATGTTTAATGGTTACCGGAGTACCTTCGGGGAGCGGGTTGTCCAACAAATCGGTTGGCACGACAACCAACATCGAATAGTCACGGTTTCCGGCCTGAATTTGGCGCGGCCCGAAATAGCATTCCGGTTCGGCAACCGCGTTTACTTTGGGCAAAATTTTAAAGGTTCCTTTTAGTAATTGAGTTTGCCTGGATAGCAATTGCCAGTTGATCGTTCCGGTTTTTTTGCAAATGAGTGCCGGGAGCGAATAACGAATTGTTTTTCCTTTTTGCGTTGGTGTGACCACCGTTGAACCATAGGAGCCGTGCACAAATAAATGTGGAAATTCGTCGGTCGTAACTTGGAAACTCAGCTCGATTTTATCGCCGGCTGTAAACGACTGATTATTGGTGAGCAGCTTAATTTCTTCGTCAGGTTGCCCCTGTGCCTGTTGTAATGAGAACAGTATAAATAAAAGACATGCTATGTTGACGAACTGTTTCATTAAAATAAGTTTCCGATATAATTATTGATTTGAATATTGACAAATCTTGTTTCATCACCGGGAATTACCTGAAAATCTTTTTGATGCTGCTCCCAATTGCGGTTGGGAATGATTTTTTCAGCAATGGATTTATTCGGCAATCCGTTTACATAACAGTTTTCGAGCGATGAACGTATGATTTCAATTTCTTCAATATCTTGAATAGAGTAGTTGAAAAATTGCTTGCGCTGTACACGGATGCCGTCTGCCAGGTACATTTTATCAACCCAACGCAGTTGTTTGGTTTCATCAAAATAGGAAACAAGCAACTGAGGAATGGTAACTTCCTGCGTTCCATAATTAAAAAGTGTACCGGTTAAGTGATTCTCGCTAATTTCGAGGTCGGAAAGTGCCACTTTTTTATATAAATCGGTGGTTGCTACATTTCCGGCACATTGCAAATCAAAATTTACAGGTTTTTCTTCAAATTCAACTGGTGTGAACTGCTCTGGATCAAAAGTTTCGGGCACCGATTCCCCTTGTTTTAACCAGGCAATTGCTTCAAAATCGATGCGAAAGCTGCTAATTTCCTTGGGCATTAATTTGTGTTTAATAACGTCTTTTGCATTGTAAGTGGCGAGTTCATTATTTTGGGCATCGTACAGCGTGGCTTTTAATACGACATCAGCCGGTACATGATCAACATTTTGCACTTCGCCAACAATGGCATATCGGCTGCCTTTTTTTACCAGGCTGGCCGAAAGAATTTCAAGTACCGGTTGTTTTAGTACATCTTCGTGGTATGTTTGCTGTGTGGTAATTCGTCTTCGTCCGTGGTTATAAAAATCAGTGATGTTGTCGGAAAATAGCTGGTTGGGAGGAATATCTGTATCAAGCGTTGATGGTTTGATAAACCATTTGCCTTGTTTTTTTATGATTTCGTGATGATTCACTTTTTTGACATTTTCCAGCGGTGTTACCCAATGTGTAACGGCTTCTACTTTTGCAGCCGTGTCGTTTTGCTGAACCACATTTACCTCGATGGCATTGAGCTTTGCATACGAACTTAGAATACCGTCGCTCACCGAAACTTCGAGCATATATTGAGCCATGGTTTTTCCCGACGCCGGATCGATGTATGAATGGGCACGTTTAAATTCCTTGAAATCGAGCGCATCATAATAAGATTTCACCACATTTTTAACGCTGATTTGAGCTGTATTCTGGATATAAAGCAAATATGTTCCGTATAAAATACAGCCAAAAATAAAGAAGGCCCAGATATGGTTGATCGTAATTAAGCGAATTGAAAACCGTTGATAGGGTAATTTAAAATTTTGAAAGTCGGGATGATGATGCTTTATTTTGATTTTTAGAGCTTGGTGCCAAATCATTTGAACATTGAATATAAACGCCAGGATAACAGTTAATATCGGAATGATTCCCCACATCAGTTTCAAGACAACAGGCACGTCTTCTTTTGGTAAAATTTTAGATAACGGTGGAACATTGAGTTTTTCCCAAACCATGATACCATTTTCCAAAGTTTGTAGCCGTTGCCACCCGCAGAAATAGAGAAGCGGGTCGTAAAATTTATCATTCGCGAAAATGTATTTCAGGTTGAATTTATCGGGCACCGTCAAAAATTGCTGCAAGGAGCCAATTCCTTCAACTCCCCTGAACTTTGAATTCTCAAGTCGTTCCACGGCTCGAGTGGTTAACTCGGGTAAGCGCCGGGCCGAATGGTAATTTCCATCAACTGTAAGTGCGCTGGTTTGTGCCGACAGCCAGGCCATTTGGTCGCCAAAACCCAGAGTGAGGTAGCGCCAATGGTCGTGTTGGTCCTGGCTCAGAAAGTTTGTGATGGGCAGCATATCTATTTTTTGAGGCTGCATTGGCCGGAAATATCCCAGACTGACGGTGAATGCGCAGGTAAACAAAAAGAGGGCAGCAATAAATCCTCCAAGCATCCGATGATAAATGGCTCCAAAACGCTGTTGCAAGGCTACTTTTAAATCGCCTTCAACAAAACGATAAGCAAACTCGCCAAACATCGGGAGCGACATAATTGAGGCCCAAAGGGTAAAACGGTCGAGTGTTAAAATATTGAAAGCGGTATCGCCGAGTAATTTTCGCGGAAGTGGTGTTGTTCCACCGCTTCCTAAAAGAGTAAGCAGGCTGATGGATAAGCCGAAAAATAAATACCTTTTTGAATAATAGCGATAAAAAATATAGGGGAGAAAGAGCAATAAAATTCCCCAAGGAATTAAAAAGAAAACCAAACCGGAAGAGGTTACTTCCAGAAAATTGTCGCGGCTTCCGTGTGGAATTGGAACCTGTGTAATAGGATTGGCTTTTGAATTGACCCAATAAGGAAAGATGCAAACCACAATCACCACCAATGCAAATCCTCCGAAAACTATAATTCGTTTTAATAATTTGAAGAATGATTGAATAAAAATACGCAGCGTAACCTCTTTCATAGAGTTGACCCGTTCGCGCGACACATCCATAATGACCATTCCAATCAGCGGAAAAATGAAGAAAACCATTCCAAAAATTGGCGTTACATGATGCGAAGTTACGGTAACGGCAATTAACGAAATTGAACGCACCAGATAAATGAGTTTTCCTTTTTTGATCCAAAGATAAATTTCGGGCAGCGCATGCATTAATATTGAAATACCAACAATGCTGGGCAGCTGGCCAAAAATATGGAGCGTTTCTACAAAGAAAGAAGAGAGTGATGCCACAATTGCCCCGTAGCCAGCAATGGTACGACTGCCTGTAATGACCAATGAAAAACGGAAAACCCCGGTTATAAATAGTACAATGCTGATATAGCCAACGGCAAAAAGCCCAAATTTTAGTCCGCCAATCAATGAAAATAAGGCAATGATCTGGTGAACCAGCGGGGGGTAGCCCATTACTGTAAAACCAGTGTACCATTTATAACTCCACGATTCGAACCAATGTTGGGCGTAATGACCGGCAAAAAACTGGTGAATTAAAGCGTCGTACGTATTTTCCAATGTGAAAAACAGGATCGACCCGTGAAATACCAAACCAATGAGTAAAGCCGCAATAAGATATTTATTGGATTTTTCAGGCATCAAGTAAAGTTCATTCTTTTTTATAAATATAAAAATAACTAGGCAAACGTCCACTTCTTTAATCTAAAGATAAATGCCATTCGTCGAACCTTATGAAACTACTGATCTAAAAAACAACTTAGCGCATTCAAAATCAATATACTTTCGAATTAGAATTAAAAAATAAACGCAAACACAAACAAACATCAAACATCATGAAAGTATTAGCAATTGACGATCAACAACTGGTATTATTACCACTAGAAAGAAGATTAAAAGAATTAGGATACGAAGTAAGAACAGCTCGATCAGTGAAAGAAGGAATAGAGGCTTTTGGTGATTTTGGACCGAACCTGGTAATCGTTGATATGAATATTCCTGACGTATCAGGAATTGAAATGGTGAAATTTATTCGTTTGGAAGTTCAATCAACGATTCCGGTAATGGTTCTTTCAGGAATCACTGACGACAAATTAATCGTAGAATGCTACGAACTCGGAATTGACGACTACATGAAAAAGCCGTTGAGCTTAGACGAAGTGAGTGCTCGGGTGAAAAGATTAATTGGCCCGGGAAAAGCACCGGCAACGAAAGTTTCTTCAGCAAATACCATTATTCAGAAACGATGTGTAGGAGTAGTTATCCCTTGTTATAATGAAGAAAAAAGATTGTTAAGCAAAGAATTTACAGATTTTGTAGATCGCCATTCGGGTTATCACCTTTGCTTTGTAAACGATGGAAGCCGCGATAATACGCTGGAAGTTTTACACGAATTGAAAAAAGGCCGTGAAGATTATGTGACTGTTTATAATTGCGAAAAGAACGGTGGAAAAGCGGAAGCAGTGCGCCTGGGAATGTTACACATGGCAAATTACTCAGACTTGGATTACATTGGCTTTTTGGATGCCGATTTGTCGACTGACTTGTCAGACTTTGATGACTTAACAAAAACCATTGAAACTTCAAATTTTAAAATTGTCAGTGGTTCCAGAATCAGCCGCATGGGAGCGAACATCACAAAAGAGTCGGCTCGTAAAATTATCAGCCTCACGATTAATTTCATCATCCGGAAAATTCTGGGCATGGACTTTAAAGATACGCAGTGCGGAGCTAAAATTATGGATAAAGAAATTATACCGATTGCATTTAACCGCAAGTTTTTAACCCGTTGGTTATTCGATGTCGAAATTTTTATGCGAATGAGAATACACTACGGTAGCACCAAAGCGCAAAATTACATCTGTGAGCAACCATTGAAGCGCTGGATCCATGCTGACGGATCGAAACTATCGATGAAAGACTCCATTAAAATTGTTTTTCAGCTTGCGCAAATTGGCTGGAACTATCGTATAAAAAAAAATAACAACACGCCAATGTTGATGATAGCGAATACCCTTAGTTGACTGATTGTACAGATTGTATTGTGACTTGGAGTGAATGAAAGAGAAATAAAAAGAATAGATGAAGACCAGTTTGGATACAGTGTGTTTCGAGAAAAGGTTTGTTATGATGTTTGGGTTACTGTAACCAAATAGGTGATGAGAGAGGGAGGGGCCTGTTGTCCAGGTCTATAGGTTTAGTTAGTGTGAGCCTCGCCAGAAATGGCGAGGTTTTTTTGCTTTTAGCAAATCTAAGTTTACATTTTCTTATCTTCTAATAATTAATAGAAAGAACGAAAGAGTGCTCGCATTTACAACTATTGTTTTGGATGCTGCTCTAACTAATTCCGAATAAGTGATGGTCAATCCTAATCACTACGGACCGCCCTCTTACTTCATCAAGCAAACACCAAACAAGTAGAAGTTTAAATGTAAGGCTTTTGAAATGACATGATACAAAGGAAAGAATGGACAAATCAAATTCTTCCGTAGAGCAGTCAACTTGCCGAAGGGAGCGTTCAAACTGCCGATGGAGGGGGAAAACCTGCCGCGGGGCTTATAAAAACAAGGGGTTCAGAAAATACTATTTGTAATTCAAACATGGTATAGTATATTGTTCCGGTTTCCTAATTGGTCGGGTTGTAACTATCTTCAAAGCTTCTTAAAAAGGGAAGGTGTGAATCATAAACCAGAAGAAAAAGACACGATGATAAAAGTAAGTGAGAATTTGATCAGGGACAATTAATTGTTTGCTATGTATAGTAACCTCATTAACCTTCTTTTTCGAGGTTATTTCTCATTTGCAAAAACTCATCAAAGCCTTTTCTGAAAAATCTTCTTGGTGTAAGGATAAACCATACAATTGGTATTGTGTTAATTGATGAAATATTGTGCAATAGTAGTTAATCAGAAGTAAAGCCTATGAAAAATAATAAAATCTACATCATTGGTTCAGGAGCAATTGGAAAGGCGTTGGCTGTTTTTCTACAACATGAAAAAAAGAATGTTGTTCTGGTCAGGGGAAGTGTGGATAACCTACCTGATGAAGAAACCCTGATAACAGTAACAAATCAGGATCATCAGAAATTTCAGCAGAAAATAACGACTACTACCTTTAGTAATTTGACCGATATTAATGGTGTTGTATTGATTGCGACCAAAACATTTGCCAATGCTAAACTAGCCCAAATACTAAACGATAAAAAAGGCAGTTTTTCAATTATCTTGCTTCAAAATGGTCTTAACATAGAACGCCCTTTTGCCTCTTTTGAAGAGGTATATCGCTGTGTCCTGTTTTCAACAAGCCAGATCCAAAGCGAAAATGAGATTGCATTTAAAACGGTTGCGGCTTCTCCAATCGGAAAAATACAGCAACATAATTCTAATCAGGATGAGCTAATAGACCATATTGATACACCTTATTTTAGCTTTGAAAGTGTTCCCGATATTTCGAAGCACGTTTGGATTAAAGTGGTCATAAATTGTGCCTTCAATTCGATTTGTCCACTACTTGAAATTGATAACGGGATTTTTTATAGAAATTCAGAAGCCGTAAAACTGGCGAGCATCATCATCGGAGAATGTGTAGCTTTGGCCGGTAAATATGAAGTTGAACTCGACCAAAAAGAGATTGAAGGTAAATTGGTGCTGATAAGCAGGCGGTCAGATGGGCAGCTTATTTCTACTTATGAGGATATTCGAAATAAAAGGAGAACAGAAATAGAAAGTTTAAACCTTGAGATTTCGAGGCTTGCCAATGAAATCGGAATGCCTGAACTGGTAACGAATACCAGGCTATTAGGTGAAATGATTGGTTTGAAGTCCCAAATTAAAGTTGACTAAAACCTTGCCGTTTATCTGGCTGAAAAAGAATAATAATGACTTATAAATTTTCAACAACAGAATATGATTCAAAAAACAGGGAATGAGATAAAAGCCATTATATTCGATATGGATGGGGTGATCATTGATTCCTGCAACTTATGGAAGCAGGCTGAATATGAAGTTTTTTCGTCAGTGGGTGTGAAATTGTCGGATGAACTGTGTAAAGTTACAGAAAACATGACCACAAGCGAAGTAACCCGGTTCTGGTTTGAGAGGAGCCCCTGGCAAGGCAAATCGTTAGCTGAAATCGAAAAAGCTGTTATAAAACGTGTAGCCGGCTTGGTTGAAGAGGAGGGAAAAGCCATTGATGGAATCGGGGAATTGATAAGAGAACTAAAATTAAAAGGATATAAAATCGGCTTAGCAACAAATTCGCCATCGGCACTGATTCCGGTTGTGTTGGAAAAACTGGCACTGAAACATTATTTCGATGCGGTTTCTTCGGCGGAGCATGAACCGGAGGGCAAACCGGATCCGTCGGTCTATCTCAGCGTCATTAAGAAGCTGGGGATGAAGCCTGGGAACTGTGTCGCCGTTGAAGACTCTTTATCCGGCTTGCTGGCAGCCAAAAAGGCCGGAATGAAAACGATCGCCCTTACAAAAGATAATACTGATTTCCGGGATCGAGCAATCATCGATTATGCAATCACTTGTTATCAAGAATTTGACTTTTCGCTGTTGATTTAGATAAAAATCAATCCAGCTTGGTATTTCGGTTTCATCGTGCCACAATAAATGACAGGGTAGGCTTGGAGTTGCTACTTTTACTCGGACACAAATTTTAAGACTATTTGTTGGTAACCAAATATCTTAGAGAAAAAAAAACGTGTTTACAGTAAAGAATTTAAAGAACAAGCGGTACGTTTAAGTCATCAGCGAGAAAATATAAAAGAGTTAGCAGATGAACTAGGAATTAAAGTTGAGCGACTGTATAAGTGGCGTAAATGGGCAAACTCCAGTCCCGCGACAGAAGTAAAAGCAAGCTTACCTGAAGAATCAATTGAGGTTAAGAAATTGCGTAAGGCTCTTCGGGAAAAAGAATTGGAACTTGAAATCTTAAAAAAGGCCGTTCACATCTTTTCCAGTAGCGATGGGAAATCTACCAATTTATAGCGGGGTATTGACATTTATATTCCATCGAAAGGATGTGTAGGGTTTTAAACGTAAGTAGGAGTAGTTATTACCGGTGGTTTAGCCGAGGTCCTTCTAAGCGAGCTGTGGAGCGTAGTTTGTTTGCAGATTTAATTAAGAAGGAATTTGATGCAAGTCATGCTACTTATGGATCTACCCGCATTACAGAGCGGTTGAAACGCAAACACTATAAAATCTCAAGACGCAGGGTCGCCAAAGTCATGAGAGAAAATGGGTTGGTCAGTAAATACAAAAAGAAGTTTAAAGTCACTACCGACAGTACTCATAATTGTCCGGTATGTAGAAATTTATTGGACCGCAACTTTAGATCAAATAGATTAAACCAAGCCTGGGTATCAGATATTACCTATATCAAAACTCAAAAAGGATGGTTGTATTTAACCACTATCATGGATTTATACGATAGGCAAATCACCGGATGGTCATTAAGTACAAGTTTATATACTCAGAAAACTATCATTCCGGCCTGGAGAATGGCTATAGGGAAAAGAAAAATGACACAATCGGTACTTTTCCATTCTGATAGGGGGATACAATATGCTTCCAGGGAATTTAGAAAGCTATTAAAGACCAATTCTTTCATCTCTCAATCGATGAGTAGGAAAGCCAGTTGCTGAGATAACGCTGTAGTAGAATCCTTCTTCAAAACCTTGAAAACAGAATTAATATATGGCAATAAGTTCGAATCTATTGAGATACTAAATCAAAAGTCTTTGAATGGATAGAAATATGGTATAACAAAAAGCGGTTGCATTCTTCATTGGGATGCAAAACTCCTTATGAGATGGAACAGGAATTTTATCAGAAAATTAACAATGCGGCATAGTCTTTTAAAAAATTGTCCGACTTTTTGTTGCAAGTCCAAAAACGAGGGAATCCAATACCTAGAACAAGATTTTGGATAAACGACGACTTTGATATCTTTTACTTAATCGATAACTAGTACTTCTAATCTCACTGGGGTTAGTTCCCCGCTGCTTGCAGCGAAAAGTAACATTATTAATCGATCATGATACCCCGTCTGCTTGCAGCGGGGAGATTCATTTGTTGTATATGTCAATAAGCATGTAACGAATGTCCCATTTTGGATTTAGTAATAATTATAGCTTTTATATTTAATTCAAATAGTTGGCTGGTTTCATTATATTTTGTTTTTTTACAAATCCTAAAGAATTGAGTTGGAAACAAATCAGAACATTAAAAAACTACTAAAAAAAATCTCCTTTGAAGAAGATGAACGTTCTTTTAAACATCTGTTTGATTTATTTGCCGGGCGTCTGTACCAGTTTTCATTTTCTTTTGTAAAAAGCAAATCGGTGGCAGAAGAAGTTGTATCCGATGTGTTTTTAAAGGTCTGGATCAATCGATCGGAGCTAGTGAATATTCAAAATATCAAAGCATATCTTTTTAAATCGACTTACAACACCTCACTCAATTATCTCGATGAAATGAAAAGGAAAAATGCAGTTTCATTGGACGACTTGGAGGTTGATTTGGGAGTTGACCTCATTTGCCCCGAAACTGAATTGATCAACAAAGAATTAAAATCTATTATTGAACAATCGATCGAAGATTTACCTCCCCGTTGTAAAATGATATATAAACTGGCTAAGGTAGAGCAAATGAAATATAGGGATATAGGTGAGTTGCTCGATATTTCTGTAAAAACCATTAACCACCAGTTGTCAATTGCGCTCAAAAAAATTGGAGAGACAATAAAAAGTTACCTTAATGAAAAAGGAGATAGTTCTGGTTTTATGGTACTTTTCCAACTGTTCTTACTTCCAGATTAAAAAAAAAAATCAATTTTTTCAGTTTACCTTTAGGACATTCAATAAAATCTTCTGTCATAGGAGATATAAGAACATTCTGAATGGACAAGGAAAAGGTTTGGGAAAATATAGCTAACAAGGTTGCTGGGGAAGTAAATGAAACTGATGAACAAGTGTTTCAGGAATGGATAGCCAGCGATCCTGTAAATAAAAAGGTTTTCGACCGCCTGTTACAAGTCTGGCAATACAATCCCAAACAAATTCACGATAATTCAGCCATTTACCGGAAATATCTTCAACGGAAACATCAGTTTGGTAAACAAAAAATAGTAACTCCTTTTGTTTACTACGCTTTGCGCATATCAGCGATATTCTTTTTTCTAATTACAACTACTTTTGTCATTCAAGCCATTTTAACATCCTTAAACAAAGAAATTGTATATCAGGAGATAGCCGTCCCAAAAGGGAGTCGTTCGCATTTTAATTTGCCCGATGGAACTAAAGTTTGGTTATCAAATAATTCGAGCATACGATACCCTTCTGAATTTAGAGGAGATTTCCGAGAACTTGAAATGGAAGGGGAAGCCTATTTTGATGTAAAACACAATAGCAAAAAACCTTTCATTGTTAATATAGGCAACAACAGAATTAAAGTATTGGGTACCCAATTTTCTGTAACAGCTTACCCCGATGATAATATTGTACGTGCCGATCTGGTAAAAGGAAGTATTCAATTTGATATAGCAAATAGTAAAAATGGTTTTAACTCTTATATCATAAAACCATCGCATAGTCTAGTTTTAGATAGATCATCCGGGAAGCTTTATGAATCAATGGTCCCGGATGGCTTTTATGATTATTGGCAGGAAGGAATTTATCAATTTAGAAATGAACCGTTGGAAGATTTGGCTGTGAAAATAGACAGGATTTACAATACGCAGATAGTATTCGAAAATGAAACCCTTAAAACAAAACGGTTTAGCGGAACAATAAGCATCAATGACAACATCTTTACTTTTATTGAAGCGATAAAAAGCACTTCAGTAGAACCAATAATCTATCATTACGAAAAAAACAAACTGTATATAAACTTTAAAGAATAAACTTGCCTATGGAATAGCTTATGAACTAAAAAGCGGAAAATGCGCCTACATTTCCCGCTAGTTTCAGAAACCTAAGTTTCTCATTATCTAACAATAGCCATTTGATGAAAATGGGCTAAAGTCAATAACTTAACAATACAAATGTATGAAAAAAATTAGATTACAAAAGGGGAGGCATGTACTCTCTCCTCTAAAAAAATTATTACTCATGGCTAAACTAACAACTTTACTGATTCTAATCAGTTTTATGCAGATTTCCGCCAGGGTTTCAGCCCAGTCAGAGAAGCTTGTTTTGAATGTAAAAAATGTTTCAATATTCGAAGTTTTCGAAGAAATTGAAGACAACAGCGAGTATCGATTTTTTTATGACAATGAACAGCTAGATTTAACGAAAAAAGTCTCGATAGGTACAAAACAGAAGGAATTGGCAAATGTATTAAACGAACTTTTTAAAGGAACAGATTTAACCTATCAGGTAAAAGATCGGTTGATCTTGGTGCAGTCTAAAAATTCAAATATCAATAATACCCAACAAGAAAATACTGTTTACGGAACTGTAACCGACGCCTCCGGAGGAGCGCTTCCTGGCGTTACAGTAGTAATAAAAGGAACCACAAAAGGAACCATTACCAACACCGATGGAAACTACTCGCTTCCCAATGTGCCAGACAATGCAACTCTTGTTTTCTCCTTCATTGGGATGAAATCGCAGGAGCTTGCCGTTTTAGGCAAGACGACGATTAATGCGACTTTGGCCGAAGAAACCGTTGGGTTGGAAGAAGTTGTTGCCATTGGATATGGCACAGTGAAGAAAAGTGACCTGACAGGTTCGGTCGGTTCGGTTGAATCAAGCACCATTGCTGGTACAAACATACCGGATGCTACACAAACCTTGCAGGGACGTGTAGCCGGTTTAAATATTGAACAGAATGTTGGAAAACCAGGAGGCTCCTTTGAGGTTTCAATTAGGGGACTAAGTTCAATCAACAACTCCAATGCCCCGCTTTACGTGATTGATGGAATTCCGACAACTTCTGGTCTGAACGACTTAAATCCAGAGGATATCGACAAGATCGATGTGCTAAAAGATGCTTCTGCAACAGCCATTTATGGATCACGTGGTGCAAACGGGGTCATTATCGTGACCACCAAGAAAGGTAAGGTTGGAAAAACAGTTATCGCCTACGATGGTTATTTTGGCTACCGCGTCCCGGCCAATTTGCCGGATATGATGAACGGGCCGCAGTATGTTAATTGGAGGACAGATTACTTTAAAAAACAAGGGAAGAGCACGGACCGGTCGAATGCTGATTTCTTTACACCTGCGGAATGGGATATCATCGATAGTGGAACCTATACCGATTGGATCAATCTCATTTTAAGAAATGGAGTACAAACCAGCAATACACTTACGATTTCAGGTGGTGATGACAAAGGGACCTTTGCAATGGGGATTGGTCAACTAAAAGAACAAGGTACAGTGCCCGGACAGGATTTCAACAGGTACAATATACGACTGAACCTCGACCACAATTTCACAAAGAAATGGAAAGCCGGTGGGAACCTTTATTTCACCCATAGTGTGCAAAACGAAGGGAGTTACGAAACGCTGAGATCCACCTATAGAATGCCACCGATCGCTCATCCCTATGATGAGAATGGTCAGCCTGTGTATCAGCCCTATAGACAGGACTATTTGTCAAACCCCATGTTTGAATATACAAAAGACGGTGAAATAAGGGAACATCGCCGTTACAGGGCTTTTGGTAACATCTATTTGCAATTTGAGCCAATCGATGGGTTGACTTTACGTTCTCAATTAGCTCCACAGATGATTTATAAGCGCGATGGCTATTCCTATGGGCTTTGGGCTAAAAATGGTGGACATGGGAACTCCGCCAATACGTCGGCTGAATATCATACGACAGACTATTTTGGCTATGTTTGGGATAACCAGTTGAATTATGGTAAAAGAATTGGCAAGCATAATATCAATTTTAGCTTGATCCAAAGTGCCCAATACGAACAGTGGCAGTACTCAGACCAGGCTTCAAGGAACCTTCCATTTAACAGCTTATGGTATAACCTCGATGCTGTTACTTTAAGTGATGTTAAGAAATCTGCAACTAACTATCAGCAAGCCACTTTATCTTCATTTACAGGGAGGTTGAATTATTCCTATAACGATAAATATTTTTTCACGGCAACAGGTCGTTATGATGGTTCTTCCCGGTTGGCACCCGGCAACAAATGGGCCTTTTTCCCATCGGCAGCTTTGGCTTGGCGAATATCGGAAGAAGACTTCCTGAAAAATTCGGAAAGCATCAGTAACCTGAAACTGCGATTGACTTATGGAGTTACCGGGAACGACGCTGTTAATATTTATGGCACCCAGTCAAACGTTTCACAAAACAATTACAATTATGACGGTGTCCTGACTTCCGGATACTATAAAAGTGGATTAGCTAATCAAAACCTAACCTGGGAAAAAACAACGGAAATAAATCTCGGAGTCGATTATGGTTTTTTCAGAAACCGGATCAATGGATCAATCGACGTTTACAAGCGCGATGCCAAAGACCTGATCATGAAAAGGCAGCTTCCCCAAACCAGCGGATGGACCAGCATTTGGGATAATGTTGGCTGGATTAGTAATACCGGTATTGAATTGGGAATCAATACGGTAAACATCCAAACAAAGGATCTGACCTGGAGCACCAACATTATTTTCGATACTAATAAAAACGAAATCGTGGAATTGTATGGCCAAAAAAAGGATGATGTGGGGAACAGATGGTTCATTGGCGAACCGATTGAGGTGAATTATGATTATCAATTTGATGGAATTTGGCAATCGAGTGAAGCCACCGAAGCCGCCAAATATGATCAAGAACCCGGTCAGGTGAAAGTGAAAGATTTGAACAATGATGGTGTCATTGATGCAAACGACCGGAAAATAATCGGCCAACGCACCCCCAAATGGAGCGGCAGTATCACCAATAGTTTAAAGTATAAAAACTGGGATTTTTCGGCCTATGTTTATACCCGGCAGGGAGAACAATTATTCAGCACCTTTGTATCTTCCTTTATGGCTCTTAGTGGGAATTATAATAACGTAAATGTTAACTATTGGACGCCCGATAACCCTTCAAATAAGTACCCTGAACCTGGTAATACTGGTAATTATTTCAGGAATTATAGGTATCAGGATGTTTCATTTGTCAGGGTAGGTAATATTTCGTTAGGCTATTCCATTCCAAAGAGCTTGTTGAGCCGTTGGAACATAAACAAACTTCGCGTTTACGGTTCCGTTACCAATCCGTTTACATTCACAAAGTATCCGGGATACGATCCGGAATGGGCAGACCAGAATACTTGGGGAGAGGCTACTGGATATGCAAGTTATTTATTAGGTGTTAATCTCGAACTTTAAAAACTTATTGCAATGAAATCATTAACGAAATATAGTTTAATCAGTTTGTTCCTCGTGCTAGCTTTTTCGTGCCAGGACTTTCTGGTAGAAGACAACAAAAGCAACATTACGGCGGAGAATTATTTTACAAGCTCATCTGGGTATGAAGCTTTGGTTAACGCTGCCTATGAGACTTTGCGGAGTGATCTCGGAAGCGCCGGAGGCAACCGGGGATATCCTTTTTTGTTCTGTTCTGGTGTAGATATTTACAACAGGGGAGAAAGCCAATTAGTTGGCGGTACTTATGAAGGCCGTGACATTGTTAGCTCAGAGCTAAATGAGTATGGCTCCCTGGATGCTCAGAATGGAGCTGTTGCCGATTTCTATACAGATATGTATAAAGCAATACAAACTTGTAATACTGCTGTTTCAAGAGCCGGTAATGTCTCCGAAATGAGTGAATCATTGAAAACACAACGTCTTGCTGAGGTAAGGTTCTTAAGAGCTTATTATTATTACCTATTGGTTGAACAATTTGGCGATGTACCACTTGTTACCGATGAAATTATGGGTGCTGTTACCCACTTTGACAGGACACCGGAAGAAGATGTTTATAAATTCATCATCACCGAACTGGAAGCTTCGGTGGGCAGCCTTCCTGCAGTTTCCGACGAATTTGGGCGCGTTACCAAAGGGGCGGCCAACCACTTACTGGCCCTGGTGTATCTGACACGAGGATACAAGTCTTATGCTGGATCCGATGATTTCTCCACGGCGGCTTCACTGGCCGATGGCGTGATAACCAGTGGTAATTATTCACTGCAAAGCACGTTTAGCGACGTTTTTGCCCGGGACAATGAAACCAACAATGAAATCATTTTTTCCATCCAATATGATTATGGCTCCGGCCTTGATGGAAGTTTCCAAAGCAGGCAATTCGGTTGGTTGTTGAACGATAAAGAACAAGGTTTTGCGTATGGAGATTTAGCTTATCCGCTGCAATACCCACAATTTACGCCAAGCCAGTTTTTGTACGGGCTATATAATACCAATATCGATAGTCGTTATGATGCTACCTTTAATAGTGAATATTACGCGACAGCGGATGTTCCTCATTTAGGGATAAAAAAGGGTGATTTACGCGTTTATTTTCCCAAGCCAGATCAACCGTTCACTACAGCCGACTCATTGGCATTTATGGCAGAACATCCGGTAGCGGATATTTACACACTCCCTCGATGGAAACCGGATATTGAAGGTTTAGGTGGCTCTGGTAAATTTCCAATGATCTGGAAATTTCATGATCCAAAAACAACCGACCCTTATATCTCCACCCGCGACATCGTGCTGTTACGTTTGGCAGAAACCTACCTGATCGCCGCGGAAGCTTATTATAAATCGGGCGACAACCAGAAGGCCGCCGACCGGATTAATGCGGTACGGGAAAGGGCAGCACTTCCCGGGAAAAAGGCAGACATGGATATCCAGGCATCGGATGTCAATATTGATTTTATCCTGGATGAACGGGCCCGCGAACTGGCCGGTGAATACCACCGCTGGTACGACCTGAAACGGACAGAAAAGTTGATTGAACGCACCCTGAAGTACAATCTCCTAGCCAAAAGGGCCAACAAGCTTGACGAACACAACCTGGTTAGGCCGATCCCTCAATCGGTGATCGACCGCGACTCCGGAGAATTCCCGCAGAATACGGGGTATTAAACGAATGTCATATCAAATAATAAACCTTCAAGTTGTCAGGACTTTGAAGGTTTATTTTCTCTCCATATTCATGAAAGACTTAAATAATCATGGTGCGCAATTCTGTATTTCTGCTTTTATTTTTCTTACCCGTTAGCTTATCGGTACAAACAGCCGAAAAGTCGGCTCATTCAACAGAACAAACTCGGGGCAGTTGCTATACGAATCCAATTTTGCCAGGCGATTATCCGATCCATCCATCTTCCGGGATGGTGCGATTTTTACATGACCCACTTGTCATTCGAATATTATCCGAGTTTGCTGATATGGCATTCCAAAGCTTGGTGCATTGGGAGCCGGTTTGCCGTGCGCTTCATAAAAATACCTATCTGTTGGGTATTCGTGATACCTACAATCAACAACGCTAAACAAACTGAACGATGAAAAATTTAACAGTTCACTTACAACAACTGAAATGGACACTTCTTTTTTTGATCCCGTTTGTCTCCGGATCGTGCTCTAGTACAAATGAAAAAGGCACGTTTGTCATTTCTTCACCCCAAAATACAGCCGAAATTGTTGTTCAATCTAACGAAAAGGAGTTTGTTCATACAGCTGTTGATTTGTTTGCCAATGATGTGTTGATGGTCACCGACCGAAAACCCGAGATCAAAACATCAAGTGATTCCCCATATCAAATCAAGATTGGAACGATCGGACTGAACCCGGATTTTGATCGGGAATGTGTAGCCAGTGGAATCGACATTGAAAGCCTGAAAGGTAAGTGGGAAGCTTACATTATAAAAGCCATTCAGAAAGACAGCAAACATATTTTGTATGTTATCGGCAGCCAGCCGCGGGGAACAGCTTACGGATTGATGGAGCTGAGCCAACGGATTGGTGTATCGCCCTGGTATTGGTGGGATGATATTCATCCGCAAAAGCAGGAGACTTTGATTTTTCCGGATGACTTGTCGCTGCAAGATGGGCCTAAAGTCCAGTTCCGGGGTATTTTTATTAATGATGAAGATTGGGGCTTGCAGCCTTGGGCGGCCAAAACCTTTGAGCCGGAGACAGGTGACATCGGGCCGAAGACTTACGCGAAAGTTTTTGAACTGTTGCTGCGGCTGAAAGCCAACGCCATTTGGCCAGCCATGCATCCTTGCACCCGCGCTTTTTTTACGTATCCCGGTGACATCAAAATGGCTGATAAATACGGCATTTTTATCGGTTCGTCGCATGCAGAGCCGATGCTCCGCAACAACGTGGATGAATGGCATCGTTGGGAGCCTGCTGAAGGCAAACGTGAGGATTGGAACTTCGATACCAACCCTGCCCAACTCAAAGAATACTGGCGAGAGCGGGTGGATTCAACGCTCAATCATGATGTGATTTATACGATTGGCATGCGGGGCGTTCACGATAGCGGCATGCCCGGTGGGAAAACACTGGAAGACAAAGTCCAGATCTTGGATCGGGTGTTTGATGCACAGCGAAAGATTTTACAGGAAGAGAGTGGAAGGCAAGATGCTAGCCAGATTCCGCAGATTTTTTGCCCTTACAAAGAAGTGCTTAAACTTTACCGCATGGGGGCTAAAGTACCGGATTATGCGGCCATCATGTGGGCAGACGACAATAATGGCTACATCCGCCAGCTGTCAGATTCCGCAGAGCGCCAACGTTCTGGTGGTGCAGGCGTTTATTATCACATTTCCTATTGGGGGAGACCACACGACTACTTGTGGATCGAGTCAACTCCTGCTTCCCTGATTTGGGAGGAGATGCACAAAGCTTATAAAACCAACGCCAAACGGGTCTGGATCGTTAATGTGGGCGATATAAAAGCCAACGAAATCGGCATGAACTTCTTCCTGAACACAGCCTGGAATCCTGATCAGTATTCATCTGACAATCTTGGGTCCTGGTATAATTATTTTGCAGAAATCCAGTTTGGGGCAGCATATGCTGACGAAATTGCTGATCTTCTGAAACAGTATTTCCAGCTTGGATTTTCGCGCAAGCCGGAACACATGGGCTGGAGCAAAGTTTATCCAAACACAACGATCCAGGATCCGGCACTTTCATTAGTTAATGACGGCGATGAGGTGCAACAACGCATTGATGCCTATGACAAGCTGGAAAAACAAGCAGAAGCCATCTATCAAAAATTACCCGATCGCTTAAAAGATGCTTTCTTCGAATTGGTGGCATACAAAGTGATTGGCGCGTCAAACATGAACAAGAAGCTTTTGTACGCCTATAAAAGTCGCGAGTACGCCAAACAAGGGCGCGTGATTGCCAACCAATATGCCGATGAGGCCAAACAAGCTTTTGAAATGATCAAAGCGGAAACCGAAAGGTACAACGAACAGATAGCCAGTGGCAAATGGAACCACATTATTTCCTGGCAGCCCCGTAAGCTGCCCGTGTTTGATATGCCGGAAACTGGGCATGTTGATCCACAGCAAAAGATGGCTGGTGGCGTTGTGCCGGAAGGGGATTCAGAACCAATGAATCTGAACACAACAACGGCATCGCTGCCTGTCTTCAACAAATACACTGATCGCAGATATTTTGTGGATGTCTTCAATGCAGGATGCGAACCTTTGAATTGGAAAGCGGTAGTTGATCAACCTTGGGTAAAACTTTCTGAAAAGTCAGGACAAACAGCAACTCAAAACAGAATTTGGGTTTCGATGGATTGGGATAAGATTTCAACCAATGACACTGTCCAAGCAACTGTCAGTGTTGAATTGAATGGTCAAACTTATCCAATTCAGATCAAGGCCATCAAACCCGACTGGCCGGTTACCGGCAAAAACCAGTTTGTGGAAGACAATGGCGTGATTTCGATCGAAGCTGAACATTTCTCGGAGGAAAGCCGGAGAGGCAATATAAGTTGGAAACTGATTCAAGGACTTGGGCGCACCGGTGACGCTATGGGAACTTTCCCGGTAACTGCACCGCCATTCAATACGGATGATCTTAGCGGTGCACCTTCACTGAGCTATGATTTTTACTCGACTACAAGTGGTGACGCTACACTTCTCTTTTATTGTCTGCCCAGCCAGCCTATAGATGCCGATTATCAGCTCCGGTTTGCTGTTAGTGTTGATGGTGAAAAGCCGGTGATCGTCAATGCAATCTTAGAAGAAACCATGGACGAGAACAACCCGGAGTGGCAAAAAAATGTCCTTCGTGCGGTAACGGTTCCTGAATGTCAGATGGATATTCCCGGAACTGGAAAGCACAAGCTGAAAATTACGATGATCGATCCGGGCGTGGTGTTGGATAAAATAGTCATCGACCAGGGAGGATTGAAGTCGTCTTATTTTGGGCCGGAGGAAACGAAGACGAATTGAAACAAGTGAATTGACAATTATAATAAGAAAATGACTAATCGTTTGTGGAATATAGCATTGGAAAATATTGAATCAAATATTATTAAAACGGAGGACGGGGAGTACTTTGGGGCAGGTAAAAATTTCGGTTTACGCATATATACGCGTGATATCAGTTACTCAGGGATATTGGGTGTTAATTCTCTTTATCCCTGTAAAATTTTAAATTCACTGAAAGTTACCCGTAACTTGCGTCTCAGTCTTGGGCTGAGGATATCTGAAGGCCATATGATCCATGGGCTGTCAGGCAATTGGGTACAGGATTCACTTTCAGAAAAGGAATTTCTTAAAAAATATCGAACAAATTGTTATACGCGCAGGATCGATGATGTAGTATGGCTATGGGCAGCTATGGACTTGTTTGAAAAGCATCCTGAATTGGCTGATTGGCAGTGGATTTATGAGAATGGAAAGAATTGTTTTGATAAGTTATATGATCCTTTTCTTGATCCTACTGACGGATTTTACAGGGGACAGGTCTCATTTATTGATATCCATTTCCTGGAGAGAAAAGCATCAGGTTATCAACAGGATTTGTCTGTTGAAGAGTGTGTGATGATCAAACCAATGTCAACAAATTGTTTGTACTATAAAGATCTGCTGTCAATGGCTTCAGCAGCAAAGAAGCTACATAAACCAGTAGAAGCCTCAGAATGGCGGAAAGAAACTGCTACTCAGGTTGCTTATACTTTAAATTAGGAGTTTGAAAGTTAAAATTATAAACAATGTTCAATAACCAACATAAATGAAAATGATGAATAGAATAAAATTGCTGGTCTTGGTGGGCTTTTGTTTGATTTTTATTTCAGCCAAGGCTGAAATAAAACTTCCGGCAATTTTCGGAAGCAACATGGTGCTGCAACGTAACAGCGAAGCAGCTCTGTGGGGAACAGCCAGGCCTGAAACAACCGTACTGGTAAAAACCTCCTGGGACAAAGCAAAGTATCATGTAAAGTCTGATGAGGACGGGAAATGGAAAGTTAAAGTCAAAACACCGGAAGCTGGTGGGCCCTATGAAATTATCATATCTGACGGGGAAATAGTAAAACTTGAGAATATACTGATCGGAGAGGTGTGGCTGTGTTCGGGGCAGTCCAATATGGAAATGTCTTTACGCGGCGCAGCGAACGATCCGGTTTTTGGGGCAAATGAGGCTATACTAAATGTCAACAAACCAGCGATAAGATTATTCAAGGTAGAAAATGACAAAGGCCTGCAGCCTCAAGATAACTTCATGGGAAGTTGGCAACCCTGCAACAGGGAAACGGCACCTGTTTTAGTGCGACAGCTTACTTTTTCGGCAACCTTCTTCAAAAGACATTGGGTGTACCAATTGGTCTGATCGAATCGGACTGGGGCGGTACGCGGATAGAGGCGTGGATGGACGAAGAAAGCCTCAAAGAAGTTGATCCAAACCTATTGAGTGACCGAAATGGAAAATTGAATCCGAATACATCGACCGCTCTCTTTAATGCCATGATCTATCCGATGATTGGCATTACCATGCGCGGGACGATATGGTACCAGGGGGAGTCCAACCGGAAGGAACCGCAAACATATGCGGGGCTCATGGAACAAATGGTGAAGAGCTGGCGGGAGCTATGGGGGCTCGGGGATTTCCCTTTCTATTATTGCCAGATTGCACCTTACAAATATGACAATACCGTAAATACGGCCTACCTGAGAGAAGCCCAGCTCGAAGCGTCAAAGAGAATTCCAAATTCTGGTATGGTTTCGTTGTTGGATGTGGGAAACAAAGATCACATTCATCCGGGCAATAAAAGAGCCGCTGGGGAGCGGCTGGCTTATTTCGCGTTGAAGGAAACCTACGGAATTGAAGGGATCGCCTGTCGTGGGCCTGAATTTCAAGACATGACCATTAAGGGTTCCAGTGTGGAACTGACCTTTAATGAGAACCTGACTTCCTATGACCAAGAGTTACGCCTATTCAAAGTAGCTGGGAAAGACAGGACATTTCATCCTGCTGTTGCTGAGATAAAAGGACGAAAGGTCATCCTTACTTCAAAGGAAGTCCCTGATCCGGTAGCGGTGAGGTATGCCTTCGACAATTATGTTGACGGTAACTTATTCAACCTCTATGGCCTGCCAGCTTCCTCATTTAGGACAGATGACTGGTGAGGATATTGAAGATTTTTTTTTGAATGTTTTCGGTCGGATAATGAAATACAAAGAATGAAGATGGTAAGACAAAAATTTATTCAGTTAGCAGGTGTTAGCTGGTCTGTAATGATATTGGCGCCATCATTGTCATTTAGCAATAGGCAAACTGTACCGTCAAGTTTGAGAAATTATTCAAAAATTGATGTTGCAAAAGAATAAATTAATCAGAAAATGAATATAAATAATAGAACAATGATTTTAAGACTTTTAGTTTTTACTGCATTTATCGCATCATGTTTGTCGATAGATGCCCAAAACCCGGGATTTACAAATGCCGCAGATTTTGGGTTCTCGCCAAATGCCACAGGCGTTGAGAACGTGAAAGCCCTGCAAAAATCGGTCGACCAGGGAGGGACAATAATCGTGAGCCAACCGGGAACCTATAAAGTGGCCGGAACAACTTACGTTGGGAGCAACACTACCCTGGAGTTTGGCAACGGAGTCATCCTGAAGAAAGTGGACGAGGCCGGGCCTTTTACCCATGTTCTTTTAAACAAGGGAGCTCTGACCAGAACATATGATGAACACATCGTCATAAAAGGATTGAACGTAAGTGTGAACCATGTGCTCAAAGCGTTTGATGAAGTATTTGGCCTGCGGGGACAAATTGCTTTTTTCTATATCAAAGACCTGAAGATCGAGGGGTTCAGGTGTTCTGACATTGAAAACCCCCAGTTTGGGATCCATGTCTGTACGTTCGAAGACCTGGTTATCGACGATGTTATTCTTAAAGGTACCAAGGACGGGATACATTTGGGGCGCGGAAACCGGTTTTCCATCTCCAATGTCGTGTTTGAAACCGTTGATGACGCCATTGCCCTGAATGCCCATGACTATGCCACCTCAAACCCTGAATTGGGCTGGATTGAGAACGGACTGGTTAAAAACTGCTATGATCTCAGTGGTGACCAAAAGTTGGTTGGTTTTTTCTGCCGGATACTGGCCGGTGGCTGGATCGATTGGCATGAAAGCATGAAAGTCCAGAATGCAGATGCTGTGGTGTCTAATGGCAGGATTTACAGGGTTGACGGCATTATGCCAAATGGCAAACCGGACGGAAAAGAATACATCTCTGAGACACGCCCCACACATACCGAAGGGACAAAAGTTTTGGATGGGATCAAATGGGTGATGGTGCAAAAAGGAGACGAGCATGTTGCCGGGGTCAGAAACGTGACTTTCAGGGACATCTATCTGGAAAAGCCCCGGGTAGGTTTTTCCATTCACTTTGATAACGGTATTTGGAGCCGTTCGTATTATCCGGGAGCTGAGATCCCTATGCAGAAGCAGCTGGTTTTTGACAATATTAGGGTGATGCATGATGGCACCAAGGAATTTCTGGGCGTGGATACCCCAATTGATGCGATCACGATCTGCAACTCAAGTTTGAAGAACGGTGGGATAAAATTCCGCTCCAACAAGGCAATGCCGGATTATTTTCCAACTGCAATCAATATTTACGGAACGGTTTTCAATGCCAAAGGGCAAATGACTTTGCTCGACAATACTGTTGACAATAAAATTATTCACCTGAATACTTCAAGTAACATAGAAACAAGTAGTGATTTTTTTGCCAAAGTAAATCCCGGGAAAGGGAAGGTAACTATCAGTTCTGACCTTAATGGACTTGATGATTAGTAATGTTTGTTATTTGAGCGAAAGATGTATTGCCATTTGGAAAATTAGGAACTGTTAAGGTAAATGGAAATTAAAGTGATCATGAAATATATTTTCCAAGATCATATATCCTCCGGTTGTGGATAATCAAATTTTAGCATTTTATTACTTTTTAAAAGAAATATTAGCAATATCTATCAACCTTTAAAAGAAAAAATCAAATAGAGTAAATGGATAATCAGGCTAAAATTAATTATTACTGGAACCAATTTGTCAAGGAAGGTAAATTGAATGCACTATCCAAAATCTATTTTGCTTACTATGATTTTTTATTCGACTATGGACTAAGATTGACCAAGAATATCCAGGCGGTTGAAGATACAATCCAAAATATGTTCGTTAATTTTCTCAATACAAGGGAACGAATAGGTGAAGTGAAGAATTTATCTGGTTATTTGGTTAGTATATTTAGACGTACTTTATTTAAAGAGCTTGAAGCTCATAATAAAATATTTAGAGACGACACATCGGACAATTTGCAATTTGATTTTTTCAAAAGTGTGGAGAATAGCGAAGTCCATGATAAGATAAAGCTTGAAAAAACTTATGATGCAATCAAAGAAAGCATCAGAAAATTAAGCAACCGACAAAGGGAAATCATTTATTTGAAATTTGAGAAGGAAATTTCGTATGAAGAGATTTCGGAAATATTGAAAATTTCTGTTGACTCCTGCTACAAATTATTATACCGGGCCATCACATCAATAAGAAAAGAGACGGAAGAGATTCTGAGAGAGAATACAGATAGCACTATCTTGTACCTACTCTTCTACAAGAACCTCAATTAAGTTCTTGCTTTTTTACTTCTTGTAACATGTTTATCCATAGTTATTTAATTTATTCTTTAAATAAATATTATTTTTTTGTCATTTAAGGTGTCCAGATTTTTGATTTTTTAACACATATAATTGAAAACTATTCTTTTCAATGAAAGATTTAAGTAAATATAAAGAATATACCATCGAAGAATTTGTCATGGATGATGATTTTCAGGAGATTGTGAATCATAAAAATTCAGAATTGAATATCGATGATTTAATTCAAAGGTATTCTAATAAAAAAAGAGAAATCCGATTAGCTTCTTATATTATAAAGGCGTTAAAAGTAGTACCTGCTAAACAAGATTCACAAAAAATAAAAAAGTCATGGCAAATAATTGAAGCGAGCAGGAGGAAGCCATTGATATTATCGAAACAAATTCAGATTGCCGCGACTTTATTGGCAATCATCAGTCTTTCTGTTGTCGTTCTTTATCAGGTGTCAACAAATAAAGCGACAGATAAACTTAGCGAAGACAAACCACTCAATGCTGAGTTGATTCTAAGTAATGGCGAATCCATTGAAATTAATAGTCCTCAGTCAACGATAAGTTATTCATCAGATGGTGCAGGTATTGTGCTGAATGATTCTACAGAAATTTCTCAGGAAAATTCTAGAGAGAGCTTTAACCAGCTTGTTGTGCCATTTGGGAAACGATCATATGTAGTGCTATCAGATGGTTCGAAAGTTTGGTTGAATTCAGGGTCGAAACTAATCTTTCCCCCAGTATTTAGCGGACGGGAACGAGTAGTGAGATTAGAAGGAGAGGGTTTTTTTAAAGTGGCAAAAAACATTGAAAGCCCATTTTTTGTCGAAACAGATCATGCTTCTTTAAAAGTGTACGGAACTGAATTTAATTTTCAGGCATATCATTCAGATGAGACTTATAGCATTGTGCTTATTGAAGGCAGCATTAGTTTAAAAACGGCTGAAGTAAATAGGGAAATCTTTGTAGAACCATCACAAAAAGCAACAATTGATTTACAGAAATCGGAGATAGAAATTAACGACATCGAGAACTCTGATTCTTACACTGCATGGAAGGATGGTTATTTAATATTCGTAAATGAGGATGTTTCTGAGGTATTAAAACGGGTTTCCCGTTATTACAACATCAAGTTGAGCTGTGATAAGAATGCACGGTTTGAAAAAGTTTACGGAAAACTTGATTTAAAAACTGATTTTACAAAAGTTCTGGATGGTTTAGCTTTTATTTCAGATGCGAGTTATGAAAGAAGAGGAGACGAATATGTATATATAAATAAAACGAAATAAAAAATCCGGTTAATGTTACCAGCATTAACCGGATTCAATAATGCCCAAGGGCAAAATTATTTATTTAAAAACAGTTCAAACTTATGAAAAAAATGTCAATTGTTCATCCTTTTCGAGAACGGGAGGGAATGAATTTAATTTTGTTGAAAATGAAGTTGCTAACTATTCTGATTTTCACAGGTACCATGGCTTTTTCTGCAACCAGCTATTCGCAGAAAACAAAGATTAATCTTCATTTGGAGAATTCAACTTTAACTGAGATTTTAAATTCCATTGAACAAAAAAGCGAATTTATTTTCATCTACAATCAAAAAATTACAGAGTTAGATGAAAAGAGAAGTATTTCTGTTAAAAATGAAAACATTGAGAAAATCCTTAATCATTTGCTGGATGATATAGGCGTAAATTACAAAATTGATGACCGACAAGTTTTTCTCTTTAAAAAAGGAACAGACGAAAAAAAAGTACCGGTAGAGAATCGTAAAGTCGAGGCTCCGCAACAAAACAAAGTTAAAGGGAAAGTTACCGACAACGAAAAGAAGCCTATCCCCGGTGTAACCATTACTATTTTAGGTACTACAAGAGGTGTTATTACGGACAATGATGGTACATACAGCATTGAAGCCAATCCCGGCGACAGGTTGGTTTTCTCCTTTATCGGAATGGAAAGCCAAGTGATTGATGTAAGTAATCAGACAAAAATTAATGTACAATTAGAACCCAAAACGCAGGAATTGGAAGATGTAACAATTGTAGCCTTTGGTAAACAAAAGAAAGAAAGTGTATTGTCCTCCATTTCAAGCGTAAATGTTGATGAACTGCATATACCAACATCTAACTTAACAACTGCGTTAGCAGGACGAATGTCTGGTGTTATTTCCTATCAAAGAAGTGGAGAACCTGGACAAGACAATGCCGAGTTTTTTATTCGTGGCGTGACTACATTTGGATATAAAAAAGATCCATTGATCCTTATTGATGGAATAGAATTAAGTGCAGATGATTTGTCACGCTTAAACCCAGATGATGTACAAAGTTTCTCAATTATGAAAGATGCTACCGCAACGGCCTTATATGGTGCACGCGGAGCAAATGGTGTAATTCTGGTAACCACCAAAGAAGGACGGGAGGGAAAGACCAAAATATCTTTTAGGTACGAGGAGTCGTTTTCAAAGCCAACACAAGAAATTGAGCTTTCCGATCCAATTACTTATATGAATCTCTTTAATGAAGCTGTACGTACAAGAAATCCATTGGGAGCAATTCCCTATACTGAAAGTAAAATTAGAAATACAGAAAAAGGAACAAATGAGTTTGTTTATCCAGCCATGGATTGGCAAAATTTACTTTTTAAGAATTATGCACAGAACCGTCGTTTTAATATGAACGTTAACGGAGGAGGAAAAGTAGCTCAGTATTATATCGCAGGTTCAGCCAAGCAGGATAATGGAATGTTAAATATTGACAAAAGAAATGACTTTAATAATAACATTAAGTTGAATAAATACCTTTTGAGAGCCAACATTACAATCAATCTAACAAATACTACTAAAATGAAGGTAAGAATGCATGGTACCTTCGATGATTATACCGGACCGCTTGATGGAGGTACTACTATTTACAACAAAGCTGTTAGAACCAGCCCTGTTGATTTTCCGGCTTATTATGAGCCAAGTTTAGATAATCAATTTACCGAGCATATATTATTTGGTAATGCAGGAAATGGTAATTATGTAAACCCTTACTCCGATCTGGTAAAAGGTTATAAAGATTATTCAAAAACTTTGCTTTTAACACAGCTGGAGTTAGAAGAAGATTTAAAGTGGATAACTGACGGACTAAGGTTTAGAATAATGGGAAACACAAATCGCTATTCTTTTTTCGATGTGCGAAGAAGTTATAACCCATTTTATTATCAGGTAGGTTTATATGATCGACCAAGTAACACTTATACTTTAAACCCATTTAACCCTGATGGGGGAACAGAATATTTGGGGTATGAGGAAGGAGACAAACAAATTAGTAGTTCGTTTTATGTAGAAAGCGCAATTAATTACGATAAAACAATCAATGGAAAACACAACCTTTCAGGTATGCTTGTATACATGATGCGAGAATCAAAGAAAGCCAATCAGGGGAGCTTGCAAAAATCTTTACCATACCGTAATCTAGGCTTATCAGGCCGATTTACTTATTCATATGATCGTCGCTATTTTACTGAATTTAATTTTGGCTATAATGGTTCCGAAAGGTTTTCTGAAGGTGAACGCTTTGGTTTTTTCCCATCAGTAGGAATAGGATGGGTAGTTAGTAATGAACCTTTTTGGGACGGAATTAAAGATAAACTAACAAACCTAAAATTGAAAGTAACTTATGGATTGGTTGGTAACGATGCAATTGGTAGTGCTGATGATCGTTTCTTCTATTTGTCGAATGTCAATATGAATGACAGTGAAATGGGGGCCTCGTTTGGAATCGAAAATTCGTTCAGTCAAAATGGAGTTTCTATTTCACGTTATGAAAATTCGGACATTACGTGGGAGATTGCAAAAAAACTAAATATTGGTGCTGAAGTGAGTTTGTTCGATAAACTAGAATTGCAACTTGATTTATTCCGAGAAGATCGTTCAAACATCCTAATGGACAGGATTATTCCTGCGGATGCGGGACTACAGGCAGATGTTCGTGCCAATGTTGGAGAGGCCTATAGTCAAGGATTTGATATCTCTGCAGATTATAACCAATTTTTCAATAACGATCTTTGGGTTACTTTTCGTGGTAACTTCACATATGCAACAGGTAAATTCAAATATGTAGAAGAACCAGACTATTCTGAAACTCCTTGGCTATCTAAGGTAGATCAACCAATTAATCAAAGGTGGGGATATATAGCAGAAAGGTTGTTTGTAGATGAAAGTGAAGTGAAAAATTCACCAGAACAAACCTTTGGTGAATATATGGCAGGTGATCTAAAATACAGAGATATTAATGGTGATGGTAAAATATCTTCACTTGATCGTGTTCCTATTGGCCATCCAACTACACCCGAGATTGTATACGGTTTTGGTGCCTCTGTTGGGTATAAAAACTTTGATATAAATTGCTTCTTTCAAGGCTCTGCAAGATCTTCTTTTTGGATAGATGTTAAGAATAGTGCTCCTTTTATTGATAGCAATCAGGATGATGATATTGTTACCAATAATGCATTGCTCGAAGTAATAGCCAATGATCACTGGTCCGAAGATAATCGAAATGTTTTTGCATTATGGCCACGTCTTGCTTCGTATAATGTTGAAAACAACTCTCAACAGAATACCTGGTTTATGCAAAACGGCTCATTTCTTCGTTTAAAATCATTGGAGGTAGGATATTCTCTTCCTGTTCAATTAATTGAACGTATTGGTGCTGAGCGTTTAAGAGTTTATTTGAATGGATCAAACTTAGTTAGTTGGAGTGGATTTAAACTTTGGGATCCGGAAATGGCAGGAAACGGATTAGGGTACCCAATACAACGTGTTATGAATATTGGTGTACATGTTTCATTCTAAAATTTTTATAAACATGAAGAAAATTATATATATACAGATATTATTCCTATTAATTGTAGGAACATCGTGCTCAGATTATCTTGATGTTGTGCCAGATAATGTTGCAACTATCGACAATGCTTTTACTAATCAACATCAGGCATATAAATATTTGGTAACTTGCTATTCATACATGCCAAGGCATGGATGGGTTTCCGAAAATCCAGCTTTCCTTTCGGGTGATGAAGCCTGGATGCCAGACGCAACCTTACAAATAGATAATGTGCGTGCCTGGTCTATAGGTAGAGGTGATCAGGTTGTTACCGATCCGATACTTAATTACTGGAATGGAAGTAGAGGCGGATCAAAACTTTATAATGGCATCAGGGATTGTAATATTTTTCTACAAAATATTGACAATGCTAAGGATATGGATGAATATGAAACGCTCCGTTGGAAAGCTGAAGTGAAGTTTCTGAAAGCGTATTACCATTTTTGGTTACTTCGCATGTATGGTCCTGTTATTTTAATAAAAGAAAATCAACCGGTGAGTACCCCAGCTAACGAATTATTAAAAGAGCGTTCCTCTGTAGATGAAACTTTCGATTATATAATAGAATTGATTAATGAAGCTGTAGTTGATTTGCCTGTGCGGATTGAAAACCAAGCCGAGGAAATGGGACGTATAACTCAACCAATTGCGATGGCAATGAAAGCTCGAATATTGGTTGAGGCAGCAAGCCCATTATTCAATGGTAATTCCGATTTTTCTACTCTAACAAACAAGGATGGTAAAAAACTTTTTAATCCGGATTATGATGCTTCAAAGTGGCAAAAAGCATTAAGCGCCTGCGATTCTGCAATTAGCTTATGCTTAAATGCAGGACATGGACTTTATCAGGTCGATGATTATAGAAGTGCCTATACCATAGGAGATGATTTGAAATTGAACTGTGCTCTGCGAAGTGTAATAACTGAACGCTTTAATAAAGAAATAATTTGGGGAGATAATTCAAGTTGGATAAGCGATATCCAATATCGTTCTTTTGCAAGATTACAATCTTATGTAGATGGAGTTTGTTCTTCAAATCTTGCACCAACACTAAAAATTGCGGAACAATTTTATTCAAATAATGGTGTGCCGATTGATGAAGATACTTCTTGGGATTATGCAAATCGTTACCAGCTTAGGACTGCAGGAGAAGAGGACAAAAATTTTATTGAAGAAGGAGAACAAACGGTTCAACTTCACTTTAATCGGGAACCTCGTTTTTACTCTTCATTAGGCTTTGATAGAGGCGTTTGGTACGGAAGCGGAAAATATGAAGAGGGTGAATTACAGGTTGTTCGAACCAGGTTTGGAGAGCCTGCAAATCAATATAACGCAACACAATATTCAATAACAGGATACTGGGCTAAAAAACTGGTTCATTTACAGACCGTTGTAAATAGTAATGGTACAAGCTTGTCCGCATATGGTTATGCCTTTCCGGTAGTTCGCATGGCCGATCTTTACCTCTTAAAAGCTGAAATAGAAAATGAAATAGCTGATAATCCCAATAGTAAAGTTTTTGAAGCCATAGACCGCGTTCGTAATAGAGCAGGACTGTTAGGTGTAGTTGAGAGTTGGGAAAAATTTTCGAACAATCCGAGCAAACCCCAAACCAAACAAGGTATGCGAGAAATTATTCATCAGGAGCGCTTAATAGAACTTGCAATGGAAGGACAACGATATTGGGATGTGCGTAGATGGAAGAAAGCCTCTAGTTTGTTTAACGAACCTGTTGTTGGATGGACTCTTTTGGAGAAGGACGCGAAGAATTTCTACCAACCCAAAGTACTTTACGTTCCCAGTTTTAATATTAGAGACTATTTCTGGCCTATTAAGGAAAGCGAGTTAACCAAAAATCCAAATCTTGTTCAAAATATTGGTTGGTAGTTGCATCTAATTTTAACTTATAAAAAAAATACATATGAAAAATATAAAGTATTTGTACTTTTTTTGGATCGCAGTTTTTATAACTGCTTGTACCGAAGAAAAGGAATTGTTACCAATAGACAATGATGCTATTGCACCTGGACCTCCACAAATTGAGAGTATCGAAAATGGTTCGGGTGTTGCAACAATAAAATATAAACTTCCAAATGATGCGGATTTATTATACCTGAAAGCAAGTTACGTTGTTAATGATAAACAGATGGAAGTTAAGTCAAGTTATTATAACAATAGCGTAACACTAGAAGGCTTTAATGAAATAAAGTCTTATGAGATTAAGTTAACGTGTATTGATAGAAGTAATAATGAAGGAGAAGCAGTAATAGCAACGGTTCATCCTGAAGAAGCTCCTATCTTCAAAATTTTTAAAGCATTAAAAATTTCTACTGACTGGGGAGGTGCAAAATTTACATGGGAAAATAAATTTAATGCTCCAGTTATAATAAACCTACTTGTACAAGATTCAACAGGAAAATTTAATCCGTTGGAATGGGTTTATACCGAGGCAAGTGAAGGAGTTAAATCCCTTCGAGGATTTGAACCAGAAGAGCGTACCTTTGCAGCAGTTATCAGAGACCGTTATGATAATTATAGCGACACTTTGTTTAGATCAACAATTCCTTTGTTTGAAGAAGAAATAGTGTTCGATCAGAGCAATTTGATGGTTTTAGATAACGATACCCATAGGAACTCCTGGAGCGGGGCATGGGGAAATTTATTTGACAGTGACATAAGATCATATGTGGCTTTTGAAACTGCATATCCTCAAATATTTTCTTTTGACCTGGACGCTAGAGCTAAGTTAAGTCGATTTATTTTGTACTCAAGAGTTACAGATCCGTCTCACTACTATGGCTTGGGTAATCCGCAAAAATTTCGTCTATATGGTGCGGCTGAGTTGCCAACATCAAATGATCTTTCTGATTGGGAACTCTTAGGTACTTATGATATTAAGAAACCTTCTGGATTACCATTTAGTGCTGAATTAACAACTGAAGATAAAGCTTATGTTGACAATGGTTTTGAGTGTGAAATTTCGATAGAAATGCCAGAAGTGAGGTATATTAGAATTGCTATAGATAAAACCTTTGCGAATACCTTGTATAGTTATCTCGGTGATTTGAAATTCTATGGACAAGTAAAAGAATAACTTTAAAAATTAGAAAATGAAAAATTTAATATATTCCTTTTTATCCCTACTAATTGTTCTCTCATCATGCGAAAAGTTTGATGAAGTTCATCAGGAATATGTGGAGGGAGGTGAAATTGTATATTCGGTAAAGCCTGATAGTATTGAGGTTATACCAGGATATAAAAGGTGTATGATAAAAGCACAGGTTGTGGGAACCTCAAATGTCGATAAATTTGTTGTCGAATGGGGAGAGCAAACTGTAGAGACGCCTATTCCGTCTGATGATACAGCATCGGTTGAAGTTGAGATCAATAGTATTACTGAAGGCGCAGTGATTTTCAATGTTATCACTGTAAATAAAATGGGAGACAAATCCGTTCCGTCAAATGCTTATGGAAATGTTTATGGCGAGAAATACCAGAAAACGTTGCTTCCACGTATAATAGATGAGGTAAAAGGAGTAGATGGGGGAGCAGTTGTTATGTTTAGTTCAAGTCCTGATAAATCTGTTGGAATTAGATTGAACTATAAGGATCAGGACGGTGTAATCCAAACAATTTCTGTTTCTCCAGATGTAAATGAAGTAAATCTACCCAACTCAATGTTTGGTTCAGAGCTTGATTACCTAACATATTATTTGCCTGAAGAAAACTGTCTTGATACTATCCCAACATATAGTCCAACTTATGAATTAATTCCTGAACCTGTTTTGGTAGAAAAGATTGTTGAAGTGGATGCTTCAAGCATTATGGAACTAGATAATGATGTTAAAGATCCTGTGTGGGGTTCAAAGTATAGTAACCTTTTTGATGGGAAATTTTCTACTTATACTGCCTTTGATTTCTCAGAAGAAAGAAGTTCTTTATCTTTTGACCTTGGAAAGATCCTAAAGTTGTCCAAACTTAAAGTTTGGTTTAGACTTAATACGGACGAACACTATTTTGGAGGTTCAAATGCTAAAACAATCGAAATTTATGGTGCTGATGAATTGCCTGCCAGTAGTGATTTTTCTGATTGGGATTTATTGGGAACCTATACTTTTCAAAAACCATCTGCTGGTGAAGAATTGACTGATGAAGATAAAACAACAGCAGAAGGTGGACTCGAATGTTTAATTGAAGGAAATATAAATGCACGCTATCTTCGAATAAAAGTTCTGGAAAACTTCAATGGTAGTGCAAATTTTTATTTTGGAAACATAGAGTTCTATGCTTTACAATTCTAAGAATTTTAGCGCATAGTTTAGTTTGGTGAAAGTAAAGGGCATCCATTTAATGGATGCCCTTGTAAACTGAGAATAAAGTTATCCTCTCTGCTACAGATGTGATTTATCCGATAGCAGTTAGGTATGCCTTTCAGGATTTTGCGGTTGGCGAACTATACAATGCTTACGGCCAACCGGCATCCTTGTTCAGGACAGATGACTGGTAGGTGTTTGATTTTCAAAGTTGACCTTCATGGAATGGTTTCTGGTGGCGGCATTGGAAAGAATAGTATTAATAAATAAAATATACCACGATGAAAAATAATGTATTCGGGAAATATTGTATTCAGATTTTTGTATTATCGGTTTCCATATTTTTCGTTTCATGTGTTTCCCATTCAAAGAAAGGCTCAGCGAGCAAGGGTAATCCTGTGGGACAGGAAGCTTCGAAAGCAAACACCTGGGTCTTTTTAATGGCAGGGCAGTCCAATATGGCTGGCCGGGGTGCAGTTGAGGCACAGGACACTGTTACCAATAAGCGCATATTAACAATCAATAAAGGAAATAAATGGATCCTCGCCAAAGAGCCATTGCATTTTTATGAGTCGAGTGATGCCCTTGATTGTGGGATGAGTTTTGCCAAAGAACTGTTGAAAGGTGTTCCCGATTCCATAACCATAGCACTGGTCCCCTGTGCGGTTGGTGGGAGCTCTGTCTTCCAGTGGCTGAATGATGAAGAACACCGGGGCGTGAAGCTATTGAGCAATTTCAGGCAAAAGGTGCAGTTGGCCAAACAGAAAGGAATCATCAAAGGAGTATTGTGGCATCAAGGCGAAAGCAATGCCAGTAAAGCAGGTTTGCAGAATTATCAAAATTCATTACTTCAGTTACTCTCCAAATTCAGGGAAAGCGTGGGGAACGACACATTGCCGATTATCATGGGGGAAATAGGGAGGTTTGCCCAGCCCGAAGAAAAGGCAGCTTATTTTGAAGACATCAATCAAATTATCAGAACTGTTGCCGCTGACAACGACAACCTCTATTTTGTTTCCTCCGAAGGGCTGACAGATCGGGGCGACCATCTCCATTTTAATTCGGCATCCCAACGTGAATTGGGGAAAAGGTATGCGGACAAGTTTTTAAGCATTCAGAAATCTGAAAACAAAAAATAATTCGTTGTCATGAAAAATGCTTATCTCCTCTTGATCTGTGTTTTTTCGTCGGGCTTTCTGTTGTACGGTAGCGCCCTGCAGGCGAAAGATGAAGAGGCGAAGCGTCCCAATATTTTGTTCATTTGTGTGGACGACCTGCGGTCTGAACTAGGTTATTATGGGCAACAGTATATCAAATTGCCCAACATAGACAAGCTTGCTGCTGATGGAGAAGTTTTTACGCACCATTTCGCTAGCATCCCAACCTGCGGGGCTTCGCGCTGTAGTATTCTCACAGGGATGTATCCAAAGACAACAGACTATATAAGCAACGAGGCCTGCCGGGAGTTTATCGCTGAAAAGCCGCACCCTAATGGCTCCGAAACTTTTATCCAATATCTAAAAGACAATGGCTACTATACCGTTGGCATCGGGAAGATCCGTTATTACACCGATGGACAACTGCACGGGTATAATGATCTGGAGGGTACTAAGCTGGAATTTCCGCACAGTTGGGACGAAATGCTTTTTAATGCAGGACAAAGGAAATACGAGTCGATACGATAAATAAAAATAGAAAAACAAAAAAAACGATGGAAAAAATACTCCAAGCCTTATTTCTTCTTTTACTCCTTTCATGCCAGATGGAGGACAAGGTTCAGTTGTCCAGTCCCGATCAGCGGCAACAGCTTGCTTTGACGGTGGAAGGGGACTCTGTCCTGTTTAGTTATTCCTATAATGGAACCCAAGTCCTCAAAAATTCCCCTATTGGTTTAAAGACCAATCCGGAAGCCACTGGTCATATCAGCTTGGAAAGTGTGGAAAAATCCTATGTTGATACTACCTGGAAACCGGTGGTTGGAAAAAGCAGGAGTGTGCGAAACAACTACAACCAATATATTGTCCATCTCCAGAAAAAGAACAGCCCATTGGGGGTTTATGATATTGTTTTTCGTTGTTACGATGATGGTTTTGCCTATCGGTACATAATTGATAGCAAAGGTCAAAAGCCATTACAAGTTGTTGGGGATGAGACAACACTTAATTTTTTCGATAAACCTACTTATTGGGCCTATAATGGCGAACGCCCAAATGTTGGTCCCTTAAGCGTTGGCGACACTTCCATGATGGTACGTATCCCAATGGTCTTAAAACTTCGGGAAAATTGTTACATGGCAATCCATGAAGCTGAGATCAGCCAATATACCCCTTTCACTTTGCAGACCACGCAATTTAAAAACTCCCTCTCGGTCCATATTGATCCGACAGATGCGGAGTATACCTTAAAGACCTCGTGGAGGACATTTATTGTTGGGAACCAGCCGGGCGATCTGGTTGGATCCAATCTGTTGGATAACTTGAACGAGCCTTGTAAAATTGAAGATACCTCCTGGATCAAGCCCGGCAAGTCAATGTGGGACTGGCGTGTCTGGGGATACAAAGCCCCCGGTGGTTTTGTCTATGGGTTGAACACCCCCAGCCACAAGCGCCTGATCGACTTCGCCTCAAAAAACAATATTCAATATTTGTTGATCGATGCGGATTGGTACGGACCGGAGTTCAACGACAATTCCGACCCCACTGTAGCCAGGAAAGGGATCAATATTGAAGAGACCATATCCTATGCAAAGGAAAGAGGTGTTGGTTTGATTCTATATTTGAATGATGTGGGTGCAAAGAAGTTCGGGCTGGAGCGTGTGCTCAAACAATTTTCAGCATGGGGTGCAGTTGGTGTGAAGTATGGGTTCATGAAAGGCAGTTGGGAACAAAAAGTAAGGCATACCCGGGAGGTGATAAAACTGTGTGCCAAATACAAGCTGATGGTGGACTTTCATGACGGCCCTGTCCCACCAAATGGGGATGACCGAACCTATCCGAACGTGATGGCACGGGAATTTTGCCATGCCCAGGCAGATGCCAAACGCTCTTACTCTCCGGAAACAGCCGTTTCCTCTGCTTTTATCAACATGATTGCCGGGAAGCTTGATTATACCAATGGTTGGTTCGATCTCAACCATGCGCAGTCACGGGCGCGTGTGTTCGAGGAAATTTCCGGCACAGTTTCCGCAGAGGTTGCAAAACTTATTGTGGCCTACACTGGGTGGATGATCCTGCCGGATGCCCCGGAAGCCTATCTGGCAAAAAGCGACCTGTTTGAATGCATTAAAGAAATGCCATCGCAATTTGATAGTTTCAAGGTGCTGCAGGGCGATATCGATAAATACATTGTTGTTGCCCGGGCTGCTGGTGAAGACTGGTTCATCGGGTCACTGACCAACAGGGAAGAACGGAATGTTGAGATCGATTTGGGTTTCCTGCCCAAGGGCAGCAAGTACCTGGCGACCATCTACAGCGATGCCGATGATTCAAATTTTCTCACCAACAAGGAATCCTATAAAATTGAGGAACAAGAGGTTGAACCGGGTACGAAATTGAAGGTCAGATTGGCGCCCGGAGGGGGAAATGCCATTCATCTAAAGAAATTATAAAAGACCCAAATATGAAAGCTTATTTTAGTTTTTGTGCTATGATATTGATGTTTGCAGTGACATCCTGCGGCTCATCAAAAACGGTTCAAAAAAATGTACTGTGGTACAAACAACCTGCCCACAAATGGATGGAGGCCCTTCCGTTGGGCAATGGCCGGATCGGGGCGATGGCCTTTGGAACGGTCGGAAAAGAGCGGTTACAACTCAATGAAGAAAGTTTATGGGCAGGAGCCCCCGAAAATCCCTATCCCAAAGATGCCAGGGAGCACTACAAGGAATTCCAGCAATTGAACCTTGAAGGGAAATATGACGAAGCCATGAAATACGCGATGCATAATTTGGCTGTTTCACCAACTTCGTTCAGGTCTTACGAACCTTTGGGGGATTTGTACCTGAAATTTGCAGGTCAGGACACTTATGATTCTTACAAACGGAAACTGGATCTACAAACCGGGATTTTCTCGGTTGAGTATAAAATCAAAGGGAAAAAATTCATCCGCGAATCTTTCATATCGACCAAATATGATGTTCTGCTCTACCGGTTTTATAGCCCAGACAATGAAAAGACATCGTGCACCATCGATTTTGAGAGGAGCAGGGACATTTCTAAAAATACAATTCAAAATAAAATACTGGAAATTGCAGGGCAGGTAGCGGATGACAGCACGGGTTACGATGACAATCCCGGAGGATCGGGAAAAGGAGGGCTGCACATGAAATTTTTCTCCCATATCGGGGTAGTGGCTGATAATGGTACAGTCCGTTGCGAAAGCGATCAATTAGTGGTTGAAAACAGTTCCGCATTTACGGTCATTTTAAGCACGGCCACTGACTACAACATCAACAAAATGGATTTTGACAGGAACATTGATGCCCGGCAGAAGTCCCTGAACAAGTTAGCAGCAGCACTGAATACCCCACACGACAAAATTAAAGAAGACCACATCCGGTATACTTCCGGGATTTTTGACCGGATGTTTCTGGACATCGAAGGGGAATCTGCGGATAGTTTGCCCACCGACAAGAGGATCGAGTTAATGGCCAATGGGGAAAACGATTTCGGGCTGGAGCGCCTGTTCTTCCAGTATGGCAGGTATTTGCTCATGTCCAGTTCAATGGGAAGGTCTGTTTTGCCGGCCAATTTGCAGGGGATATGGAACAAAGATATGTGGGCACCTTGGGAGTCCGATTATCACTTGAACATCAATTTGCAAATGAACTATTGGCCTGCCGAGGTCTGTAATTTATCTGAATCGGTGAATCCCCTTACCAGCTTCATGGTGCAGTTGTCGGACAGGGGAAGGGAAACAGCCCAAAAGTTAATTGGGTCAGATGGCTGGATGGCGCACCATGCCACCAACCCTTTTGGACGGACAACACCTGCCGGGTCGAGTAAAAAGTCGCAGGTAGCTAACGGGTACTGCTTCCCATTGGCCGGGGCATGGATGTCGTTGACGATTTGGCGGCATTATGAGTTTACCCAGGACAAGGAATATCTCAAAGAAAAAGCCTATCCGATGATCCGGGGCGCGGCCAGGTTTATCCTCGACTTTTTACAGGAAAATGACAAGGGGGAATTGGTCACTGCCCCTTCTTATTCTCCTGAAAACTCCTATTTGAATCCAGCAACGGGCAGGCCACAGTTGAACACCGTAGCCTCGACCATGGATATCCAAATCATCCGGGACGTATTCAATGCCTGTTTAAAGGCAGAGAAAGTATTGAATGTGGACAACCTTAGCGGCCCCATAGAAAAAGCAATGAATAAACTTCCCGGGATCAAAGTGGGGAAAGACGGTACAATCCGGGAATGGTACAAAGACTATCAGGAAATAGAGTCAGGGCACAGGCATATCTCACACCTCTACGGGCTATACCCATCCAACCAAATAACTACGCAAACCCCCAAACTTTTTGAAGCTGCGGAAAAGACAATTGAAAAGAGGTTGTCGTCCGGGGGCGGGCAGACAGGATGGAGCAGGGCCTGGGTAGTCAACTTTTATGCGCGCTTAAGTAAGGGGGACAAATGTTTAAAAAACCTGGATGAACTAATCAGGCAGCAGTTGTCCCCCAATTTATTTGATCTCCATCCACCTGGGATTTTTCAAATAGACGGAAATTTAGGAGGGACGGCTGGCATAGCTGAAATGCTTTTGCAGTCGCAGGAACCAGGTGAAATTTATCTCTTGCCCGCATTGCCATCAGCTTGGAAAGATGGCGAGGTAAAAGGACTAAAAGCAAGGGGGAACTTTACGGTGGATATTGATTGGAAAGATGGAAAAGTTGCAAAAGCCACTATTTTTTCGCCAATAGGTGGATCCACTACAGTTTATGCTGACGGGAAAGCCCAAAAGGTCACTTTAGAAGCTGGAGAATCAATTCAAATTTTTGATAAACAATAAATCTTAATGGAATCTGAAACCATTAACCGGAAATAAGATGATAAAATTCCTATCTGCACTTGTCCTGATTTTTTCGATAAGTGCGCCAAGCTCATTACAGGCCCAGAAAAAAGATATCTATCATGATGGCTGGATTGACTTCAACAAAAATGGCAGGATGGATGTGTATGAGAACCCAAAGGCCACGATCGAAGCCCGCATAACCGACCTTTTGGAGCAGATGACCGTTGACGAAAAGACCTGCCAGTGTGCCACACTCTATGGTTACAAACGGGTGCTCAAGGACGAGATGCCGACCAAAGGTTGGAAAAATGAAATCTGGAAAGACGGGATTGCCAATATCGATGAGGAATTAAATGGGTTGAAGAAAACGCAGTATTCCTATCCTTTCAGCAAGCATGCCGAAGCGGTCAACACCATCCAGCGGTGGTTTATCGAGCAGACCCGTTTGGGCATCCCGGTGGATTTTACCAACGAAGGCATCCATGGGCTCAACCACGACCGGGCAACCAGTCTGCCTTCGCCCATTGCTATTGGTAGCACCTGGGACAAGGGGCTGGTCAGGCAGGCGGGTGAGATCGTAGGGCGGGAAGGGAAAGCCCTTGGCTATACAAATGTCTATGCGCCCATCCTTGATTTAGCGCGCGACCCACGCTGGGGAAGGGTAGTTGAATGCTATGGGGAAGACCCGTTCCTGGTTGCCGAACTGGGGACACAGATGGCAGAGGGCATCCAGTCGCAGGGGGTGGCCTCCACTCTGAAGCACTATGCCATTTACAGTGTTCCTAAAGGGGGCAGGGACGGAGATGCGAGGACAGACCCCCATGTTGCCCCGCGGGAGCTGCACGAGATGTACCTGTACCCTTTCCGGAAAGTGGTCGAACAGGCGCACCCTTTGGGTGTGATGAGCAGCTATAACGACTGGGACGGGGTGCCAGTCACGGGAAGCTACTATTTTTTGACCACCCTGCTCCGTAATACCTACGGTTTCCGAGGATACGTGGTCTCCGATAGTGAGGCGTTGGAGTTCCTGGCGACTAAACATCATGTGGCAGGTGATATCAAGGAAGCCGTGAGGCAGGCTGCAGAAGCCGGTATGAACGTTAGGACAAACTTTTCCCCGCCGGGAGACTATATCCTGCCGTTGCGCGAACTGGTGAACGATGGCCAACTTTCGATGGCTACCCTGGACAGGAATGTAAGGGATGTGCTGAGGGTGAAGTTTGAACTGGGACTGTTTGACCACCCATATGTCGAAAACCCCAAACAGGCCGACCAGACCGTCGCCCATGGAACCGAAGGCTTTATGCTGGATATGGCCCGGCAGTCGCTGGTACTGCTCAAGAATGAAAACGGACTGCTCCCACTCGACCTGAAATCATTGAACAACATATTGGTTACAGGGCCACTGGCCATTGACACCACTGTTTACGTGAGCCGGTACGGGCCGCAAAACCTAGAAGTGGGTACCGTTTTTGAGGGTATAAAAAGCTATGTCGGTAACAAGGCCAAAGTTGATTTTTCCCTGGGGAGCACGGTTGTGGACAACAACTGGCCCGACAGCGAGATCGTCCCAACTCCTTTAACGAAAACGGAACAGCAGCGCATAGATCAGGCTGTTGCCAAAGCTAAAAAGGCGGATGTGGTCATTGCCGTTATGGGTGAAGACGAAATGCGTTGTGGCGAAAGCCGGTCACGGACAGGGCTTGGCCTGCCCGGGCGGCAGCTTCAATTGTTACAGGTGCTGAAAGAAACCAATAAGCCAATTGTACTGGTACTGATCAATGGGAGGCCGCTGACCATTAACTGGGAAAACCGATACATCCCTTCAATTCTGGAAGCCTGGTTCCCAAATACGGAAGGGCCAAAGGCGATCGCTCAAACTATTTTTGGGGATTATAACCCAGGTGGAAGATTACCGGTGACTTTCCCAAAATCAGTCGGACAGATAGAGCTGAACTTCCCGTTCAAGCCCAGCTCCCAGGCAGGCCAGCCTGCATCGGGTCCGAATGGTTCGGGGAAAACCTCTGTGGTCGGTTCTCTGTACCCTTTCGGATACGGCTTGAGCTATACCGAATTTGAATATGGCAACCTTGTGATATCACCAACACAAGGCCATACCCAGCAGAAAATCCAGGTTGATGTGGACATAACCAATACCGGAAAATACAAAGGGGACGAGGTGGTTCAACTGTATGTGAAAGACCTGGTCAGCAGCGTGACGGTTTATGATACACAGCTCCGGGGCTTTGAGCGGGTAACCTTAGCTCCGGGACAGAAACGATCAGTCCACTTTACCCTGAAGCCCGAAGACCTGCAGCTGTTGGACAAAAACATGGACTGGACGGTGGAGCCAGGGGAGTTTGAGGTGCTGGTCGGTTCCAGTTCTGAGGATATCCGGCTGACCGGTAAGTTTGAGTTGGAATAATAGAAAAGCAATACAATAAACGAATAAGACGATGAACAAAACTTTGAAATATAAAATTATTGTGCTCTTGTTATTTGTCGGTTTGGGGCAACTGGCCGCACAGGAAAAGCCCTTGAACCTGAATAGGCCGGAACGTGAACAGTGGTTTGCCGGTTTAGGCTTTGGGATGTTTATCCACTGGAGCCTGGATGTGCAACTGGGGATGGTGATCAGCCATAGCCTTGTCGGGGCTTCCGACGACTATGTGAACAGGTATTTTAACGAACTTCCGACGACTTTTTACCCGGAATCGTTCAACCCTGCTGTATGGGCTAAAGCAGCCCGGATGGCCGGGATTAAGTACGTGGTATTCACGACCAAACACCACAACGGGTTCTGCATGTACGACACGAAGACAACGGACTTTAACATCATGAACACACCGTACGGGAAAGATATTACTAAGGAGGTCGTGGACGCGTTCAGGAAAGAGGGACTGGCCATCGGGCTTTACTTTTCACCGGACGACTTTCATTATCTGTATAAGCAGGGCAGGTTCATCTCAAGGACAAGGCCGGAGTCATTTGCTTCGAACAATGAACCATTGAAGAGCTATGTGAAGGAACAGATGCAGGAGCTGATGACCCAATACGGAAAGATCGACATTGTGTTTTTGGACGGCATGGAACAATCAGGCAAAACAGCGGTCGCAAAGGTGTGCTGGGAGGTCAACCCCGATGTGGTTGTTACCCGGGGAGCTATTGAGACACCGGAGCAGGAGACGCCCAATAAACCGCTGCCTTCACCCTGGGAGGCCTGTTATACCTTTGGCGACCAATGGCAGTACCGGCCAACGAATGAAGATTATAAGTCAGCCAATGATGTGATCCAAAAACTGATCGAGATCAGGGCAAAAGGCGGGAACTTCCTGTTGAACTTCGGGCCTGATAAAGAGGGCAGGTTCCCGAAAGAACAGGAAAGCGGGCTGAACGAGATTTCGCTATGGATGTTTATCAACCACGAGGCATTCGGGAACACAGTCCCTTTTGGGGTGACCAACGAATCCAATGTATGGTTCCTGAAGAAAAAGGGCGAAAATACAGTTTATGCTTTTCTTTTGGAAAAGGACTGGCCATTGGGGGACCGAAAGACCTATGACCTGCAATCGGTCAAGGCAGGGAATAATGCGAAAATTTCAGTGTTGGGGCAGAACAGTAAAGTGTTGGAATACCATCCGGAAACTGACCCAATGCCAACCATTAAAAACACAAAAGAAGGGATCGAAATATCGGTGATGCGGGCACAACGGATCTACAACGACCGTAAATGGCTCAACCCGGTTGTGGTCAAGTTGGAAAATGTGGTTTCACGAAATCAAAACGAATAAAATTTGTCTTATGAGAAATTATTTATCTATAATTATCGTTATTATTATTTCTAATAATTTGCTATTTGCTCAAACAAGTAGTATCGATGTGTTTCCCAATGTATCAGGACAACCGGGTTTTCCAAATTATTGTTCTGCCAGGTTAACTGGTGATACATTAATAGTTGAGAATTCCCGTATTAAACGGGTTTATCTATGGAACAAAGGAGACATTATATCTCAAAAACTGGAAGATAAGCGATTTGATAAAGTCTGGTTATTTAATACCTCAAAACCAGATATGAGCTTTCCTGGCCAAAAGGAACTGTCAGGTGATGGTTCATTTTCGGTTGAAATTGTTCCGGAAAATCGAATCAAACCGGAACACCTGGAAGCCACTGTTCTTTGCACTCTTGGAAAACTTCAGGTAAAAAAGGTTTTTAGCATTTACCCTAACTGCCCGGCAATTGCCTGCACTGTATATCTGCGAGGACAATCAGAATCGGATTGGGTGTATCAATCTACGAATCCTGCTGATTTGAAAAATATCGAACAACTAAACGAAAAAGTGAATGACGGCTCTGTGCCAATACTTGAAAGGTTGCGTCTTCATGGGAAGCAATGGATGTTGACGGTTGTTGATTTTAAGGATGTTACAGATAGGTTCAATACGTTGGTTATAGAACAAGAGGTGTTGGCATACCGGAAAAATTTATTTAGGGGCAACCTGCTCTTTGCAACCGACCAAACCTCAGGGGAAGGGGTATTTGTTTTGAAGGAGTCGCCAACTCCAACTGCGCAGCTGGCCTATCCTGGGGGAGACTTTTTAAGCGACTTTGGTCATATTAGGATGATTGGTGCAAATATGCAATCAAGCGATCTTGATCCGGTAAAATGGACGAAAGCCTGTGGTTTTGCTACAGGTGTTTATGGGGGGGATTCGGTAAATAAATTATTGGCGTTACGCGAATATCAACAAAGGATTCGGTTACACCGCCCGGATCGGGACGAAATGATTATGATGAATACCTGGGGAGATCGCAGTCAGGATACGAAAGTAGATGAAGCTTTTTGCCTGGATGAACTGGACGCGGGCGCCCGCTTGGGGATTACATATTTTCAGCTCGATGATGGCTGGCAAACGGGGAGAAGTGGAAATTCTGCTTTTGAGGGAGGATCTTTTAAAGATATCTGGAGGGATTCAAACTATTGGAAGCCTGATCCTGTAAAATTTCCAGATGGACTTACACCTATTATCGAGAAAGGGAAGAAACTTGGAATTAAGATTGGGATTTGGTTTAATCCCAGTTCTGACGGCAGTTATGCCAATTGGGAAAAAGATGCCAACGCGCTTATTGCCTTATATAAACAATACGGGATTCTGACATTTAAAATTGACGGGGTAAATATACCGGATAAGCAATCGGAAATAAATTTCAGAAAATTTATGGATAAAGTAGTGGATGCAACTCAGGGCGAGGTTGTATTTAATCTGGATGTTACAGCTGGTAGAAGAGGGGGGTATTTTTCATTTAACGAGTACGGAAATATTTTTCTGGAGAATCGTTATACCGACTGGCAGAATTATTATCCCTACTGGACTTTGCGAAATCTTTGGATGCTTTCAAAATATATTCCGCCACAAAATTTACAGATTGAATTTTTGAATAAATGGAGAAATACTGAAAAATATAAAGATGAGTTGTTTGCTCCTGAGAATTATTCATTCGACTACCTCTTTGCTACAACTATGGCTGGTCAACCGCTCGCATGGTTTGAAAGTACAGGCTTGCCCGAAGCGGCTTTTAGTGTTGCAGGATTAATCGGTCGTTACAAGGAGGTCATGTTTGATTTTCATTCGGGGATTATCCTGCCTATTGGAGAAGAACCCTCTGGGAGAAGTTGGACAGGCTTTCAATCTCAAAAGAAAGAGAGCCTCAATGGCTATGTGCTGGTGTTTAGGGAGCAAAATAAATCTAACAATGTTGTGTTGAAACTCCCAATGATAGCTGCTGGATCCTATCACTTTGAACCAATTGCCGGTGCAGGGAAACCATTCATTACTAAAGTGGTTCAAAACAAGGAAGTCCGGTTTTCTCTCGATCAACCCAATAGCTTCGTGCTCTACAAATATACAAAACAGGAGCACCCATGATTTGGGATATGGGGATTTGAGTTGTTACGGGCAAAAGCACTTCCAAACACCCAATATCGACCGGATGTCCCGTGAGGGGATGCCAAATACTCAGAAATACAATGGAAACAATCTGTTATAAAAACAGCTTCTCAAAAACTTTTATAATACTCATTAATATCGCCCAAGAAATGGGTTTTTAGACAGACTGACGTTACAATACATTTGAAAAATTATATTATAGATGAAACGAATAACAATTTTTACTTTGGGATTGATTCTTTTGTTTTCTTGTAATACCCCTAAAACAAGTTATAACGTATTCAATCCAGGACAAGAATGGAAAGACAATAATGATGTTCATATAAATGCTCATGGAGGAGGCATCCTGTTTTTTAATCAAACATACTATTGGTATGGGGAACATAAAGTTGAAGGGAAAATAGGAAATACGGCACAAGTAGGAGTTCATGTCTATTCATCTAAAGATTTATACAACTGGAAGGATGAAGGAATCGCTTTGCCAGTGGATAGTATAGATTCCAACTCTGATATTTCAAAGGGTTGCATTCTCGAAAGGCCTAAGGTGATTTATAATGAAAAAACAAAAAAGTTCGTCATGTGGTTTCACCTGGAAATAAAATCACAGGGATATGCTTCAGCAAGATCTGGTGTGGCAGTAGCTGATAATCCAACAGGACCTTTTATTTTCATTGAGTCAGTAAGACCCAACAAAGGCACTTGGCCTGTTAACGTTCAGGAATACCATAAACTTCCTGTATCGAATACTGTTAAAAGCAACTATTGTGGAGGAAAAGGTTGTCTTCCTGCTCACGTAGATTCATTAAATATTTTGGGACGAGATTTCAAGAATGGACAAATGGCGCGAGATATGAATTTATTCGTAGATGATGATGGAAAAGCATACCACCTATATTCTTCTGAAGAGAACAGTACTTTGCATATCGCCGAACTAAGTGATGACTACCTTTCTCATTCTGGCAGATATGCCCGGTTTTTTAGCAACAGATATATGGAAGCACCAACTATTATGAAGACCAGTAAAGGGAAATATTATTTCATTGCTTCTGACTGTACCGGCTGGTCTCCAAATGCAGCCCGATCAGCCAGTGCTGATGACATATTTGGGCCATGGACAGAATTAGGAAATCCATGTGTAGGTCCAGATTCTTCAACCACCTTTCATTCGCAAAGCACCTACATTCTTCCTGTCCAGGGGAAAAATGATGCGTTCATTTTTATGGCTGACCGATGGACTCCTGAAAATCCTATAGACGGTAGATATATCTGGTTACCCATCCATTTAGTAAATGACAAGATTGAATTGAAATGGATGGACAAATGGGATTTAAGTATTTTTAAAGAATAAAACGTGTTGTTTTGTAAATTGTATGAGTAGTGGCAGATTATACGGCTAACGAAGCCCCCAAATCTTTTTAGTATTAATTAAGCTTGCATCACGGAACTGAAAACTTAAAGCAGGAGATATTTAAATCCGAGATTGCTTTATAGATTCCAATTTTGTTTGTAGTTGTTTGATAGCGTCAGAAATTTTTTGATCCAGAATCTTGGCATATATTTGAGTCGTTTTCAGACTGGTATGGCCAAGTATTTTAGACACAATTACAAGAGGAACACCATTGGTAAGCGTTACCGTGGTTGCAAAAGTATGTCGGGCCATATGGAACGTCAGATTTTTATCTATCTCACACAAATCAGCAATTTCTTTCAGGTAACTGTTTAGTTTCTGGTTAGAGATATTAGGGAAAACAGTGCCTTTGTTTTCAGAACGTGGATGATTCTTATATTGGTCAATAAGTAATTGGGCTTGCTTCAAAATTGGAATACGGACCGGAGTAGAAGTCTTTTCTCGTTGTGTTACAATCCATGACATACCGTTAATTCCTTTCCTGATGTTATTAGGAGCCAGGTTTGCCACATCGATATAAGATGATCCGGTGTAACAGGCAAACACAAAAAGGTCACGAACATAGTTAAGCCGTTCCATTTTGAATATTTTCTTTTCAATGGCAGCTAACTCTGTTTCGGTTAAAAATTCACGTTCTACTTTCTTGAAATGTAGTTTGTAAGCTGCAAAGGGATCTTTATCCAGCCATTCCATGCGAACAGCCATGGATATCATTTTACGAAATCGTTCCAGGTGTTTCATAACCGCATTATTACCCATTGGCCGTTGATGATCGATTGGTTTGTGTTTTCGGAGGTAAAACTCAAAATCAGTGATGAATCGGTAATTGAGTTCGGATAAGAAAATATCCTCCCTGTTCATACTTTTTTGTAGGAACAATTCAATATATCTTGCAGTAGTATGATAGTTTTTGAGTGTTCCCATTTTAGGTTCAAACCCATGCTGACGTTGTGATATTCGACCAGTTCCTTTAGTGTTTTCCCGGTTTCGTCAATACCATAAAATTTGTCTTTTATTGCATCTGGAGTAATTACAACCTTCTCTAATGCAAGTTCCTGGTAGTAACCGGTTAGCTGGGAGCGGATCTGCTCAAGATAGGAGTTAAGCTGCGCAATTTCAGAAGACTTTCCTTTTGCCATACCTTGCCCTTTGTTCCAGTTGGAAACGGGTATTCGCTTTTTTACAGAGATTTCTCAACGGTAGGAATCAACCGTAATAACGTGCGTAAATTGGGGCAGTTCCATACATAACTTTGGCTCTTTTTAGCACAATATGAATTCCGAAAGTACTTTTTGTTTTCATGTCAAATCATTTAATTTGGTTCTGGGTTCCCAAAAGGTCACCTTTTACTGTTTTTTTTTTGCTCCAAAATGAACCAAATCGCACCATTTCGAATGAGGAAAATCCTCTTCAACTAACATGTTGACAATTCGTTATAAGATCTTCGGCGATCTCTAAGGTATCAAAATTTAGAGGTCCCCGGATAGGTCCCATTTACAATGGTTTTTTATGGTGTATTTTGACCTTATAAAAAGAAAGCCCGTAAATCATTTGACTTATAGGCTTTTGATTTGTTTTAGATTTTGAATCTGTCGGGATGACTGGATTCGAACCAGCGACCCCGTCGTCCCGAACGACGTACGCTACCAGACTGCGCTACATCCCGTTATTTGCAGTATGACAAATTTACAACTTTTGCTCAATTTGCATCATTACTTTCACCAAAAACTCCAACAGAGTATATTGCATTTTTTTGGTAAGCCCATAAAAGATGTTTGAATCTTTTATTTATAATCAGTAACTTGTATATAATAAACTAATTATAAAAATTCATGCAAGTCAAAAACCTGATTCGAGTTTTGCCATGGCACGAAAGTCGTGTTTGGCGGAAACGTGAGCTACGGCAAATCAACAAGGTAATCCTGCACCAGGAGCTGGGAGAAAGCGTTGTTGAAAATGTTAACACCTACCATACTTCTGTTAGTCCCCAAAATCATATTACGCCCAAGGGATGTCCGCATATTTGTTACCATTATGCTATTCGAAAGAATGGTGAAATATTGCAGACCAATGAGTTATCAGATATTACCTGGCACTGCAAAGGGCAAAATACATCATCGGTTGGAATCATGTTTGTGGGGAATTTTTCAGGTCCGGGCTATGATATGGGAACCAGTGAGCCAACACCAGAGCAAATGCAATCGGTAGAAGTGCTTGTTGACTTTCTACTCGAAAGCTTAGGCCTTGACAATGCTGACCTATTTGGGCATTATCATTTTGGGAAACCTGCTTGCCCCGGTTATGTATTGCAGGAATGGATAGAAAAAAAACGAGGAAACTTAAGCGCTCAACTAGTTGAAGAAAAAATAGAGAAATCTGTTTCAGAAATTCAATCTCGTTTGAATAAGCTTGGATATAGCTCGGGTAAAGTTGATGGCATTATGGGTATGAAAACCCAATCGGCTATTCGCCGCTTTCAGGCCGATCAGCATTTGATTGCCGATGGCATTGTGGGACCACAAACCTGGTCGAAATTACTAAACCTAACACTTCAGTCATGACACAAACAAAAAGCAACATCAGTCAGGAGGAATTTTACACCGTCACACAAAAGGAATTTTGGTTGAAATGGACATCGAAGCTCCTGTTCACATTGATCTCTGTAAAACTATGGGGATTAATTGCCTGCACCTGGGTCTCTACATATTTGCTCCTTCATCATCAGCTCGTTGAGATTGGACAGAATGCTTATGAACTTGGAATAACCGGTGGACAGTGGGTAACATTTAACACAACCATCTGGGGACTCATATTTGGAATGAAAGAGATTTTTCGAGTGATGGAAAAGAAAGATAAAAATGATGAGAAGATTTTAAAGGCCGATAACGAAACCAAAGAAGAGATTGCCAAGATTACCGCCAGCACTATGAGCAGCCCTGCTACAGGTTCTCAATCGAGCTATAATACAGAAGGGAAAGAAGTTGTTGGCGACGAACCTAATTAAATATACAAGCATGGAAAAGAATGTAAAAATTATCGTCGTCGGTTTGGTTGTTCTGGCAGTTGTTGCTTCCTTAATTTTTGTGAGTTTTAAAATTGAAGGTCCCGGAACACTCATTGGAGGCTTAGCTGTATTGTGGGCCGGAGTAAAATCGAAGGTATTCGGCAGAAAAACCACAGAAGAAAAGATTGAGCAAGTAAGAAGTGACCACAACCTAAAACGAGAAGAATGGCAAACAGCCAAAGAAGAATACGATTCTAAATTTCGATTGCTACAGGCTCAAATGCAGTATATCGACTATAAATCAGCCTTAATTTCAGAAAAAATAAGTAATCTGGATGATTACCAAAAGAAGAAGGTTGCTGAAATTGAAAATGCAAATAGCGACCAACTATTGAAACTACTAAACGAAAGGACTAGCCAATGATTAAAAACGCCATACTACTCAGCTTTATTATACTTTTAGCCATAGGTTCCAGAGCACAAAGTAGCAAGTTAATACCCGGTAAAAGCTTCACCAATCAAAGTATCGATACCTTATTTGTCATTCCAATGGATCGGGTAAAATTGCTTCTATCAAGCGAAGTAAACAACGACATTAACCTGCAAAAGCTGGAGCTGTACAAAAAGAAAATCAGCCTTTTTGAAGAGAGATCAGCCTTGGCGGACAGTGCTATCACAATCAAGAAGTTGGAAGCCGACTATTGGCATGACCAACTCCTTCAGCGCGACCAACTTCTGGAAAACCAACAAATAGAGAATCTGAAGCTGATTGACGACAAGAACCGCATCAGACAATCGCGCATTTATTACCTGATTGGCGGGCTGATTGCCGGAGCTGTCGTGTTTTCGTTGTAGTTATTCTTTCAGAAATCCGTTCAGATAGCTAAACGTTGGTGTAAGTTCTCCACTATTCAAAATGGTAGCTCGCTCAATAATTTTATGCTGATCGTCGCCAAAAAGCGAAGGAAAAATCTCGTGATACATCTTGCGAGCAAATGTTCGGGAGGCATCAATTGGCAATGCAGCAGGAAGATTATCCACAGCACATACCGTGACATAACTTGAAGAACTAAAAGCCTCCACTTCTTCAAGGCCGTCGGGCTTGACGTCGTAAAATGGTTCTTCAATCGTTGAAGTACGCAAAGTCGTTGGAATTGGCCCCGGCACATCGCAACTAACATCAGAGACAACAGAAATACCAAAGTCTGGCGACTTTAGGTCATCAGGCGTAAAGAAAACCGGCGATTGCTGATTCCAAAAATGCGCCGCAATATATACGTCTGCCACCTTCGTGTAGGGTGTGAATGATGTTTCGTATTCTGTGGGATTTTCGTAGAAGTGTTTCAGGTCAAATTTACCTTGCTTTCTCTTGACATAGTCTTCCGGATCAAGCCGGGTGTAAACAGCATGCTCATATTCCCTGGTTAAAAAATCGTTCGGCAGCACTTCAAGGACTCCCATTCCTTTCACAATCTCTAAGACACCGGTGGCAACCCGGCCGCCACCGGTAATCAATATTTTTAGAGCCGGCAATTCCAACGCTTTTAGTTGATGATGAAGATCGCTTAAGTCGCGACACTGCTCAGGCCCCGGGATCGACAAGTGGTAAAAGCGCTTACCTACAGCCATAAAAGCGTAGTAAGCTCCAACAACTCCTGCCCAAAAACCAAAAGCTACGAGCCTCGAACGATACTTGTCGACAAAATATTCATAATCTATCAGGGTGATATTTTTCTGAGCCATTAGCTTAAAGAACTCCTGATTATGAGCCTGTTCTTTTGCGACATGCGAAAACATGATGTATGTTTTCCCGTCGATAAGCGCTTCGTTCGCCACCTCCTTTACGCCAATCAGCAAATCACAATCTGAAACATCTTCCACAACCGGAATTCCTATGGCAACATATTCCTCGTCCTTATGCACTCGCAATTCACTTGACTGAACCACCAATTCAACATCCGGATAATTTTTCAATATTAACTCAGCTGTTTCCGGCGTTATTGCTACTCTCCTATCCTTCCAACGTCGGGTTTCCCTTAATATTCCAATCTTCATGTTTCTCCTGATTTTCGTTTGCCTAAAGATAACAATTATCATGATTTCAAGAGATTGTAAACTTTTTTCTGGATAGCCAAAAACACGCGACAACAACAAGGGAGCAACTTATCTGCCTCATTTTTAGTGGTTATCTGGCTGATTATAGAATGGACGAAAGGAAACAAATACCCCACATTTATTAGGCTAATGACCGGAGCAGTAGCCAGATTGTTAACGACTACTCTTGCAGTTGGATTTACATCAATGCACGTTGGAGCCCTCATTGGAATACGCGCCGCGCTAAGTTGCTATGCTGCTGTAAAATTTTAAAAACGCCGGAGTTGGGATGGTGCTCTCTATGTTTGGGAAATTCATGGTATGGGGTGTTTTTTTCAGCTCAATATTATTGCACTTGTTTGCAAGCAACTATTCACAACAGACTGTTTTACGGCGGAGGAATAACTTTATTCTTAAAACAATTGGCTGCGCTCGGCATAGCCATTACATGGGCTTACCTGTTCACCTATGGCATGCTAATATTACTTAACAATGTAAACTTAGGAATTTGTGAAAGTGAAAATGACACATAATGATGAATTCAGAGGACTCGATCTTTCTACCCACGGTGAGGTCGCACGTCAGATCTAATGTTATTCTCAAAGAGATTCAAGTCCTTATCACGATTTTTGATAAGGACATGCTGTTTTTAGGGAAATGCTAAAAAATATTGTACTTTTGCTCGTCCTCAAAATACCGGGGCTGACTGGTTTTGACAGCGGGTAGAAGAGGTGTGTAAGCATGGCGAGCTTGGGTTGTTGGCTCGTTAATCCTAATGATCAAACTTTTAATTGGCGAAAACAATTACGCTCTTGCTGCGTAACCGAATCACAGTAGGTTAACCGCTTAATCCCGGTACTAGGTACTGGGACAAGACATCGCCCGGATGCTATTGCTTTGAGGCTATCCGATCAGGCGGTGCAAAAAATCGAGGCTAGTTGAATGGTTGCTTTGTCCATTCAGCGAAAATTAAGAAGCTAAGGTAGTGGTCGGTGGCCTTGATCCAGCTACTACTCGAAAACCAAGTCAAGGCTAATCATGTAGAAAGCACATTGCTTCCTCGTTTGGACCCGGGTTCGATTCCCGGCAGCTCCACTTTTTCAAAAAGTATTCAAAAGCAAACTCCTGTAACTGTCACATTTACAGGAGTTTTTTATTTTTAGCTCCTGCAACAAAGTGCATAAAAACGCAATAGCAAAGGTGGCAAAAAGGTGGCGCAATGATTTTTAGCCTGCGCCACCTCGAAAGGCTATAATACACTGAATTGCACTGCTTTGCATTTCGATTTCTTTCGTCTGCGTAATAATTTTACAACTAAAAATTTAAAAATTATGATGAAAGAAAATGTCAATTTTAAAGTGCGATTTTTCGCAAGAAAAAGTAGAGGTAAAAATTCTAGTAATTTTCTCCTATTGGTAAGGGTAACAGTGAATTCCCGGCGTGTAGAAATTTCATTAAAAAAAGAACTTCCTGTAGCACTTTGGGATGAAAAAATGCAAGCTTTAAAAGGTAGATCTTCAAAAGCAACAAGCTTCAATGATTACCTTGAAAAAGTAAAATCGAAGTTCAACCTAATTGAGCAACAACTTCTATTTGAAAATAAAAGACCTACTGCAGATCTAGTAAAAGCGAGATACAATGGTGAACCTGATCCAGACGAAATTCCAAATCCAAAGTTATTGGAACTATACGATGAGCATAATCGCAAGTTTAAAGAATTGCTTGGATCAAAGAAACACTCAGATGAAACCTATAAGCGTCATAAAGTATCAAGGAATCATGCATATAGTTTTATAGCAAAAGCTTATAAGATTGAAGATATCCCATTTGAGGAAGTAAATTACAAGTTCTTGAATGAATATGAACACTATTTAAAGACAGTTCGAAAATGCAATCACAACTCCTCAATGAAGTATATTCGGAATCTAGGGAAGATCATTAATCAAGCTCACGCAGAAGGTTATCTAGAAAAGAATCCATTTGGGAAATACAAAATGTCATTTGAAAGAGTGATTAAGGATCCTCTTACAGATAATGAGATTAATCGATTGATTGCTTTGAACGTTGATGAACGTCTCGAAAAAATAAGGGACTTTTTTGTATTTGGTATTTATACAGGGCTACCTTTTGTTGATTTGGAAAAACTTACGATGGATGATATTTATGAAGATAAGGAGGGGAAATTATGGATTAAGAAGAATAGGAATAAAACAGAATTGGAATTCTTGGTGCCTGTTTTGCCTATTCCTAAAAGACTAATTCAAAAGTATAAAGATCACCCGCTCCGTCAGAAATGTAATCTAGTATTCCCGATCCCAACTAATCAAAAATACAACGCCTATCTGAAAGAGTTAGCTACACTAGCAAAGATCAAGAAAATACTTACGACACATCTAGCCAGGCATACATTTGCCACAACCATTACATTGGAAAAAGGAATTCCAATTGAGATCGTTTCTAAAATGCTGGGGCATGGAAGTATTCGCACAACTCAAATCTATGCACAAGTGAAAGAAAGAGCGATAAGGAACAGCATGGAAAAACTAATGAATGATGATAATGAGGTTCAAGACAAACCTGAAAACTCCCAAAAGGACAATAAGAAAGGGGGCAAAAATGATTGATTTAGGAAAATTTTTTTTGCCAACCTTTCTCTCAATTAATCCTATTAGTAAAAGGATAACTCTTCAAATTTCCACCTATGGGACTGAAGCGTATGAAAATCAGATTGATTGTTTCCTACAAATAACTTTTATGGACACATGTCTTGAAATTGATTATATTTCTGAGGATGGCATTTGTTTGACAAATATTATAAGCGAAAGCCTCACAGAACTAGCTTCCGGAGAACTTAAAAACGAGTCCTTTCAATCGATTCAAGAAAATGCATTGAAAGTTCTATTAAATTATATCGATGATTCACAAAATGAAATATTGAATCATTTTGATGAAATATAATGACCTAATTTGAGTTTTTCAGACTCGGGATTAGGCATTGGCTATTCCCGAGGCATTTTTATGTTGTGATCTAACCCCCTTAAGCAATGCCTTTATATCGCAGTCGTTATTTTCAGTTCCCAGAAGGAATTGACCGAAACAAATTAGAACTAATCCCGGAGTAATATTCTAGCTCGCAAAAAAGCCTGGGCATCGACATAAGGCTGCTCAATCAGACCAATTATTAAACAACTCACATCCAGTACTTTGAGATAAAAATAAAAATTTAGCTTTTAAAATAGATTACACTACTCCTTTGAAAAACACCTTTGAATATTCTGTATATTCATTTACTTTGACCTTTTCCAGTTTGAAAAAATCACAGTTTTCAAGATTGTGGTTCTCATCATCAGGCAAAGTTATACCCTGTCTTAACTCGATATAACTTATGCATTGAATGTTTTCTTTTGAAACAATAATAAAGTAGGTGTTTGGGTAGGGATGATTCTTTACGTTGGAATAGTCAAAACGACCAAGAGCACGATATTTCACTTCAACATAGGCTAATTCACCTGTTTCGACATGCTGAACCAAATAATCAGGCATCTGACGCACACTAGACGCAATTTCATCTTTTAGGAACTTGACATTATCTACCACCTGGGGCAAAGTATTTTCCATACCATAGTTGTAAACGCGATAACCATTCACATGAAACAGTTCTTTGATAATTGCTTCAGCCACCCGGCCTTTTATCATGTTGTAGTTAAAATTATTTTTGAGATGCATAGTCTTTAATACTTTTTCTGTTAAGATCTCAATTAAAGCTCTTACAGTATAATCATACTGGGGTTATCAATCATTCGTTTCATCAAATCAAATATTCCTTGGTAATATGCATCGTCTTTTGCATATCGCTTGTATTCTTCAACATTGGCTTTTCTACGGTTTAGCATAATTTCGTCCATGATTTTCTTTAAGGCTAAATCGCTGTTTTGTTTGTCAGTATTTTGTGCAACTTTATTTTTAAAATCAGGGTGAGCCATTACATTTTTAGCAATCGATATATATTTAACCCTAGCTTCTTCTGGTGTTTCTTCCCAACCCGAATAAAAACGTTCGTTAAATGTGCGAATTATCTCGTCTAATGGGTCTACCAATTCATCTCCACCGTGGGAACTACGTGGGTTTGGGTTTTGTGGGTCGAGTTCGGTTTCAGAATCATCTAAACCAATGGACTGATTTACTTTTGTACGCTCTAAACCATAAGTAGATAAATCAACCGATTCTAATAATTCATCTATTAGTTCATCATCTTTTGAGATTACAATTAGCTTAGGAATAAGGAATTTAAGAAACCAGAATAGCTTTTCCCAATCCAATACTTCGTAAGGCATAATAGAAGCCATTTGGCTGTATATCTTCACAAACTGCTTGGCTTTTATCTTGAAATCGGCTTTTTGGTCGTCTTCGAGTTCTAATTCCTGATTAAAGCGATTGGCTGCTACATCAATAATAGGACTTAGTTGTTGTGCATCGACCCCTTCGAAATATTTTTCAACGAATTGTTCTACTTCGCTCCATTCATAAACACCGACATCTGCCAACGTTGCTTTTAACTCATGCAACACATTAACATCGGTAGCTTTACTTAATGTGGTAGAAGTGTAAAATGGGTCGAATGATGCTTTTATATCATCAACCTGATTAAAGAAATCGAGGATAAACAAGTCTTCGGTTTTCTTGCCCAACTTATCGGCTGCACGGTTCAAACGTGATAGTGCCTGAACAGCCAATACACCTTGCAGCTTTTTATCGACATACATGGTGCATAGTTTCGGTTGGTCGAAACCTGTAAGGTATTTATTGGCAACTACCAAAATACGGTACTCATCTTCGGCAAACTTATCGCGTGTGTCTTTTTCGGCAAAGCCATTTAATTCAGCTTCGGTATACTCTATGCCATCAACTATTTTCTTACCTGAAAAAGCAATGGCAATTTTAAAGGGATTCCCTTTTTCTTGTAATATCTTCTTTAATGCCTGATAATACCTAATAGCCGATTCGATATTTTGAGTAACTACCATTCCCTTGGCTTTGGCTTTCAGCTTTTTTGTATTGAAGATTTTGGAGGTAAAATGCTCCATCATTATTTCAGCCTTTGTGGCAATGGTGCGTTTATCGCGCTCTACATAGGCACGTAGTTTCTTTTGTGCTTTCTTGGTATCGAAAAGTGGATTATCCTCAATTGATTTTTCAATTTCGTAATAACTCTTATAAGTGGTGTAGTTCGCCAATACATCGAGAATAAAACCCTCTTCAATGGCTTGTTTCATTGAGTACAAATGGAAAGGTTTGTAAGAACCATCTTCTTGTTTATTCCCAAATCTTTCAAGGGTAGCATTTTTAGGTGTTGCCGTAAAAGCCAAGTACGATGCATTGCCTTTCATTTTTCGGGCTTGCATGGCTTTTAGTATTTTGTCTTGGGCATCTTCTTCCTCTTCCTGAGCCATACCCATAGCCTGATTCATTTTACCTGCTGCCGTACCACTCTGCGAACTGTGTGCTTCATCTATAATTACCGCAAATCGCTTATCGGACAAATCGGCAATACCATCTACAATAAAAGGGAATTTTTGAATGGTGGTGATGATAATTTTTTTGCCTTGCTCTAAACTTGTTTGTAATTCGCGAGAAGAAAAGGCAGGTGCAACAATGTTTTTAACCTCGGAAAACTCCTTAATGTTCTCACGTAATTGTTTATCAAGCAAACGGCGGTCGGTAACAACAATAACAGAATCGAACAATGGAGCGTCGATACTTTTTGCACCTTGCGTAGTGGCACTTTCGGGATATGTTTCGATTAACTGATACGCTGCCCATGTAATGGAATTTGATTTACCAGAACCTGCACTGTGCTGAATTAAATAAGTTTGTCCAACGCCCTTTTTACTGGCATCTGCAAGTATCTTACGTACCACATCCATTTGATGATAACGTGGGAAAAACAAGGTGCGTTTGTTAAGTGCATCGTTAGGTTTGCCATCGAAACGGACAAAGTGCTGAATGATATTTGCCAAGCTTTGGCGTGTGAATACCACTTCCCACAAATAACTTGTTTCATGGCCGAAAGGATTTGGAGGATTGCCCTTACCGTGATTATTACCTTTGTTAAATGGCAAGAAAAACGATGACCCACCATTTAATTTGGTGCACATATACACCTCGTCGGTATCAACAGCAAAGTGAACCAAGCAACGACCAAAGTTCAGTAAAGGTTGTTTGGTGTCGCGGTCGTATTTGTATTGTTTAATGCCGTGTACTTTGGCATTTTGCCCTGTCCAATGATTCTTTAATTCGAGGGTGGCAATGGGTAAACCATTTACAAAAACCACCATATCTATTTCTTCACGTAAGTTTTCCTGATTGTAGCGAATTTGACGGGTTACGCTAAACTCGTTGCTTTCAAAATTGTCTTTTGCAATTTGACCGCTACTTGCCAATGGCATGGGGTACAACAGGGTAAAAAAAGCATCTTCAACCTCTAAGCCTTTGCGAAGAATGCGCAACAAACCATATTTTTTAACCATACGGTCGAAGCGTTCCAAAATTTTCAGTTTCCAATCGGAAGAGCGTTGCAATTTTTCAAGTTCCTCTTTTTGGGTATTTTCTAAAAAGTGCCAAAAACGGGTTTCGTCAATGGCATATTTAGCATCAAAATCGTTGGCAGAGCCCATGTAAAAGCCATTGCCTGCACGATACAATTCCTGAGGTTCTGAAACTTGGTTTGTTTTCAGTTCTTCCTGAGAATAACCGGTAAGTTCTTTTTCTATTGCTGCTTCTAAAGCTTGTTCGTTTGTTTGGCTTACCATTCTATAAATGTTTTCACAAATTAAAAGCTATTTTATAAAAATATTGCATTAAAGACTAAACTTTAAACCTCTAAAATCAGCTGGTTTATCCTCTGATGTTCTATCGTAACTATGCTGTTTTATTTGATATAATAAGAATAAGTCATTTTCGTCAAGATACTTTGATAATTCGTCTGTTCTCAGATAGTATAGCTCTTGACTTATCTGTTCAGTAGGCTTGTATTGTTCTTTGATAAACACATACTCTCCCTTAGTATCAAGAATTCTTAGATTCTTAGGGTCTGATTTAAAACCACGTTGCTTACCGATATTGGGTGAAGGAATAAATTCACTTAAACCGGGGTAAATATTAGAATCAGTCTCCCATAAATATTCCATCATTGTGGGTGACACGTTAATACTAATTTTGATAGGCACCCTTCTTTTTACAATATCCCCTGGCTTTTTATCCTTGAATTCTGAATTTCCCAAAACATCATGAATCAATAGTCTCACATCCCTATCTGCAAATTTACCTGTGGGAATAGACTCAGAGGTAAATATCAAATTAGGTATGCTATCAGCCCAATACAATTCACCAAAATATGTTTTTGAAAGATTGCCTCCACTTGCATGAAAATCGTCGTCCCAACTAAAAAGCTTTTCATCAATTCGATTTAATTGCTTTGTTAACCCTTCCTTTTTAACGAAAAATGATTCTATTATTAGAAAGGAACGAACATCATAAGATTCATCAAACTTCTGGGAAATATCACCTCTCAATAATGTGTATTCTTGATTGTCTATTTGTTTCCTTTTGATAATATTTAAGACATCGAAAAATTCTTTCTGTGTCCAGCTTTTATTCTTGCCTCTTTCTTCTAACAAATCAATTGAGACTAGTGGTGTTTTAGAAATTGAAGGTGTTTTTGCTGGATATGAAACTTCTAGCTCAACATCACTTAAACGTGTATAATGGCTTGATACTGCATCATCACCTCCATACCAAACATCCAACTCCCCTTTGTTTAATAAAAATCCGGCATATTCGAACAAGGCATTCCAAGAGTATTTCTTGCCAAGGCGATCTACCTTACCTTCAATATATCTATCATTTTCACCAAAGTAGAACTTTTGTTCTTCAGCATCTTCTGGGACAAATCTTTCTCTAGGTATGTAGCCATTCTCTAAAAGCCTTTTATATATATAGGCTGTGGCAATTACGTGGTCTGTTATATGTTTGTTTGTATAATCGTTCTTTATTATACGAGGTATGGTGTATGTTACAAAATCACCTCGAAGCGGATCTATAGAATTATCGTGCCAATCACTAACAATCTTTCTAACCTTATTTATATCTGCTTCACTAATTTCAGTGAAGGCCTGTCGAGGGGTAAACTGGTATTTGTTCAAGCGTTCAATTTCACCTTTATCTAATTTAAATACTCCTTTAAATAATGCAATATCGACCATGTGTTTAAAGCTATCAATAACAATATAATGGAATGAGGGAGCTTTTGGTGTCTTGCTAAATTGGAGCTTATATATTAATGGAATTATACTCTTCAATACACCATTGATAAATCTTTTATCGTTTTGCCTCCTAAGACAAACACCATAGCAAATTCCAGCTAATCGTTCATAAATATAAAGACGTTTTGACGTTGAAAAATCAAGTAATTTATTAAAAATATAATGTGGATGTATTGTACCATATTCTAACAAAATATGAGTTGCTTTATCACGTACATTTTTAATAGTTGATTCTAATAACCATATAGCTAATTCAAGATTAAGCTTATTGGATTCATGTAATTCTTCGATAACATCAAGTGCAAGGGAGTTTACTCTAAAGTCATCGATTGCTACAATGAAGATATCAAATGAGTTATAAATATATTTAGTCCATGACCTATCTAAATCGAAGCTTTCCAGATTAAAAATTAGCTTCTTTATAAAATCTATATTTATAGCTGATTCGGGTTCAACAAAATTATATCTTGAATTATTAATAATATTATAAAGTTCTTCCACAGAAGGACTCTTTGGAAGTAAAGAATCCCGCAACTCCATATTGTTGTCTGAAATAGGTTCTCGTTGTAATTTTTGCCAAATAATATCATTTATTGCTTTAGCATTAGAGTATTGAGTTATAAGTTCTTTCCTCTCTTCAGATTCAACAATAAGAAACTTGAGTATATCATCCTTAAGCTGATGAAGGTTTTCTTCTTTACCAATTAAGTGGGTTTGAAAAAAGTCACTATTAACAATACCTTGAATGTTTTTATATTGTAATAGAAGTTGATTAGATAGTAAATATCCTCCAACTTCTTGCTGTGTATGCACGACAACATCTTTTAGATTAATAGAATCTTGTATATAAATAAGAAACCCTTCTAAAATTTTATTGCCTATTGTGTTGTTTATATTTCGGACATCACCATCTCCCATGAGCCTATAATAATCAATAATCTCAATTTGTGCTTCTAGGTTACTTAGTAAAGCATCGGAGCATTTGGAAATTCCTTCATGTACAAGCCCAGTTGTAGGAAGGTCTAATTCCAGTCTAACTTCTTCCGTAAGATTATTTATGTAGTTTTTAAATACTTGCTTGAATCCGGTTAAACCTAATAAAGGTTCAACTTGGCTCTGCCTCCTTGGATTCAACATTTTACAATATAAATCTAAGAGAAGAGGTGTTCTGAAATAAAATATATCAGAAGATGTTATATTCTGAAAGGTAATTTTATATAAATCAAAATACTTTTTAACTACAGATTTCAAATTCTCATTTGAAAAACCAGTTAATTCATGCGAATTATAAGGGATTATATCAGAAGGCCATATCCTATTCTTATATGAAGTCCGTAGAGTCGCGATGAAATATATATTAGAATAAGAGATTACATTATCAATTAAATCATTTAAATGTAACCGCCATATAGGACTAAATCCTTGGTTAGTATAAGTCGTTTCGTTCAATCCATCAATTATAATCGCTATTCGAATATTATTTTCTAATCCATATCCATTTATTTTATCTAAAACCTCTTTCAAAGTATAGTTATCAGGTACTTGAAGCTTTTTAAGTATAAGACTTTCCAATTCAGTAGATTCACCACTAAATGATTTTGCTCTTAATAATATGGAAGCACCACCTTCTTCGCTAATTTTATTAGATAGAAATGCTGAAAGATTTGATTTTCCCATCCCAGCATTCCCTGTTACTAGAATAACTTTTTCTTTTAACCCTTGAGTTAACCTATTAACGATTGGTATCTGGTTAATAATTTCTGTTACTCTTCTAAATACATATTCACTGGCCATTCTATCAGAAGGCTTCTTATCGGCAAAATATTTTTCTTTTCGTTGATCCTGTCCATAATGTGAAGGAACTTCCAATCTCTCGTTGTCAAGTATAGGTATTTCGTCCAAACTAGAAATCACACCAGACTGAATAGAAGTTTGAATTTCATCAATGCAATCGTGAAAATAATTTAATCTGTTAGCCAGATACTCTAACTGAATATTTTCTAAAGAATCTTTATTAATAGATATATTTTCTGATTTACATACATCTTTAAGATTTAAGTATTCTTCTCTAAATTGAACCAGCCAATCATGGAGTATTCTGACTTCATTTGAAAATATACTAATCTTTTTTGTTACAAATAAGCTATCTGTAATTTCCTCACCTAAACCTTGCTCTTCGTATAGTACAGAATCAAATTTAGAATTGAATTCCTTTGAAGAATTAAAATTATTCAATTCAATAAACCAATCTTTATTTATTTCGAAGGGCTCTCGAGTAATATGAATATCCGTTTTAATAGTATTTCCAATACCAATATTTCTATTTTTTATTTCCATCACTATTAAAATAGTTAATCGTTGTTGTAGATTTGTTAAATAAACCAAGGTTGAAGTTGCTAATCACAAAACTTTTTAAAGATTTATTTCCATTTACTGCACACTCAATTTTATATTCGATTATCAGACATATAATTAAAACAAGCAATTTTATGCCCAATGAAAAATAACTATACCCACCAGCAAAACGGTGTATGAAAAAAGATAAAATAACGGCAGGTATTATTCCATAACTCTCTTTAATTATCTCGTAATTCGGCATTAAAGAATCTGGTAATGCAAACGAGGCTAATTCAGTTAAAATTGAAATAAGGATAATTCGACCAACCCATTTGTATAAAAACTTTTTTCTGAAAAGGAATTTTGAAATGAGGTTTAGAATGCTTTTTGAATCCATGATATTATAATTAACACACTTTTATTTTACCAGTTACCGCACTATCAATTAATGTGGCTTTGTATTCTTTTAATTTTTCTATTTGTGTTTGCTGTAAGGCAATGGCTTTGTCTATTTTGGCTGATTGGCTTTCGATGTGGGAGACGATTTGGGTTTGTTCTTCAAGAGGAATATTAATGATTGGAATATTCTTAATATCCGCCATATTAAAGTGTAAAACTGTTGAGCCAGCAGATAGAAAATCAATATATGTACGACCAACAGAAGAATAAATGAAATAAATACCAAGCTGTGGGATTAAACGAGTTTTATCAACCTTTAACCACACCATTCTTTGTCCTAAACATAATTGAACCTTATTTGGTACAAGACATGCTTCCCCCGCAGGAGCTTCCCTTGTTAATAAAATATCTCCAGGAGTAGGAATACCTCTTTCTGTCCATTCAAGAAAACCTTTTTGGTGTGTGTATTTGGCATTATCAAAAGTCAATTTCCCATCTTTTACATTAGATGTTCTTACTACAAAATAATCTTTTTCATCAACAAATGGTGCTGTTTTATGCTCGCAATCAATTACCCCCTTTAATGAATATTTTATTGGTTCAACCTCCCAATTTTTAGGAATTTCCCCAATCCATTCCACGCCGCTGTCTTTCATTTTGGCATTTGGGTCTAAACCTTTGGTAACAGCATTTTGAATCATGATTTGCTTGCGTTCTTTGAGCAGTTCAATCATTTTTTCTTTTTGAGCAATGGCGGTGTCTATTTTTGTGGTTTTGTTATCGAGGAAGTTGGCAATGGCGGTTTGTTCTTGAAGGGGGGGTAGAATAGACCAAATATTGAAAAAATCATCAGTATATAACCTTAATCTACTTTCAATAACTCCTGAAGAATTTCTCTTAAACTCTGATTTGTAAAGCTCCGTTCTAAATAAATAATGAAAAAATCTTTTATCGTCTTGTGATTTCAATCTGTAAATAGAATATGCTGGACTTGTTATTCCATTAAACGGAGAAAAGCCTAAACTTCCATTCCATGCTAACATTATGTTTGTTACCAAATCACCTTCACACACAATTTTATATCCTTCAAGTGTTGAAGCATTTGTTAAAAGCTCCCCTGCTCCAACTTTCTCAGACTTTTTAGTGACTCCTGTATATTGGGATACAGATAAGAGTTCTTCTGCACCATCAAAACTTCGTTCGTTAATTTCATTAAATAGAAATTTTATTCTTTTCAATGACCAACCTACTGGAATTTTGCCAAGCCAGTTAATGCCAGAATCCTTATAAGCTTCGTATTTATTGTACTTTAATTCTACTGCTTGCATTAGTCCAGATTTAGAATGTCCATAATTAAACCTTCGTTTTCTTTTTCGAGCTGTAGTATTTCGGTACTCACCTCTTCGATGCTTCGCAAAGGCTTGTGTTGGTAGAAATATTTGTTAAAACTTATTTCGTAACCGATTTTCGTTTTGTCGAGGTCAATCCAAGCTTCTTCTACATGAGGTTTTACCTCTTGTAAAAAGTAGTTGTAAATGTTTTCTTTTAGCGGTACGTTTTCGTAATCGCGGAGGTCGCTTTCGGTTTCGTAAATAATGAACTCATTAGCTTTACCGCTTGGGTAGTAGCCGTAATCAGGTAGTTGCTCTGCGGTGCAATCTAAGCGGTGCAGTAATTCTTCAAGTTTATCGTCTTTCAGCTTTTGTATTTTCTTAACTACTTTATCGGCAGTTTCGTCGTACCAACTTACGGCAGCGTAAATTAGGTTTTTCTCAGAGCCAGAAAGTTTCGATTTTTGTGCTTTTAGCTCTTTCTCAACCAATTTCTGAAAATCGTTGAAGTTGGAGTAAACTTCCGAACCAATGGTTTTTAAAAGATGCTGGGCGGTATCAAGAATGGCTTTTTGTTTTGTCCATGTTGCCTTTGCCACCAATGCTTTACGTTTTTTGGCATTCAGGTCTATTTCATTTTGCTCGCACCAATCGAGTATATCCTTCTCTAATTCTTTTAGGTTGGTGTACACCTTATCGCCATAGGTTTCAAAAGCCCATTGCATAGGTTCTTTCAAAGTTTTATCGAAACGGAGGTCGGCAATGCGTTCTTGTGTAAATTGTGCTTTTAGTCGTTTAGGACGTTCAATGGTTACTTTGTAGTAGCCAAAGTCGGCATTATCGAAAATTTGTGTGGCAAGGTCGCTTTCTTCTTTGCGCTCAATAGTTGAAAAATTACTGTAGGCTGCCATTATCTCCTGAATGTGCTCAGGCTTTAGCTCACAGTTTTTAGCACCTAAGTTTTTACGTAGCTTGGCAAAACGTTGTCCTGCGTCAATTAGCTGTACTTTGCCCTTGCGGTTTTCAGGTTTGTTGTTACTCAGCAACCAAATATAAGTAGTGATACCTGTATTGTAAAACAGGTTGTTGGGTAATTGTATAATGGCAGAAAGTAAATCGTTTTCGATAATGTAACGGCGGATATTACTTTCGCCACCACCAGCATCGCCTGTAAACAAACTAGAGCCATTGTGTACCGAAGCTATGCGTGAACCATGTGGGCTTTGCTTCAATGTTTTCATTTTAGAAACCATCTCCATTAAGAAAAGCAATTGCCCATCGGAAGAACGAGGCACGGCATCGGCATCATCTTCTACGCCCCAATAATCTTTTAAACGAACCGTAAAACGAGGGTCGATAATGTCTTTACCATCTTTGATGTATTTCTGCTCCGAAGCCCACGATTTACCATAAGGTGGATTAGAAAGCATAAAATCGAAATGATTACCCGAAAATTCATCAATGGAAAGGGTTGAACCATTTCTAATATTTTTTGGGTCGTTCCCTTTTATCATCATATCGGACTTACAGATGGCATAAGTCTCGTCATTTATTTCTTTCCCATAGAGATACACATCACCCATTGCTTTAATTTCGCCCTCTTCGTCTTTAATGAAGTTCTGCGATTCGGTAAGCATACCACCCGAACCACAAGCAGGGTCGTAAATGGTCATTACAGGTGGTAGGTTATCTTTTATCGGGTCGAAAATAATATGGGTCATCAGGTCGATTACTTCGCGGGGAGTAAAGTGTTCTCCTGCTTCTTCATTGTTTTCTTCGTTAAACTTACGAATTAACTCCTCAAACACATAACCCATACCTAGGTTAGAAAGCGGTGGAAGTTTTCTTCCATCGGGGTCTTCTTTTTCAAAAGGTGTAAGGTTGATATTTGAGGATGTGAATTTCTCCAGAACATCTAAAAGCACATCTTTATCTGCCATGTGCTTAATCTGAGCTTGCAGTTTGAATTTGCCTACAATCTCTTTAACGTTATCGCTAAATCCATTCAGATATTCCTGAAAGTTTACCTGTAAAAGCTGTTGGCTATTGGTTGCAGTATCTTTCAGTCGTTGTAAAGTCCATTTGCTGGTATTGTAGAAAACATATTTTGAAGCAGCTTGCAAAGCGGTACCGTCCAGTTCAGTCAATTCCATTTCCTCGCGTTGGAAACGAACTTCTTCCATTACTTCTTTCTTTGTTTCCTCCAAGAGTACATCTAATCGGCGTAAAACCACCATTGGTAATATCACATCCCGATATTTTCCTCTAACGTAAACATCTCTCAAACAATCATCTGCTATCGACCAGATGAATGAAACTAATTTATTGTGTACTGCTGTGTTCATTAATTTTTACTAGTTTTCAAAATAATCACTATCCACTTCTTTGACTACATAAGTTTTTTTAGCCGCTACACCAACATTGAATTCAATCATCAACTCGGTTAACCGTTTGCCATTAATAAGGATGATTGTCCGATCAATTTTCTCACAATAATCAATGGCAGTTTTTGGGAAATCAGAAGTCGTTATAAAAATACCTTTTTGTGCACTGTGAGCTAAAAGCGTTCCTCCAAAATCACGAATGGCTGAAATGGTCACATTTCCTTCCCATTTCTTTGCTTGGACATAGATCTTGTCCAGGCCTAGTCGATCTTCATTGATGATTCCATCAATCCCTCCATCACCTGACTTTTTCGTGACTTGAGCCGCTTCTTCACGATTACCGCCATAACCCATTGCTTGCAACAAATCGATAACCAGAATCTCAAATTTATACGGATCCATTCTTTTGACGTAATCCAACAAATCGACAGCCAGATTCTGATTCAAATCTTTAAATGAGGTATCAAGTTTCTCAATTGGAGTTTGAAATTCGGCAGTTGTTGTCGTTGTAACAGCATCCGTTTGTTCACTTTTTGAATTATTGGGAGAAATAAATTCATTGAATTCCTGAAACTGTTTCAGAAAAGCTACATTGATTGAATCTGGATGTTCCGTTAAAACTTTTCGCCCCCGTTCCGCAATTTTAATATGTGCCCTTTGGGGAGCATCCAGTAATTTTGCTTTGACTAGGTATGTTTTTGCCCAGGCAACACGGTTATCAAAAACATTTTGGGTACCACTTGGTAGTAATTCACGGCGCTGTTCAGGTGTCAAACTATATTCAGTCGCAAGCATTTCACGCACTTCATTAAGTTTGTATATCTTACCATCATCAACGGCTTTTAACAACGGCAACATCAAAGTTTGGTAGTCAGGAATGGGCATATTAAAGATATTTATGCCGAATTTAACAATATCCTTGAGAAGGTTCTCAACCTTCTATGGGAAAAGTCTAAAATAGTTTTCAACCAGACAATGGTTGGTTAATACTGTATTCTAATTTCGAGATTTAAATTGGTTGTTTTCACTGCGCGAACAAATGTTTTCAACAAGCTGTATACTGTATTCAAACTGTTTTCAACGCGTAAACATTTCCAGTAAACACGTTTACAAAACTAGAAAACAGGTTTACAATCCGTAAACATGGATACGATACCGTTAAACAATTTTAGTATACAGGTAAACAACTCTTGGAATTCCGGTAAACCTCTATTGGGTTACCGGAAATATGCCGGACTACCTGTAACGCGATACCAAAATACTGCTGACAAATACCAGTTGCATACCGGAATACCCTCTTTGAAACACCGAAAAATACCTTTAATTACAGAACCAATTGAAAACGATCAATCAGATTTTGCAAAGCTGGATTCTTCTCTAGCATCCTTTTTAATTCACGATTAGGTTCATTTCTCTTCAACCTATTTTTAATGAAGTAATCCGCTATATCAAAGCCCTCACGTTTATCGTTCGATGTTGCTTTCTCTTCCAACAGTTTAGAGGCAGAAATATCAAAGCCCAATAAATTTAAGTTGTGAGCTTTTTGATTCCATTTTTCAAATGCTCCCAGATCTGAATAAAATACAATTTTTCTGTTTTTGAATACCTTCATTCGACGGCTGTTCAAATTTGACAATCCCCCGGAAGCAATCCACAAATAATCTGAAACGAACCCTGTCATAATCAGGGCTGTTTTTTCGCTTTCTACGATCGCAATAGGTTTGTTTGGAAACTTTGCTAGTAAGTGCTCTCCAAAAAAGCAGTATTCGGGCCTCTGATCTTGTTTATTCAACTGTCTATGAACCGACGAAATATGAGGGAATGGATGTTTGACTCGCCTGCCCGTCTCTTTATCAAACAGCATGATTTTCCCCTGCCCTATTTGACCTTTAGAATTGATTTGCCAAAAGAGTGTCGCTCCTTCCCAATGCTTTGATGTCCCTACCTGGTAAATTGAAACTAAATCTTTGGCTTTCTGATTATCAAAAAGCAAAGAAAGAAATGAGAAAAGGTTATTGTGCTGATAATTAGCTAGTGTTTTTTGAAAAACATCTTTCGCTATGAAAAATGGTTCTTTCTGAGGTTTCTGAATTGCCTCCTTGATAATCGTACTTCCTCCTGGCAACAAGTGATAGCCACATTTCACTTCACGATCACAACGTCCATACACGCTATTTAAATACGCTCCATCTTCATATGCGACATAGCGAACAATTCGTTTCATGCCGCAATTGGGGCAAACAAACTTCTTTGATGAAGTATCCAGTTGATATTTGAAAGCCATAGAGTAGCTTATAAATCGTAACAAGCGTAACGCCCGTAACAGTGTTACACTTGTTACAACTGTTACAGATTTGAATTACGATCAATCAAACGTTTTACCCTCATCTTATTTGTTCCCACCTTTTCCGCAATCTTCCCGAAGGATAAATTAGGATCATTTTTGTGTTCCTCTAAAATCTGTCGATCTAGCTCATTCATTTCCTCTTTACTCCGAACATGTAGATGATCTATTTCAGTATCCATCTGCTGATAGTTGAATAAAAGAAAGTTGAATTCTTTTTCAATCGTAAAAACAACTACGTTTTCAGCACCAAATACATAAGCTGAATTCCTCGACTTAATTTGTTTCACATATTTCAATGATTCATCTTTTGCACTCTTGCCAATGGCAAAAATGCTATCAGCAAAATTGGACAGAAATTTTGAGCCATTGATATCAGAACTAGTTAAAGGCCTGGATAGATCTCGTTTAGGAGTATGAGCCAAAACCAAAATTGAAGTACCATACTTTTTGTTTATCCATTTCAGCTTTTGCATAATGGGCTGAATATTCTTTGATTTCTCAATCTCTTTGGCAATGTATGTCAGATTATCAATAATGACAATCTGTGCATTGTGCCTTGAGATATAACTCACTATTTCATTGCAAATTTGCTCTTCTATTGGAATATCAGTTTTTAACAGGAATTCATCCAAATTTAATTCGGCTCTGAAAAAATTTGGAGAAAACAAATAGTGGTTTGAATACTCCTCTGAATAACGATTCTCGAATTGTTTATCACTCATTTCAAAATCACAGTAAAGAACATTAAAACCTGAGCTACACTTCGAAAATGGCTCAATACAAGTCATATTCGTTAACGCATCAGCAATTTGAACCGCAAAAACTGATTTGCCGGCATTGGTATCTGCAAAAAGAATTGCCAATTCACCCTGAAACCACAAACAATCCAAAAGCGACAGAGGAATTGGTTTCGATTTCGCCATTTCAATCCACTCATTCGCAGTTTTAACATCTAACACCTTTGAATCTTCGGATGACATTGTATTCTTTGTAAAATCCCTATTAAGGTCAGCTTCATTTAGCTGACCTTCGGGATATAGTTTTCTTAGCTTATCCATTATAACCTCCTTTCAGATAATCTTCCACATCTGAAGCTTTGTAATAAATCTTACCTCCTACTTTTGAGAACGCTAGTGACTGAGAGTCACGCAAATTTTGCAACGTCCTGGGACTGATCTTTAAAAGCTCCATCACTTCCTGATTATCCAACCAGGTTTCGGATAGTTTTTTACTGTTCTTTGTTTTGTCGGCTTTTAGCTCCTGTCTCAGTGAGCCTATTTCTTCAAATATTCTGTTGAGCTTTTGCTCTTCTATTAATGCATACATAACTTAGATTTTAAAATTAGAATTATGTATTTACCGTCAAATGCGCGCTATTGAAAGAATACAAAAGCAAAGGAATAGCAACAAAAGCAAGGGGATAAAAATAAAGTTCTGATATTAAGAGTTTAAGAATTTAAGAAAATAGATATCTGATTATTAGCGAATTAAAAATTCAAAACTCTACAATCTATTTTGAATTTAAGAACTAAGACCGAAGAGATTTCTTAATTGACGCTCTTCTTTGGGAGTTAATTGAGTCTTTGAGCCATGTAAGTAATTAATCGGTATCAATTTCCCATTTTGTTCAATGAAATTTTCAGTCATTAAGGTTTGGAATTTATAGTGTGGTTTCACTATCCCATTCTTCTTAAGGAATTTTATTACAGCAAGGATTTTTTTTGCATCCGACACCTCAATCTTTTGGGGTAAAACAGAATCTTCAAAAAGTAAACGAAAATGACTTAAAGAGGAATTCTTTGGTAACAGCTCAAAATAATCTTTTAGTGAGTAATATAAATCTTTTATGTAGTCAATGCCAGATAACTCCTTTTTATACGAATCCATAATATTAAGGAGAGGTTTTCTCTTTACAAATACCAAATCGACTTCTTTTGCTCTTTTTTTTGATTCTTCTGCAAGCTCCTCCAATAAACTATCCAGTGGATCTTTACCTTCAGATATTACTCCAACGGAATTTAAATAATCCTGTAACTTGTTTCGTTGCCTCGTATCATCAGATTCATTCTCTTCTCGCTCACCAAGTCGACTTGTAAGATAGTCTATTGGCAGACTAACATTTATCTTCGATGGAAGATATTTGAGAAATTCATCAATTTTTCCAACCCAATAATGCTTGTAATTATATAGTTCATTTTTAAAAAAATCATCATCCAAAAATTTTAAATAGACATGTTTTATATAGCCTACTTCATCCACATACGGAGGGTCAAATCGATAAGTCATTAATTTATCTCCCAATTTGATATCCGCCGAGAAGTGATCTTCCAGAAACCAGTATATTTCTGAAATGCCTTCAATGATAGCAACTTTACTAAATGCTAGTGTCAAAGGTGTATTTTGAAATTTTATTTCATATCGAAACAACGGGGTGTTTTCAACCTGAGGAATAATTCGGCTCGTGAGCTCATGGCTAATTTCATGATGAATTTTCGAAAGATCACTTAATATAAATTCCAGGCTTTTATAACCAAAGTCTTTCTTTGTTGAATTCCTTTTTACAAGATTGAAAAAATCGTTATTCTTCTGATCGATATCTTTATCAATTTGATGATATATTTCATCTCGAAATACTGATTCTGGAAATAAATTTTTGTCTTTTATCCCTTGATAAAAATCTATAATCTCAAACAGATCTTTCATAAATTTCGTAGATATATTAATTTCAATGTTTTAACAAAAAGAATTCAGTCACCTCATTTATAGAACGTTATAAAAACTCAGTTATATGTCTTTATTTTGAAAATTAGAATCTTGAATATTTACTATATTTCTTCACTTCTAAAAAAACTTGTTCTCTCAATTTGCCAAACTCAAGAAATACTGAAGCTAATTCTAAGGCTATTAATCCGTGATCATTTTTTGTAACTCCACCTAATCCGATTGCTTCTGAAAACGCAATAATTCCACGGGTTGAACCAAAAATATTCTTTGTATGGATCTCAATCTGTTTTAAAATGTCAATTATTCCGAATGTCAGATAGTTGTGGAAGTATTTAAAATGCTCAGTGCTATTCACATTTAATGTATCCAAAACGCTTCCAAACTCCTTCATTATTTTGTCGAAGACATCTTCACGGGAATTTCCTGTTCTTCTGATTTCATCATCTATTCTTTCGCCTATTTTCACTTTAAAATCCGCATGTAGTTGATCTAGAGTATAATCCTCCAATTCACTCCAGCGGTCTTGAGGATATCCCATTAGTGCAAGAATATCATATTGTGTATCTCTTATTTTATCGATGTAATAATCAAGTGTCGGATTTAGTTCAATTCGCTCTTTTATTTTAGGATACTCACTTGTCATAAAATAGATAATATAACCAGCAATTATTGAAAATGCGATTGCTAAGTAAATTTGTCCCGTAAAATACCAAAACTCATGCTTTACAGAAATATTAATCCAAACCATTTTATAACAATAGATCCAAATGATATGTACAATAACAAATAGAAGTAACCACTTATTTAATCGCTTTAAAACTATCCAAAGATTTGCCATAAAAGTTGCCTAATTGGTTTTCATCAAATCTACAAAAAAATAAATCAGACCCTTCAAAATAGGCCGCCTCGTTGCGGTAATTCCACTACTGGGCGCGGGCAGATGGAATGCGGTATTTATCTTGAAATTTGTCGGACATGGTTTTCTGCTATCACTAGAATGGCAAAGGGCTATCATCTGATTCTAAACCGACAAGATGAAAAGGTATATCAATTCTATTTTCTTTTGCAATTTCACAAAATTGCTCTTGTATTTTTTGTTTATCATTAAATAATTTTCCAAGTAAATTGCCCAAAGTAAACGACCTATAGCTATTCGATTGTTCTTTGCAAATCAATTCGACAAGCTTTTTATCCAGTTCACCATATTCAATTAGAATGAGGATTAGAGATGCTTTAGCATTCATCTTTTCATATTGAGTATGCGTATACAGATCCAACCATCTATGGCCCTCCTCTTTCAATATCTTCATAAAACTAATATTACCTGACAACTCATTTGCTAAATGAGGATCAATCTTCGAATAGTCATGGTTATTTAAAGACCATTTTATAGCTTCATCTTCGTCTTCTCCTGGAATCATTCTATTACGTAACAATGCTGCTAATATTATCATTCCTGTTGGAATTCCTAAAATCCGCTTTTTCCATAAAGTTCTAATCTCTGAGGATGTAAAATTAAATAGATGGATGTACTCGGGATAGTTAGACAAGAAAATCACATCCTTTCTTGAATGCAAATGATCTTCTTCTAACTCCGAATCCATCTTCAAATATCTTACAGCTGATGATTTTATATTATCATCCAAATCACGAAATACCGCATCAAGTATTGACAGGGCTTTTGAAAAGTTTCCCATTCCGTCAATAGCTTCAATTAGTTCTAGCCAAAAGTCATCCAACTCTTTAATATCAACACTCTCTGGTATTCTATTGATAAGTGGAGTTATATCCGCATCAGCAGAAGTCTTTATATCGTCAAAAAAGTCCAAGAATGAGTTTATCAAATCAGCTTTTCCACCCTGAATCGTTATCCTAGAAAGATTACTTTGTATAAAACTCCAAAATGCTTCAACATGAAAGTAATCTATTGAATTCGATTTATCGTGACCACAATCATTTCTTCTATCACGCCAATAAGATATTTGATCTCTTAAACTCGCTGGTATATTAAAAACCATTTTTGTTGATTCTTTTACCAGAAGAGCATTAATGATTTCTTTTTCCCACTTGTCATCATCCCTTAAATTCGAAATCATATTATCCCAATTTTTCTTCACTCTAAAGCCATCTGGCATTCTCGCTCTTAGAACTCGATGTTTTAGAATTGTTAGAAATCCCAACCATGAAAAAAGTAAAGCTGCTCGATACGCTTTTACCCGATAACATAAAAAAGCTTCATCGAAAGACTTTAATTCTTGATTTGAGAATTTTTTCTCATTTAACCACTGTTCAATTGGCAATTGCATACTGATTTTATTTATTTTTTCGAATTTAACAATATCTCTCTGGATTTATTAAATCTCTATCTTAAAAAGTCATAATTGTTTTCAAAGTACTTCAAAGACCTTAGATGTCTATTTTTGATGCAAACGAGTCAAAAATTTCTAACTTTCAAAAATTTCCTGATACATCTCTTCAATTGCTTTCACTTCCTTCGCTTTTAACGCCTTGAATTCCTTACTCAGTGCCCGTTTAGACAGCGTTCCATTGTTTTGTTCGAGGAAACGAACCAAGGTGGCGACCAGTTTATCCGGCATTTCATACTGATCATCGACAAACCGCTTAAACTCATCGTATTTGATAATGTAATTGACTTCTTCGGGAATGATTCGATTGATGGTATCAAAGACACATTCAAATAGGAATTCAGCTTGTTGGGTGGCATCAAAATAACGGTAGTAGTCAATGGTTTCATTCAACACCCGAACATTGTGATCCAGCGTAACCTCCCACTCAATTAGTTCTAAAACCGGGTGTGAATACGATTCCAAAACGGTTCGATATTGATCTATCCGGTCTAGGATGGAGGCTGAAATTGGAAAAATAACGCCTTGTTGTGCTAGATTCAGTTTTGCTAAGAGATGATGAATCAGATAACGATGCATCCGCCCATTTCCATCTGAAAACGGATGAATAAATACAAAACCAAAAGCAATACTTGCAGCAGCCAAAACGGGACTGAAAGTTTCACTTTCCATGAGTTCAGAAGTTTCAATCAGCCCGTCCAGAAGTGTTTCAACATCTTCCGGCTTAGCAGAAATATGGTCTGGGATTGGATCACCGTTCACCCGATCACGGTCTCCCACAAAACCACCTTCAGTACGAAATCCCATTTTGGTAAACCGCTTGTTCTCAATAATTATTTTTTGCAACCGCAACAACTCTTCTTTTGACAACGAGTTCCTCCCAGCCTCTCCAATGGCTTTTCCCCACCGCAGAGTGCGGTTTGTACCTGGGTTTTCTCCTTCAATGGTAAATGACGCTTTTGAGTCTTTCAACAATAAAAAAGATGCTGTGCGTTGCATCACATCTTTATGAATTCCTTTCAAGTAATTATTCTTTTGACCCTGAAAGTCGGAAGCAGCGTATTGATTTAATTTTTCTGTTTTAGAAATTAATGGGCAAAATTCTGGTGTGCCTGGCAAATTATTGATGATCCGATGACGAGATGACCGTTTCCCTTTTGTGGCAAATTGTATTTTTTCATCGATTAACGACACAAAATTTCCCCGGTTCAAGTCAGAAATATCTAATCGATCACGTAATAACCACTCATACAAAAACCATATTTTACGGCTGTATTGGCTTGTTGGTTCGATCTGCACGAGTTCTTTTATCTCATCGGTACTTAATACTTCAAATAGCTTTTTTAAGATCAAGAGGTTAACACTTTCATATTTTAGTGCAAAAACCAGTTGTTTGTAAAGTGTATCATCCGGTTTATATCTAGGAGTAAAGATTTGCCAATGCTCTGTTTGATACTTTCTATCTTTCAAACTAATTAATGATAGAGCAAAGGGAATTGGCACAGGTAAGTTATAGGTATGGATGATAGCTCCATATCCAACCAAAAAACCTTTTTCCGGTGCAACTCGGCCCCGAAAATCAGTTATTTCTTGTAAAAAACAGTTATTATTCATATTTATTTACGAAAAACGATTACAACAAAGGTAGCCGAAAAACAATTACAACTCACGAAAAATGATTATTTATTCACGTAAAATACGAATAATGACTTCATTTAAATGATAAGTTCCTTGAAAATTTTATTACTTTTAACTCAGCAAACGAAAGCAACCAGATACACAAAACAGTGGTTTTTCGAGGTGGCAATTCGGGAGTTTGTAGATTTTTGAAAAGCTATATGTCTGATATTTAAAGATATAATTGTCGGGTTCGATTCCCGGCAGCTCCACTTTTTCATACTTCATTTGAAATAAATAAACACCAAATCTCTGAATATCAGAATTTTGGTGTTTTTGCATACATCAAATAAAACCATCTTAACCCATAATAAAGATGAACAATTCGGTGAACAAAATTCAAACACATTTTTGTTCACCAATACAATTACAAAACACTATAAAACAAAAACTTACCAAGGTTAAAATTTTGCATTAAAAAATATCTTTATTAATTTCAGTATTTTCACTATGGGAGATTTTAACACTTATAATCTTGCATTTGTTCTTCGAAATGGAAGGAAGAATAAAGAAGGTAAATCCCCTGTTTATATGCGTATTACAGCAAATGGTCAACGAGCAGAGATTGCACATAAAAGATATATTCATTCGGGAAACTGGGAAAATAAATCGAATAAAGCTAAAGGCTACAAAAGCGAGGTAAAACAATTGAATCAATATTTGGAAACATTAAAAGCATTAATGAGTGATTACCACACCGAGATGATAAAGATGGGGGAAGAAGTCACTGCTCAGAGTCTTAAAAATAAATTTCTTGGAATATAGGAAGGAAGAAGAATGTTGATTGAGGTATTTGAATATCACAACCATCAATTAAAAGAACTTGAAGGAATCAATTTTGCTTCTGCAACAGTAAAACGTTATAAAACAACACTAGACCATATTAAGGCTTTTCTTGTATTTAAGTATAAAATCAATGACATCCCTCTGAATCGAATCAAATATTCATTTATTACTGATTTAGAGCACTATTTCAAAGTAAATAGAAAGTGCAACCATAATATAACAATAAAATATATCAAGAATTTTAGAAAAGTAATCAATCTGGCGATAAAAAATGAGTGGTTAGCAAAAGATCCATTTTCAAAGTATCAGGCGAAAATAGTGGAAGTAAGAAGAGAATATTTATTAAAGGCTGAATTACAAAACATTGAGAATTAAAACCTTTCATTTCCACGCCTGGACATAGTTAGGGATCTTTTCGTTTTTTCGTGTTATTCCGGCCTTGCATATATTGACGTTTCAAATCTTACTAAAAACAATAATAGATCAGGAATTGATGGTGACTTATGGATAATAACGGAACGCACAAAAACAAAAAGCCAATCGAATATTCCCCTACTCTCCAAAGCGCATGAACTAATCAAAAAATATAGCAGGTATCCAAACAAAAAAACAGAAGAACATATCTTTCCCATATTCACTAACCAAAAGATGAATGCCTATTTAAAAGAGATTGCGGATTTGGCGTCCGTTGATAAGAATTTAACTTTTCATGTTGCCCGACATACTTTTGCAACCACGGTAACGCTTACCAATGGTGTCCCCATTGAATCGGTTAGTAAAATGCTAGGGCATACCAATCTAAAAACAACCCAGATTTATGTCAAGGTGAATAACTACCGATTTAAATTAGATAATAAACCAGAAAGAACTATGGAGGGGATTAAGGTTATTTGCACGAGTGTTATTTGGGTTTATAAAAAATTGGTAGTTTTAGTATTCGTTATCTTAAAACTATAAATTCTATTATCTTACAGTATGATCTTTATTAATAACTGCCTGCGTTATTTATTTATTTTCTTTCTTTTTATAGGAGTACTACAAGCCCAAAATTCTAAAATTGACAGTCTTAAAACAGCAATAGAAAATCATAATGCAAATGATACAGTTCGCGTAAATCTATTAAATGCCATGATTCATCAGGTTTATGATACCGATGTAAATAAGGCGGAAATATTACTTCGTGAATCAGGTGATTTGACTGAAAAGCTAAATTTTGAAAAAGGAAAGGCCGATGTAATTTATTATAAAGCCCATATTGAAATTATTAAATCAAACTATCCTAAAGCGGTAAATTATGCGAACCAAGCATTAAAGCAATATAAATTATTAAAGGATAGATCGGGAGAATCACGCAGTTTAAACTGTATTGGAATCGCTTATGAATATCAAGCCAATTACCCAAAAGCTTTAGAGTATTACAAAAAATCGGCAATTATAGATGAAGCCTTAAATGATTTAAAGGGCATTTCAGGAAGTTTGAACAACATAGGTAATGTTTATGCATATCAAGGCAACTATAAGGAAGCCATCCTCAATTATAACCAGGCCAAGGAAATCAAAAAACAACTAAAGGATTTTAACGGTGTCGCAAGAGCCTACAATAACATAGGAAGTATTTATGCTGAACAAAGTAATTTTCTTTTAGCTCTAGAAAATTTTAACAGAGCCCTGGCTACGTATGATAGCATTCAAAATAAAGAGCGGACCGTTAATCTTTTAATGAATGTTGGCACCATTTATCAAATACAAAATAAACTTGATGAAGCGATCGTGTATTTTAATAAGGCTTTAGAAAGAAGTAGGGAACAAAATGACAAAAGAGTCATAGCTATGTGTTTAAATGGTCTTGGTAATGTCTATAAAAGTCAATTTAAAAATGAAAAGGCCTTGGTGTCATTTTATGATGCTTTGGAAATAAATAAAAGTATTGACAATAAAGTTCAGATTGCCAGAAGTTTAAACCATGTGGCAGACCTGCAATTGATTCTCGATCAAAAAAACAAGGCCTTGGGAAATTACAAGAAAGCCTTAGCTTTAAATAAGGATGTTGGTTCTCAAATAGGAATGTGCAAAACTTATTTGGGGCTTGCCAAATACTACCACTCACAAAAACAATTTACTGAAGCCCTTAAAAATGCTTTAAATAGTCAAGACATAGCGATTCGACTTGAACTAATTCGGCTTCAAAAAGAAACCGCGGGGTTACTTTCAACTATTTACAAAAATACAGGCAACTACAAAAAAGCCCTAGCAAGTCATGAACAATTTAAAATTTTAAACGACAGCCTTTTCAATAAGGAAAATATTGAAAGAATAGCCCAGTTAGAGTACGAATATAAATATAAGCAAGCCATAGACTCTGCAAATATTCGGGAATTGAAGCTAACAAAAACTGTTTTAACAACATCTAAAGATTTAGAAAAATCGAAACGTAATTACCTGTGGGCCATTATAGGTTTTTTAGTGGTTTCCATAGCGTCTGTCTCATTTATTTTCTATGAAAAATTACGAAGTGCTAAAGCAATAGCACAAAATGTAATAATAGAGCAAAAATTATTGCGCTCGCAAATGACGCCGCATTTTATATTTAATTCGCTCTCAGTATTACAAGGCATCATACTAAATAAAGAAGAAAAAAAATCGGTTTCATACCTCTCAAGATTTTCAAAATTGCTTCGACTTACCTTAGAAAACTCAAGAGATAAAACGGTTTTACTTTCTAAAGAGTTAATGGCCATAGAAAATTATTTAGCGCTTCAAAACCTGGAAAATAAATCATATAAATACTGTATTAATATAGAAGATTCAGTTGATACTTCTACATTAAAGATTCCTCCAATGCTTATTCAGCCATTTGTTGAAAATGCGGTAGAACATGCTTTCACAGATAGTAGTATAATAAGGAAAATAGATGTAAATCTAGTTCTTGTAAACAATCAACTAATTTGTACTATTACCGACAATGGTATTGGAATTGACTCTCCAAAAAAATATAAAAGAGACACTAAAAAGTCATTATCAACAACCATAACTTCTGAACGCTTAAAAATATTATCAAAAGATTTAAAGATGGAAGGTTCGGTTATTGTTGAAGACAGGAAAAAATATAACGAGCAAGGAACTATTGTCACACTAATAATTCCGTATAAAAAACAGAATATATAATGAAAGCTTTAATAGTTGAAGACAAACCTTATATTAGAAAAAGCTTGTGTAACCTGTTACAACTAATCGAAGCAGATATAGAAGTGATAGGTGAGTGTGAGTCGGTAAAAGAAGCGGTTATAGTTGCCAATGCCTGTAAACCTGAGCTGATATTTTTAGACATAAACTTAACTGATGGTACTGGATTTGATTTTTTAGAACAAACCGAACAGCTCAATTTCAAAGTTATTTTTATTACGGCTTATGAAGAACATGCTTTAAAGGCTTTAAAAATAGGTGCTGTAGATTATTTGTTGAAACCAGTAGATTTAGACGAACTTCAAGCGGCATTACAAAAAGTGTCTCAACTATCTACATCCCAACAAAAACAACAAGTGCAAGTTGCAAAACAGGTGTGGAATAATAACGACTCAAAGTTAATTCTATCATTGCATGATAGTTTTCAGGTTGTAGATTTGACTGAACTTATGTATTGCGAATCCGATAAAGGGTACACTACATTTTATTGCTCGGACAATAAAAAATATATGGTTTCAAAAACTTTAAAAGAATTTGAAGAGCGTCTTTCTAAAGCCAACTTCACACGTCCACATCAATCCTTTATGGTCAACCTTAAATTTATAGATAAGTATGATAAATCTGGGGTTATTTATCTAAAAAATGGTAAAAAAATACCAGTCTCTTCCCGAAAAAAAGAACACTTTTTAACTGTTTTTTTTAAATGGGATAATCATTAGAAATTATTACTTCGCGCATTTTATTTAAAATGCAACACTTATTTATTTTAAAACAGCGGAAATAGATTTCCTATTTCTCAACTCCTATTTCATAGATACTTTTATTGGTATGAAAATTAAAATCATACTAATATGAAAGTCTTGAAACTCGTTTCAATTGTGACAATAATTACCTTGTTCATTTTCTGTGGAAACTCAACAAGTAATGAATCGCCAGATAAAAAAGGATTCTCAGCAATAGAACAAAACATTAAAAATGAATTTGGCAAAGATGCCTATTTTACCGATTTAACTATAACCTACAACAAGGCTAGCGGAAATATTATAGGCGTTACCGTTACTAAAGAACCTGCATCTTTAAAAATGGAATAGTGGAATTCTACTGAAGGAAATTGGACGCAAAATTCAGAAATAACTCTAGAAGTTCCTCAAGGAATCAAGGCAGCAGATTTTATGTTTCATTTAGATGAAAAAATCAATCTTTAAAAATTAGGAGAATTAGTTCAAACTTCGATTAAAACATTAAAAGACGAGAGGAATATTGAAAACCCAATCTTACAAATGGCTGCCATAAGCTTTCCTGAAAATGGAGATATAGTTAAAACTGAATACTTGGTAATGCTTCAGCCAGAAAACGGTGGAACAACATTCACCTTTCAATATAAATTAAATGGGAACCTTATTGAAATGAATTATTAATTAAATACTATAAAACTTGATATGGCGAAAAATATAAAATTAATAACTATCGCTATTTATAATACTACTACCTCTTTTTATAAGTTTCCCAGATGGTGAGTCCTATCAATGAATAATTGCCTGTCCTTAACATAGAATAGGTTGCAATTGCAAAATTGATTAAAAAAAGAAAACTCAATGAACACCAATAGTATTTATTATCCACCTATACAAATAACGCGAGCATCTACTCGTCAGGATGAAAGGTGGAATGAAGCCATATCACTACTCTAAAAAAAGGTATTGGAGAGTCTGTATAAAATAGAAGTTTTTATACCTCATAAATACAGTGGTAAAAAAGAAAACAATAGAGACAACTGGGACGAAAGCTATTACGATGTACAAGAAATGACAAAATACAGTAAGCAAGTATAAAATAAGCGGCTATGGTGGCAACAATAATAAGTATAGGCATTTTAGTAGTGATACTAATCAGTTCAGCAATTGTAATCAACAATCGAATAATTGCCAAAAAAAACACGGCTTTACAAGCATTTGGAAGTGTTGAAATTTACTTAAAGAAGCGCTTTGATTTAGTGCCCAATCTGGTCGCTCTTATAAAACAATATATGGCACACGAAAAAGAAATACTACTAAAAGCTACCGAGTTACGAAGTAAGATTGAGAATACAGGAAACTCAGAAGAAAAAATAAATGCTTCTAATGAATTTTCGAGTCTTATATCGCAGCTAAATCTGAATGTTGAAAATTATCCAAACCTAAAAGCCGACAGTCAATTTTTAAACTTACATCATCAATTAACAGATTTGGAAGATTATATATCAGCATCAAGAAGAGCTTATAATGCTAGCGTCACAAGCTATAATAATATAATACAAATGTTTCCAGCAAATATAATTGCCGGTATTAGAAAAGACAAGATAGAACCGCTTTTAGATATTCCAAAAACAGAACAAAAAGATGTGAATATTAATCAACTATTTAACTAAAAAACAATGCAATTATTTGACAACTTACCTTGGTATACCTACGTAATACTGGCTGTTGCAGTTGTATCCTACGCTTACCGCTATTTTAAAACAGCAAAAGATGGTTATGATGAAGGAGACGGAATACAATTAACTAAGGCTAAATTTAGAAAGTCTCCTCAAAGCCAACTCAACAAAGATCAGCTTTTTGGGGTAGCACTTTACACACCTATTGCAGAGTGGTGGAAAGCCGATACCAATACACTAACCTTTTTAACCCCAAAGAAAGTGAAGCCGTATTTAGAAGGCTGGGGAATTGATACTACAGAAGGTTACTGGTCGCTAACCGAATATTTTATGAAAGATGGTCGCCGTTGGTATTTCGATTTTATTGTTGACATGATCAATAACCAATCCGAAGAAAACTGGAACGATTTGATGGCTGAAAAATTTGGCGGTAATGAGCGTGCAGATCGTTACTTTAAGCTGTTGAAAACGGGTACAACAGTACAAAAATTAAAACAAAAAGGAATTTTTGCATTCGACTCTGATTTAGAATTAGGTGTCGCGGGTTACGATGCAGCGGTATTGGCAGGTCAGGCACGTAAGGCATTTACAGCCCAAGTTATTTCAGAAAAAGATGCTTGGAAGGTAATAAGATTTGCCAAAGAATTGGCTTTACAACATTTTTCATCTTGGGAAGAATTCGGGAAGAGTTTTGCTCTTGGCTTTGATCTGGATATGCGTGCAGACTACCACGACTATAAAGAAGAGGTTTTTCATTTATACCTTCAAGTTATAAGTGAACCTTCTAGCCCTTGGAATACTATCGATTGGCCAAAATAAACGCTAGTGATGACTAAACAGGATATTGAACACGTATATCAAGAAACAAGTGCTACCTTAAAAACGATTTCCCAAAAAAGAAAAGCAACTTTATTTTTTCAAAAAATGATGTGGTTGTTAATGGGAATGTACTTTGTAGGAGCAACCTTGGTCGTTTTGAGTGCTTATTTTCCTGAAGAATTAAAGTGGCTGTCAGTCATTGCTAACAAATTGCTAGGCAATACCAAAAACCCATACCAACAGTTGTATTACCTATTACCTCTACTAATTCTTATAAGTATTAATTCGTATTTTTTTAGCGGTGCTTTTTATCGATTCAAAACACTAGAAATGAATACCATTTCTAAAATGATTAAGCAACTTTTTCCCCAAGCTGAATTTTCACAAACCTCACAAATCAACAACAACATCACCATAGAAAGCAAACTTTTTGCATGGATAAAAACCAATACACCTATATATACTTTTGGGCAAATGCGAACATCTGTAAATGGCACATATCTCAATATTGCAGATATTGGGTTTATTGAAAACCATATTGGTAACAAACTTATAAACAGTTCACTAAAAATTCCATTGCTCAATATTCCTGTGGTTATATACCAATACATACTCAAAAACATAGCTACTTCAAAAACATCAGACGCTGTTTGTTTTTCTTTTAGAGGAATGTATTGCTGGGCAAATTTTAATAAGAAGCTAACCACAAGAACCATTGTGATTCCTAATAGCCTAACCACAAAACTTGATCGCTTTGCCAGTTTCAATTTTAAAGATGAAGAAAAGATTGCATTGGAAGATGCCAGGTTTAATAGTCATTTTTCAGTGTACAGTCCGGACCAAATTGAGTCAAGGTATGTATTATCTTCTTCCGTAATGGAAAAAATAACAACATTAAAAGAACGATTTAATCGAAACATCATGCTGTCGTTTATCAACAATAAGGTTTTTTTAGCCGTAGAAAATCCCAATGGGATATTTTCATTCCCTTCAGGAAAGTTAGATTCTATAACTATCATAGAAGAACTAATCGCTGAAATAAATACAGCTCAAAGTATGGTGACTGAATTAAAATTAAACAGATGAAAAAGAAAGAGAAAAGCTAGAATAATTCCCAATCATGAGAACCTTAAAATACATTATAAATTATGCCTTTTGGATAGCTATGTCTTTAGTATTTGGTATTGGTTATTTGCGTATTGTTTTAGGTGCTAATAATACGTCAGCTGATGGTATTGGATATTTATTTAATATGTTTTACTACTGGGGTTTGTTTCATGTAGGGATGATAGTAGGATTGGTTATTGCCTTTTTATTTATCTTTTTAGATGTCTTTTATCTGAGAAAGAAGTTGAAAAACAACTTCCAATCAACAATCACACGATTCTTATGCCTTGTGGTAATTACCATATTTGTAGGAATCACCCATTATATTTTGGAAAAAGTAATTGATGTTATTTAAGTCTAAAAATGAATGAAAAAAGCACGAAGAGCTTATCCATTATTTGATTCAGGCAATTTACAATCTGTAATACGCTATAGAGAGGAATGGTTAAGGTAGACATATTAAAATTAAACAGAAAAACCTTTTATAAGACTTTTTAAAAAATAAGAAAAATTAGTGGAAATTATCCTAGTCATATTTTTAATTGTAACAGCAGCTTTAGTCCTTTTACTCCTTTACAAAGTTATAAGATGGATAATTGCTAAAAAAGCAAGAGGTGTTAGCATATTAGTACTACTGCTCATTATAGGTGTTGGCTACACCATCAACCATCTGTTTTTCACAAAAATGGAATTCATTCAGTCTAAAGTATATCCTAATTTATACCTAGTGAAGAATGAAATCAAAGACCGGACGGAATTACAGCAAATCATAAAGAAAAAGGTGGTTAATATGATAGATAATGGTTTAATAGACCATCAAGAAATATATTCAAAAAATACCTCTAAAGCACCTTACGCTACTTTAGCTTTTTACACGTATAACAAAAATTCACAGCTATCATTATTTCAAGATTATGGTACCGCTTATTTCATAGAAAAAAAAGAAGATTTAGGCGGAATGATTGTGGAAGACTTGTCTATGTACGGTAAATACAAATTGGCTACCTATAACCTTCGTACATATAAAAATGACACTACATGCTATTATGGCATATTAAATTATTACAAAGAGGGCTACATTATAAAAACAGATACTTTATTAAGACAATCTTGTGGAAATAAATCCCAAAAGACAACTGAGCAACAGTTAGAGAGTCCAGCCAATATTGAAGAAGCAACAGAAATAACCCCTATTCCAAGTGAATTTAAAAGCCTGTTAAAGCCAAATGAAACATTAAAATTGGGTGTCGTTTATACCGATACTGTGCGATATGTAAATTTTGATGATAATGGAGATTATTTGCTGTTTTTTGTAGAAAAAAGCCAGGATACTATCGGTCTTATACACAATAAACATAACTCCGAATTTATTCAAGGTGAAACCCTTGAAATACAATGGAAAATAGATAGTCTGCGACCTGCAGGTGATCCTGAATTTTTAGAGTTTAAAGAGTTTCTAATTTCAGCTAAAAATAGTAAAAACTAGCAATGGCCAATAGAAAGTACATATCACAAGTTTTAAACAGTATTTTTTTACTCACACTATTACTTTTTGTATTGGATGTTTTCACTGTTTTTGAAATTAAAAACCAACCTATAAAGACATTTGTTTATATCGGTATCATAGCTCTAGCCCCGCTAATTTTAATTTGGCATTTATGGTTTTTTAAAAGTTCAAAAAGAAAAATTATAAACGCCATGCTTCCTTTACTTACACTCATAGGAATTTTGTTTGTTGGGCCTATTGAAATATTGTTTTCATCAAGTAGTTGGAAAACACAAAAAGTGCTCTATCAGAGCGAAAATACATTCTTCAATAAAACAGAAATTCAAACACAAGATTTAGGCGCATTGGGTTTTAACAAGCGAATAGTTGAAGTTAGATACTTAACCAAATGGTTTATGATTGTTAAACCGATAACTAAAAGTGTTAGTGATGATACAATTAAGGGCAGATTCAATAAAACTAAAATAAAATGACATTTGCATTTCAAATACTTATATCCTCAGCCATTTTTTGTGTGCTCATACTTGTAGTATTGGGCATTCAAAAAAAAGGGTTTTTAAAACATAAAGCCATTACCATTTTATTACTCATAGTAACAAGTTTGTTTTTTTGTACTTCACTGTTTTTTTGTTATTCAGAATTTACTGCCTATGAGGTAAGAAAAAAACAATACGCTCAAGATGATAAAAATGCTTTAGATGTAATGGACAATATTGCTTCTAACCAAGGAGAAATTGATGCATATAAATATTTTAAATCATACCGCAGCTCTTTAAATGGCTACGAGTTTTTTTTAATAGATATGATTCGAAATAGTCACCAAGAACAGGTTTCCTATATTTATAATCTGCGCGACAAAATTGTTGAACAGTTTGAAAGTGAGGAATATAACCAAGAGTATTGGAACAAGGTTTTTTCCATTGTTTTTCAGCAAGAAAATAGTACTAAAACGTATTTAAAATCTAATTATGAAGTTACTAGCATTATTCCTCCTGATGATGTTTATACTGAGTTAAATGGTGACTATGGCGACTTGAATGATGCTGAAAACTTCAGTTACTTTGAAAGTCTTTGTAATCTTATATATATTGAAGGCGAAATAAAAAACCCTGAAAATAGGTCCGCAGCACGTATTGAAATACTTTGGCAATACAACAAGGCCTTTATCTATACATTTTTTTCAAAATCAAAATACGACCAATTGTGCAGACAACTGGTTAACGACCTAATAATCGTTTACGACCGTATTGTTGCTCAACCTAATTACAAATCCTTTTACGAAGCGTACGATGTTTCTGATGATGTGTTTCTAGATTTTCCGTCTAAGGAATTCACGAGTTCTTTTCAATTTTCGTGGCCCTTTAGTTTCTGGGATAGACGCTTTAGCGAACATAACAGTGAACAAGTTTACAATATCTTAAAAGAACTTCAAGATCATTACAGCAATTAAAAACAGGATGAAAAAAACTATTGTCATATTAATTGCAACAGGATTCGCTTTGGTGGGGGTGGGGTTTTATTTCGCTCAAAAATCGTTGCAGTATATTACTAACAAAGAAGAGAAAATCAAATTATTGGATAGCATCGCTGACGATAAAGCTAAAATAGAACGTGCTTTTAGTCAACTTCAAAACAATACTATAAACTATCAGCATCTAGAGCTCAATCAATACGATTATAATGCGGTTTACCCTTGTTTACAAGAATATATAAACAAAAATAATTTACCTTCAAATTGCGATGAGCAATTATTAAGAGTTGTTATTGATGATTTTGGAGAAGTAGGTATGGTAAATGCAATCGTTGGTGAAGCTATTGATTTTACCAACCTATCGTTTAATACTCATTTTATTAATGATTTATTTAAGGAAGAAGCATTGCTAAAATCAAAACTCATTTTAAGTTTTTTTAATAAGTACCGAAATGCAGAGCGATTACAACACGTTTTTAATAAGTATAAAAATCACATCTACAAGATTCTTCCCAAGAGTGTTTATGAAAAAGTATTCGAGAAACAACTTACAGCATGCATTGCTGCTTATAACGAAATAAAAAGCAAACCAGATGAAGAGGCTTTTTTTAAAGACATCTATTTTAAGGCAGACACTCAAAAACTACACGGTAAATATTGGAATATTACATTTTGGAAACGAAGAGCATTAGAAAAAAACGATACAATGCTGTATTCCATCTTAAAAGAAATTAAAACACATTATAATCAAGTTGATTAGAAATACAATTTGAAAATGAAACGACAATACATACTATTGCTATTAATTTTTAGTTCTTGCGCCCAAAAAGCCAATACTAACAGCATTAAAGATACCGTGGAAATTCCCTCAAAAGTAAAAGATGTAGAGGATGCAGTGGATACTGTGGAAGCAGTCGCACAAACAGATAACAGCACAAACTTTAAAGAAGTGTTACAAAAACTGAAACAAAAAAGTGTTCCATTAATTGATAGTACTTCATTTGATAGTTTTATAGATGAAGAAGACTACAAAACAATCAATACAGAAGCATTAAAACTGGTTAAGATTTATAAAAATTGGAACAATCCAAACTATAACTACCGAGCTATCGATGCCTACCGCTTAAATTTATCTAACAAGTTTTATACTGTTGTTGTTAGCGTATTACTAGGAGATAATGAATTAGAAAACCGACTTATTAATTACGATTTAAATGGAAGTATTATTACTTCTGAAATTGTAGCTTATGACGAAATAGCTGAAGGTTGGACACGATATCAATCAAAAATTGAAGCTAAAAAAATCACAATAAAATATCACGTTTTGGTAAGTGATGATGATGCTTCGCAAATGGAAATCAACACCTTAAAAATTGAAGCTAACGGAACTTTAAAACAATTAACTATTGATGATGTGTTTTACGCATTAGTAATAAAAACGCTTAACATTAACAGTAAAAAATTAATTCCTAGTCTACAGGCATTCAAAATTCTTCCCAATAGCCCTAACCAAGCTGTTGTAGTTATTCCAGAAGTAGTAGAAGGTAGTGAAGAAGAGCATTATTTTTATCTTAACACACATATAGCCATCGTAAATTTAGAAACCAAGCAGATTACACATCAATACTTTGAAAGTTCAAAAACAAACGGTTGGGTTTCCGATGCAATTGTATTAACAGATATTATAATTGATACAGCTCCGTATTCTGTTACTGATAATATAAGAGCTTTTGGTATTAAAACCCATTTTGTTGGTAGTTCGCGAGCCAATCAATATGAAAGTGAAAACCTTTCCTTGTTTGTGAAATTGGAAGATAAGCTCCAAAAAGTGCTAGATAATTATGAAGTTCTGAACAATGGTGGCGAATGGGACGGGTTTTGTTTTGGAAAATTCATAAAAGAAGAAAAAATACTCATCATATCCCCTCAAAAAACAAATGAATATTATGATATCATTGTGAAAAATAAAATCACTGAAACCAACAATTTTGAAGATGAAAAAGGAGAGTGTGATTATAAAGAAACTATTACTCATCAAACATCAGTTTTAAAGTTTGATGGGAAAACCTATAACTAAAATAGTTGCAAACAGAAGCTTTTCTAAACACAGGAATAAATCTACCAGGAGAACAAAAAGTTAAGGGGCCATTTGAAAAAGACAATTCAGATAGAATGAAAAATACAATAGGACTTTTATTATTAGCTCTAATTTCCTGTCAAGGCAAATAGGAACAGAAAAACATTACGAATAAATCAAGTTTTTCACAAACCAATGAATTAATCAATAACAAAAACAATTTGTTTATACTTAATGAAGAGAGCAGTGAAAATTCTGTTAGAATTATTCCACCTAAAAATTCTGATTTTGAATTCCCTGATAGCTCAGCGAAAGCTGAACCATATAAAAATGGTGATTTTAATGCTGACGGAAAAGAAGACATACTGGTTTGTGTAGGTACTTGTGGAACAGGAGCTTGTTTGTGCAGTTTGTTTTTAAATCAATATGACAACTTTTACAAACTAGTTTTTATCGATTATTTGAAGAATGTTGAATTTAATGTAGACAAAAACGGAATTTGGACAATTGAATCATCAGAAGAATTTGAACCATACAATCCTTTCAAAATTCAAATAACTACTTTTAAGTTTGACAAAAGTAAATATCAATATAAAATAGACACTATATTTGTTTATTGTGATAAAGAAGTGGAACAAATAATGAATGAAGAAAAAACGAACGGTTAACAATGTAAATGTAATGCGGGTTTCAGTGGGTAATTAAATCGTAGTTCGTTGTTGCAACACCGCCAATTCGTCTGCGACGATTGACGGAAAATTTGAAATATTGAATAACCGAATTGGCTCCGTGCGGTTTTGAAAGTTCATCACTTTTAATCCCGCACTCCACTTACATAAACCGCCATACTGTCTAAAAACCTCTTTCCATGAAAGAATTATTTGGGTAGCTGGCTTTAATAAGAATGAAATATTGAAACTTCAACGGCTTAATTTCACTTTTTAGACAGACTGCCGTTGTGTGTAATTGTGTGTCGTCCTAAAATATGTCTACACTAAAACAGTAGATATGTATAAAAATGATGGCGTAACCAGGCGTTACAGTGAGAGTTTCAAACTCAAGATTTTAGCCGAACTTAGTCCGGTTAAATATTCCAAAAGACAATTGGCCCGAATTTATAGGATACAGTCCAGTACAATCAACGAATGAGTACGAAAGTAAGACCGCAAAGACTTATCAGATAGAAACAAAAGATGAAATAAGTCGCTTAAAAGCCCTTCAAAAAGGCCCTGTGCCACACAAAGCTAACAGCAGGTCTTATACATCACTCCGACAAAGGGGTGCAATACTGTAGCCAGATGTATGTAATTGAGCTGAAAAGAAAAGAAATACAAATCAGCATGACAGAAGAGAATCATTGTTATGAGAATGCAGTGACAGAAAGGGTTAACGGTATCCTGAAAGATGAGTTTTACCTCGACCAGTGCTTCTTTTCTACCCTACAGGCAAAACGTGCTGCAAAAAATGCTATTAAACTATATAATAATAAAAGGCTTCATTTATCGTTAGGGTATAAAATACTACATTTGGTGTTTTTTAATGTAGCTTGAATCAATGTTTAACCTGTAGCCGTATTTTACGGACTAAACAGCTGTCAGATGAGTTTTTCAAAAAAAATAACATTATTACTTTTTATTCTTATGACACTTAACAGTCATGCACAATTACAAAAACCACCTCTTTCTGGTTATTATATTGCTGATTCTGTAAGTCATAATCTTAATGAATCAGATCAATTAAATTGGTCAAAACACACTTACTCTTATTTGAATATGGAAGATAAGGTGTTAACAACCTATTTATTTCCTAAAAATCAAATTGATAGTTTAGATATAGAAAAAAAAGAGTTTAGAAAAGCTTTTTTTACAAACAAACCAACCCTTATTTGGAAGGATGAAAATCGTTTTGCAATAAGCATAGAGGACACTGTTTTTGATAATGTGATTAAAATCTATTCAGAGTTAATACGTGTTGAAGAAAACGACGAACGTATTGTACTGGCAAAAAAATATATCGAACAAAAGCAGCAGGAAGCAGATGCGACTTACTTAGCATTAAAACAACAATTTCTTCAACCATTAAACACCTCGAATGGTTACATAGAATATATTCCCAATACAGCATTTGGTTTTGCAAAGCCTTTAAGCGTTCACTCCAGAAGTAATGTATATATAGACCGCAATTTTGGCTACCAGTTAGATGACCTAATAAATAACAATTTATTGGATAAAGATAATTTGCTTTTTTGTGGAATTTACAAAGATGAAACGAATACAGATAATTACAACGGTTTAAATCTGGCTATTATAAAATCGGATCAGCCTTTTACGTTACATGATTTTGTAAAAAAACTCAACTTAGAACAAGTAACTATTATTTTTAGAACAGAAGAAACCTTACTGATTAAAAGCAATTTTGAAGAATACATTTTCTTTTCTGTAAAAAAGCTAGACCGCAACAGTTATGCTATTGCAAAAGGTATTACAAATTCATTTAAGTATTCTAAAAAACAATTTCAGCTTTTTTCTACAATAGATAAAACAGAAAATGTAAATGCTTTACCTGTAGATGCTTTGTATACAGAATTACCACTAACAAAAGCAGATAGTTTGTTTTCAGAAAAGGTGGACAAGGTGCTGCGAGATAAAACACTTCCTCAAAATTTTATCGAAAAATCATTAACCGGAAATTCGATTTACAATGTATTTAACAAGCGTTCTTCGATGCATTCATATCTGCAATTCAAAGAAAAGTCTATTTCTGGTTTAATCGAAAGTATAAAAGCAGAAAATAGTGCATACAATTTAATACATCAAGACAAAAATAGCCTCGTTTATGAGCATAAAGGATCTTTTAACGCATTTGTTTTAAAACCCTATAAAGAGTACACTGTATTGCTATGCTTAAAGCAGATTGAAATAAGTTCTCCGATAAAAAACCCTATAGACAAATCTGTCTATTTTTATAAAAACGCAAAAGCAATAGAATTAAATGATTACCCACTTACTGAAAATTTAAAGCTATATCTTAATTATTTTAAAAGTGTTTGGCCTGTTTTTAACGAGAAGAACAACTTATTCATTGTATGTAAAGATAAAAATACAGAAGGTGTGCTTTCTGTAAAAGGAAATTATGTTTTACCTTTAAAATATAACGATATCACTTATTCAAAAGAAACTAAAGGGTTTTATATAGAAACGTATAATAAAAAAATAATTAAAGCCAAACCAGAAGATGCTAATCAGAACGATAGAATTGAGGAAAGTAATAGAAAGCGAGGTTGGGCAAGTGAAGATGGCAAAACAATTATAGAACCGCAGTACCACAGTATCGCTAAAATTCGAGGTGCAAACTTAGCACATATTTACAGCCATAATGATGAGGAAGGGATATTAAATATTACTACAAAAAACTATGTTATTCCTTTAAAAAAACACAGGATTAGGCATTATAAGCAAGAACGTTATTTTGTGATTTCTGAAGATTCTGGCTTACAATATTTAGCAAACTATCAAGGAGATATAAAAGGGCCTTTTGATAGAATAAAAAATAATTCAGGTCAGTTTACAGGGTTTAAAAACGGCGTAGAAACGAAGATTGTATTTGATTAATTGAAGCATAAAAACGGGAGAAATAACTCGTTTTGAAACACCTTAATTGCGAAAGTTAAAAACATAAAACGTCAATTTCAATACTAAAAAAGTTGTGCCGAAAAAAACGAAAATGTAACAACGTCTATAATTTATTGTGGTTTTGTGCATAACCAAAATTTAGTCATACATTTATGAAGCTTGATTTTATATGATAGAAAGTTTGCTGACATTTTCCACAACGAAATCATAGCCAAAACCTTTACCTGCAAGGTTAAAAAAAGAGATGGAACTATAGATTGAAAATAAGCTAAACTATTAATAAAAGGAAAATGACTGCTTTGATGAAGATTTTGTTTTGCCTAGTCGCTTTTACCATAAGGGGCAATTAGAAAATCCAATGCATATTGTACACAATTGCAAATCACACAAACCAATCCCAAAATCAAAATTTGCAAAAGAGTTCAATTTTGCGAACGCTCCTCAATTCTGGCTGAATTGCTATTTAACAAAATGGTCCTAAACAAAAACAATCAGGTAATCCCTGAAAGCACTGCGAACTTCCTTTAAAGCCAAACTAACCTGGCTTTCTACATTTCGTTTGGTGGTGTCTAATTCCTGAGCAATTTCTTCGTTCGTCATGCCTTGTTGCCGAAGCTGATAGACTTTTTTCCGTTGGGCGGGCATTTTTTCAACAATCATTTCAATTAAAAGCGCCTTTTCCAAAGCAATGTATTCCTCCTCCGGGCTATGAGAAAATGTTGAAGGAGCCTGCATTTCAATAATGGTTTTGCTTGCGTACTTTCTTTTCAGAAAATTGAGGGCTTTATTTTTGGCAATGGTGTATAAATACGAATCAAATGATTTTTCAGGGTCAATGCTTTTATGATTTTGCCACAAGCCGACAAAAACTTCTTCCGCCAGTTCCTCAGCATCGGCCATTGTTTTTACATAGCCCAAAATAAAAGTCCTGACCTTTGTGTAGTAGAAAATGAAGACTTTTTCAAAAGCCGGATGATTCCCTTTTTGCAATGCTGCTAATGTGGACTGGTTGATTTTTGTCATAAAACGACGAAGGTAGATTTTCCTGTTCAGAGTGCAAAGCCCAATTTACTTCCCGCAACCGGAATAAAGTCTTTTTAGTAAAATTTAAATTTTTTGTTGAGTTTCTGCCAACTTAATTGTATTCCTTATAAAATGACAAATATGCAGCATAAGCATTTATGGATAATTTTTCTGGTAATACAATGTTTTTCGGTATTTCAGGTAAAAGGGCAGGAACTGCAAAAAGATACAATTTCTGTTCCTCACCCGTTACAGGATAAAGGGGATTTGCGGTTACAACCGGTTCAACCAACTCCGCAACTGGCAATGCCGGAACTATTGAACAATGATGAGAGCCTTCACAGAATTTCAATTGATAGGAAAATTGCAAGCTTCAATTTTAATCGGGAATTGAAATATTTAAATGCCCTGAAAAGAGATTCGTCCTCTATGATTTTGCCAATGTTCCCCGGACTGGGCGATTATCAAAATTTTGGTGGAACATTGGGAAGTTTCAACATAACAAACAGGCTGGCTATAGATTATGGCGCTTTTATTAGCGCACAATACGGTTATCTTTTTTCAACCAAACAAATTGTTTTAGGCAGTAACTTACTGTTACGTTACGCTATTACAAACAAGCTACAATTTCAAACATGGGGGCAATACGTTACGCCCGGAAACAGTCCTGACCCCGCCTTTAACATGCGAACCTTTTTCCCAACAACTAATTTTGGAGCAGGACTGCAATACGATTCCAATGAGAAAACAAAAATCAAGGTTGGAATCGAATATCAATACGACCAAAGTGACAAGACCTGGAAACCGGAATCGGGCGGGAAAGTGCTTTTAAAGTTTTAAGAACAAGCAATATGGAATCTAATAAGAAATCGGATGCAGCGGAAATGCTGCGGCTTTATTTACAAGACCGGTATTCTCTGGAAACGGAAGAAAAAGTTCAACAGTGGCTGGTAAAAAATCCTGTAACGGAAGAGATGGAGCAGGCATCAAAAGAATATTGGGACTCAATAAACACAGGAAAAGATGCGACCGCGTTTGAGGCGTTAAAACGGGTGAATACAAAAATTGGCATTTATTCCGAAGAAAAGAAAACTGTTTGGTTAAGAACTTTCTCAAAAGTGGCGGCTATTTTCATCTTGCTTATAGGAATAAGTGGAGTTTGGTTTTACCTGCAACATCAGAGCAGTCCGGCAATGGTTGAAATTTCGGCAGCGTATGGCGAAATGAAACATGTAGCATTGCCCGACCAAACAGAGGTTTGGCTCAATGTGGGAAGTTCTTTAAAATATCCATCAGTGTTCAATCAGAAAATACGTTCGGTTAGCTTAACCGGGGAAGCATTTTTCTCGGTAACGAAAAACCAATTGAAGCCTTTTGTGGTAGAAACAAAGAACCTGACAGTAAAAGTCTTGGGGACAAAATTCAATTTGAAAGCCTACCCGGATGAGCACCAAACGACAGCTACTTTGCAGGAGGGGAAAATAGAAGTTCAAACTGCAAAAAATCAAAAACAACAAATGGTGCCGAATGAGCAATTGGTTTACAACAGCGAAACTTCAATCTTGAAAGTGGCAAAAATCAATCCCGAAGACATCCCGGATTGGAAAAACGGTAATCTATTATTCTCGGAAGCTACACTGGGTGAAATATTGCAAACACTCGAACGGCGTTTCAATATTTCTTTCGATACAGATAAATCCATTGACTTATCAACCGAACGTTATACCATAAAGTTTGAACGGGAAGAAACCCCGGCGCAAATACTTCAGGTTTTAGCAGATATGGCCGGGAACTTTTCCTATTCCTCGAAAAGCGGACAAATTACATTGAAAAAAAGATAGTATAAACCAAAACAGAATGCCTATGAAAAAACAGAACCGGTAAAAAGATAGCGCTTTCTACCGGTTCAAAACGAAGATACAAAATCAACTCTGCGAAAAGTAACTTAGTATCAACAATACAAATGTAATAGAATGAACTTTAAAAAATTAATGATAGTATTTCTTACCCTTTCAGTTTTTCTGTTTGCGTTCTCGAAACAGTCGATGGCACAGGAAAAACGCATAACAATTCAAAAAAAGAATATTTCACTAAAAGATGCCTTTAACGAAATTGAACGGCAAACCGACTACAGTATAGCCTACAAAAAATCGGAAACCAACGAGAAGCAAAAAATCAATCTTTCATTAAAGGACGTGAGTCTTGAAAAAGCGTTGGAAGAAATATTGAAAGAAACAGGGCTTACTTACAAAATAAGTGGCTACCATATTATTCTGACCCCGAAAAAGGAAAAGTCGGAAACAAAAGATACCGGCCTTACCCAAACCATACGCGGAACGGTTTACGATGCAGAAACAGGACAACCTGTGGAGTTCGCCAATATTTCATTGATAGAAAATCCTACAACAGGAACCATTTCAGATAGCCTGGGGCATTTTGCCATTCGTGGAGTTCCGCTGGGGTACGCCAACATCAAAGTCTCTTTTGTTGGGTATCAATCCTATATTTACCGCGAGATATTGCTGACCTCGGCAAGAGAGGCATCCGTTGAAATTCCGTTAAAAGAGAGTTCTCAATCGGTTGGTGAAATAACAGTTCGTCCGCAAATAAACAAGGAGCGTGCCATAAACCCAATGGCTTTGGCAGAGGGGCGCATGTTAAGTGTAGAAGAAGCCAACCGTTTTGCCGGTGCATTCAACGACCCGGCACGTTTGGTAACTTCTTTTGCCGGGGTATCCGGGACAGGTGGAATTTCGAGCAATGCGCTTTCTATCCGTGGCAATGCGCCGCAATATACCCAGTGGCGTTTGGAAGGCGTTGAGATTCCGAACCCAACACATTTCGCCGACATGATTTCGCTGGGAGGCGGGGTTTACTCGGCTTTAAGCAGCCAGGTGATGGGAAATTCCGACTTTTTCAACGGTGCTTTTCCAGCAGAATACAGCAATGCACTCTCAGGGGCATTTGATATGCAAATGCGTAACGGGAACAACCAAACGCATCAAAATACATTTCAGGTAAGTTTGATTGGAATTGATTTTGCTTCGGAAGGGCCATTGAGCAAAAAGCACAATAGCTCTTATATTTTCAATTACCGGTATTCGGCAACTGGCCTGGTTGCCGATGCGAACCTGAAATATCAAGACCTTTCATTCAAATTAAACCTACCAACAAAAAAAGCTGGCACATTTTCAATTTGGGGACTTGGACTGACCGATAAGAACAATGTTGGCCCACTCGATAAAGAAGACTGGGAATCTTTTGCCGACCGGCAGGATGTGAAAACAACGCTGGAAAAAACAAGTGGCGGAATTACGCATAAATATAATCTGAACGATGGCGCCTATATTAAAACTGCGCTTGCCGGTACATACAGTGGAATACGTCAGGATGTTGGGCAAGTCGATTCGCTGGATTTTCAGACACAGGTTGTTGATATTACCAACAAAAACTGGAACATTGTGCTGAATTCCTACATCAATAAGAAATTTAGCTCACGCCACATTAACCGAACTGGGATTACGGCAACAGGAATGATTTATGATTTGAATTATAATGTTACGCCCAATTACGGACTAAATAAGCCAATGGAAAATGTGGCTAAAGGTTCCGGGAACAATTTGCAGGTTTCGGCCTATTCCCAATCGGTTTTTGAGTTGTCTCCGAATTTTTCGTTGAGTGCAGGGCTTAATGCTCAGTATTTTAACCTGAACGAGAATTTCAATTTAGAACCGCGGTTAAGCATGAAATGGAATTTCAGAACAGACCAATCCTTCTCTGTATCTTATGGTTTAAACAGCAGGCGAGAACGACTTGATTTTTATTATGTGGTTGATTCAACAACAAACCAGCCCGGCAATAAAGAGTTAAATTTGTCAAAAGCACATCATTTTAATCTGGCTTACGACTGGCATATTTCTGATGTTCTCCACCTGAAAGTTGAGCCTTACTACCAATATTTATTTGATGTTCCGGTGGAGACTAATACTTCTTTCTCTGTACTAAACCTCAATGATTATTACCTCGATAAAATTTTAGTCAACGAAGGGAAAGGGAAAAATTACGGAGTTGATGTTACGCTGGAGCACTATCTCAAAAAAGGCTCTTATTATTTGCTCACTGGGTCTGTTTTTAAATCGGAGTATATGGGTGGAGATAAAATCTGGCGTAACACCCGCTACGACCGTGGATTTAGTTTTAACGGCGTATGGGGAAAGGAATGGCTTGCCGGACGGAGCAGAAATAATCGCTTTGGCCTGAATTTAAGGTTGACCTGCCAAGGCGGGGAACGTTACACACCCATTGATGAAGCACTTTCAGAAACAAGCCACGAAATAAAATTGGATGACTCAAAGGCTTTCAGCAAACAATATGACCCTTTTATAAGTGGAGACCTCACGGTTAGTTACAGGATAAACCGTAAAAATGTTTCTCATGAAATTGCATTAAAAGGATTGAACATCGGCCTTTATACCGGTGAGTCAGGATACTTCTACAACGAATCCACCAGTGCCATTGAAAAAGGAAATGTGATGGGGGCTTTATTTGATATTTGTTATAAAATTCATTTTTAACTTTAAAAAGCAAGTAAGTACAATATTTTGTATATTTAATGGCAGGGAAAATGATTATAGCCAACGCACACAGCCAAGCACATTTGCAATTCGCTCAAGCCAATCCACTAACCAAAAATTGCAAAAGAGCTTGTCTGTTTGCCACCCCTTTTTTGCCGCCCCTAAAAGCAAAGTCAGGTCAGTGCTAAAATTGAAAATGAAGAAGTTCTAATCTCTTTGGGGTTAGTTCCCCTCTGCTTGCAGCGTAAATTTAGTAGATTTGTGTATGCGTGAAAGTAAATACATCCACAAGTCACATAATGTATGCGTTTTGTTGTGCCATTTTGTTTGTCCAGCAAAATACCGACGTGTTGTATTTAGTATTGAGGATGATCAAAGTTTGAAAAATGTTTGTTTGGAGATAGAGAAACGTTATTCAGTGTACTTTTAGGAAATAGGAACAGATAATGACCATGTACATTTTTTGGTTCAATCAGTTCCGACTCAAAGTCCAAGGCAGATAATCAAGATGTTTAAAAGTATTACGGCGAGAGAAATATTCAGACAATACCCTGAAGTAAAGAAACAACTATGGGGAGGTGAATTTTGGACTGATGGTTATTATGTTAGTACAGTAGGCAAACATGGTAATGAAGATACGATTTCCAAATATGTCAGAGAACAAGGGATTGAAAAGGGGTATAAAACTTTGAACAAAGCTCAGCAGTTGGTGCTCTTCTGATACCCCGTCTGCTTGCAGCGGGGTAGTTCATTGAAAGGAATAGAAAAACTAGCAGGTTTTATAAATTCCATGGGGTATCATTGGTGCGCTACCAGCGGTTTTTCGCATGTTTTCCCTGTTCGTATGCGGACAGGGAATCACCCGCAATCCGCCACGTAACATATAATTTTTCGTTAAGGGTAAGCTTGAAAAACAGAGACGCAACCATGATAACGATAAAAGAATCTATAGAAGAAAAAGGCTAATCATGAAAAATTTATCTTACCTATTGAAAATTGTTTTAGTAGCAATCGTTGCATTTTGCATTAATGCTTGTGATAAAGGTGAAATTGACGTAAAATATGATATTACAGGTGATTGTAAAGTTTTATCATATGAAACTTCAACTGTGATTGCAAAAAACGAAGATAACACTTGGAGTCAATTTAATAAATGGAGATGTTACGGTTAGTTTCTCTAAAACTGATTTAACAAGTGGGGAGATTTCTGGAATAAAAGTTACTAATTCTTTTTCTGGCGACTACACGATTGACAATAAAGGAGCAATCACGATAAGTAATCTTTTTCAGACTCTGATAAATGAGCCAGAATGGGGCAGATTATTTGATTCAATTTAAAATGCTGAATCATATGAAGTGTTAGATAGTCGTCTGATAATTTATTACAATCAGAAAAAGAATAGCATTACACTTGAGAAACTTAATGAATAAAGTATATAAAAACCAACCGCTAACACAGTACATATTGTAGGGCGGAGTTCAGTGGTACGCCAACTGCGGATTCTCGTTTCTCAGTTCCGTATCCTTCAGACAGGAACGCTCTTCGAGATCCGCCCCGACAAGATGTACCAACCGTCAGACTGTCTAAAAACCTTTCTCCATGAAAGAATAATACGGATCGCTTACTTTGAAAAGAATGAAATATTGGAATCTCAACTGCTTAATTTTACTTATAAGACAGACTGCCGTTATGTGCAAATTTAATAAATGACATTGCAAGACTGTCAAAAAACATCTAAATTGAGCGAAAATTATCATAATGGAAATTGACTCTAAAAGAAAATACTCGGTTCAATTAAGTTTTGAAGAGATTAGATTGCCTCCTTTCGAAGATATTCTCATCTTAGGCAAAAAAAGTCCTCAAGGGAAATTAGGACTTTACAGATCATTTGAATTATTAGTACCAAATGAATTCGAAGTATTTGAAATAGATCATAGTGCTGTTGAAGCTGTTTTTATCAATAAGCGCTTATTAAAGAAAGTAGATAAAGACAAAATTATTGTTCTTCTTAATGAAAGGGTATTTCCTTATGCATCGGAGAATGAAATACTAAAAGTCGATTTAAGATTAAAGGTTTTCTACGAGACAATCGAAGGCGAATTTTGATGGGAATTAGAAAATACATACGATCATCTTATCCAGTTATAAAACCATACGAGGGTGTTAATGCCATTGATGATATGTTATTGTTAAATAAATATCTTGTTGTATTAGACAACGATGATTTTATTGGTATTTTAACACCTAATGATCTGATTAAACGTCCGCACAAAATAGTTATTGACTGTTTAACTCCCAAAATAAATGTATCTTATTCTGACACATTCGCAGGTATTTTTGAAAAGTTTAATGCTTCGAATAGTTCAGTACTACCCGTTTTCGAAAAAGATAAATTTATTGGAATAATAGAAAAAGAAGATCTTATTGAGAAACTAAAAACGGAAGTTCAATATTTCTATGAACAATCAATAATCTCGAATAAATTAAAAGATTCTTTTTTCAGATTTCTCACACACGAAATAAGAACACCTCTCAATAGTATATTAGGGTTTATAGATATTATCTCAAGTTTGGATCAAAATCAACTAAATAATGAGGTATATGTTAATACCATAAATGATAATGCTGAAAGATTTCTTCGAACAATGGATAATATTATTGATTTTGCACATTTCAGCTCTGGAGAAATTATTCAAATTGAAACGAATGAGATAAATTTAGAAGCAATATTTAGTAATATAAAATCCCATTTTGAAATAGAATCACAGGCTTCAGATAGTAAAAAAGTATCTGTCGATTGCGAAATAGACACTAACATCCCATCCATAAAATCAGACGAGAAGAAAATCAATCATATGTTATCTCTCGCTGTCCTAATATTAGTATATTACATTAACTGTTCTCATATTCAGCTAAAGTACAAAGTCGATAAAGACAATATTTCATTTTTTATTATAGGCTTTGATCCTCAAATAAGTGGTATTCAAAAGGAAAAAATAACTTCCCATGTAGCTGATACTGAAATAATCGAATTATCATTTCTAAAAGAGACGTTAAAGATATTGAAAGGAGACTTTAATTTATTACTTGAGACAAATGCAACTCTTTGTTGCACAATTCCATTAAACGAAAAATCTGCATATAACATTTTATAAATTACATGGCGGCCTCAATGGTGTGCCAGCAGTGGATTTCCGTATGTTTTTCTTGTCCCTATGCGGACAGGAAATCACTCGCAATCCGCCACGTAACTTATAATTTACTGTTGTGTGTAAATATGACCCGTCCTAAAATATGTCTACACTAAATAAGCAGATATGTATAAAAATGAAATTGAAAATAGCTTGATTTTCTTTTCAGAACTTTCTATTTTTAATTTAATAAGTACAGTTATTTAAGAATGACTGATAAGGTGACCAACAAAATTTAGGATAAATTAAATTATTGATATCGAGGCATAAATGGTATTGGGGACGAATCCAGTCATCCCGACAAATTGGGGAATCGAAAAAAAAAAGTAAAAATCCTGTAAGTTTTATGATCTGCAGGCATTTATGTTTTTTTTGATAGTCGATTTCATATTATTTCACCAAAGGTTTTAAGCAGTTTCTGCTTAACGATTAACTCGTTTGGGCAAATAGCGTTAAATCTGTTTTACTGTCAATTCGTATTATTATGATTCGACACTAGAAAAAATAATAGCTTCGGGAAACTGTAGCCTAATTAGCATTATTTTAGGGCAGGTTTGAAAAACGAGAGTCTTTTTACCGAATTAGAATCGGGGTATCAGTCAATCGTTTTTCGCAATAGATCCTGGATAACCACTGACGCGCAATAACACCCAAAAACAGGAGGCATGTAGGATATTGTACCAACTGCCGATTTCTTATTTCTACTTTCTTCAATTCGGACACGAATTGGATCGACTTCTTCAGGCGAAAAAACCACTTTAATTCCTTCTCGAATCCCTAGTTTATGCAGGCGCTTTCGAATCATTTTGGCCAATCTGCAATTGTAGCTTTTCGAAATATCGCAGCTTTGTACTTGCGATGGATCGAATTTTCCACCGGCTCCCATCGAACTAACAATTGGCAGTTTTAATTGCAGGCTGTGAGAAATTAAGAAGACTTTAGGAGTCAGTGTGTCAATCGCATCAACAACGTAGTCATAGGCTGATTCATTGAGAATTTCCACCATTCGTTCATCTTTCAAGTATTCATTGATGACTTTGATTTTTAAGTCGGGGTTGATATCTAAAAAACGTTTTCCCAGGATTTTAGCTTTTGATTCGCCCTCATTACTGGCCAACGCAGGAAGTTGTCTATTCCGATTGGTCTCTTCCACCACATCTCCGTCAACAATGGTAAGTTGACCAATTCCTGCCCGGCATAATTGTTCGGCAGCATAGGCTCCCACACCGCCCAGCCCAATTACTAGCACGTGTGCTTTTGCCAACTTCTCTAATCCCTCTTTTCCCAACATTAATGCTGTTCTATCTTGCCACTTTGCCATGTTCAAAAATTCTCTGATAGTTTTTCCAAATCGTTTCTTTTAAATCCCGGATATTCATTTCAAGAATTTGGGCTGCAAAAATATAAATTGTTTCTATTTTTTCAGAACTTTCATCGGTTTCGAAGAATAATCTGTCCAAAGGAATTTCTTTTAGTGATTGAACGAGCTTGTCTTCGTTTCTCAGGATTCGGACTCCAAATGAAAAGTGGAAATTATGATTGAGCAATTGCTTTGTAGTTTGTAAGTTGCCTTGATAACCGTGCAAGATCCAAGGAATTTCTACCTTTCTGTCCTTTTTGATTTTGATGATATCCGGATACGTTTTTACGGCATGAATAACGAGCGGTTTTTTGAATTTTTCTGCCAAAGCTATTTGACGAATAAAAACCAGCTCTTGTAGCTCCAGAGAGGTGTCTATCGCCCGGTCAAGTCCACATTCTCCAATCGCAAAAACATTCTTATACTGAGCCACTTTTGTTAGCTTTTCAATCATCTGATCCTGATCAAATACTTCAATATCCCAGGGGTGAAACCCAACCGAATAGTTTTGTTCCTGTCTTTCAGGAAATTCGAACTGAATTTGATAATTAACCAGTTGAATCCCGGCAACATCTGCGTGATGGTGAGTATGTATATTTACAAATTCCATACTACAAGCTAGCCCAAATTCGAGCCAATGAAAAGCCCGGAGCATCAATTTTTAAATCGAGAAAATAACCGAAGGGTGTTTGTGCTGTTTCAAAGTCAGCGTTTTGCAAGCGTTTTTCAGCCAGATCAAATAACTCTTTCGTAAACTCAACGCTGGCTTTCGATTCTGATAAATGTGCAAAGGAATGCAGAATAATCCGTTTGCAGTCATTTTTTCGGGCTGTCCATTTGATATGATTTACGAGTTTCTTCTCGCGGCTTTTTACGTCTTTTTCTTCGTCTTGTTCTTCTACCTGTATGAAGGCCAAGATACTGTCGTTATAGGAATTTCCCTTCGTCACTGTTTCTGCTTCCTCCAAATTTTTTTCAGAAGGGACATAGCTGAATTCGTTGACATACATGACTAATACTTTCATAAATTCTGTGTTTATTCGTCTGATCAGTTTTTCAAAATTAGCTTCTTTGTTTCGAAAACCCTTAACTTAGAATGGCTGTTATTTAATTTTTTCTACTTTTGGTTAGTGGTGAGATTTATGCAAGTATATCAGATAATAATCGCTTTGATGCTAATTGGGGTTTCAATTTCCGGAAGGGCACAACTTTCTGATGGTGGAAAACCACTAGACATTTCCTATTCACTTTCGCTCAAAAGTAAATCGGTTGTAAGTTTGCCGCCGGTGAATAATGATCTGCTGTTGAAAAGCAGTATTGCAAAATCGAATGAAAACAGCTTAAAGCCTTTGCGTTTTGCTGAGCCGTTAGCTGTTAATCTGACTTCTCAGAACTCGGGGCAGTGGTTTGTATTAGATGACTACAAAGTATGGCAACTCATTATTACGTCTTCAGGGGCGAAATCTTTGAACCTTATTTTTGATCACTACAAATTGCCTGATGGTGGGCGGTTGTTTTTGTTCTCTGATGACAGAAGTGATTTGATTGGAGCTTTTACGGCAAAGAATAATAAACCGAGCGGTACTTTTGCTACTTCTCCAGTAATCGGTGATCAATTGGTCGTTCAGTACGAGGAACCACTTGATGCTTCATTTAGCGCAGCGTTGTCAATTTCACAAGTAAATCATGACTTTGTAGGCGTAAAATCTTTAAGGTCTGATCGTCGGCCGCTCGGAGTTTCCGGATCGTGTAACATCAATGTGAACTGTGACTTAGTGGAGGTTTATGAAAATGAGAGTAATGCCGCTTGCCGGATTATTGTCAGCGGAGTCGACTTGTGCACAGGCGCTTTAGTTAATAACACGAATAACGATGGAACTCCATACGTTTACACGGCAGGGCACTGTATCGATTCAAATAAAAAAGCATCAGAATCAATTTTTTTATTCAATTATGAATCACCCTATTGTGGAGATATTGATGGTGATGCCAGTCATTCGTTAAGTGGAAGTATTTTGAGAGCTGAATCGGATAAGTTGGATTTCAGCTTGGTTGAGTTAGACACGAATCCTCCAGCTAACTATCGACCGTATTTTCTCGGGTGGGAGCGGGGAGATACCCCTCCAGACTCAACGGTTTGTATTCATCATCCGCTAGGCGATGTGAAAAAGATAACTGTTGACAGGCATTCTCCGCAGATTAAAACCTACAGTTCTGATTACATTGACAATGCCCATTGGTTTATTGGTAACTGGGAGGAAGGGACAACAGAAGGTGGATCGTCAGGTGCTCCTTTAATTAATGATGAGCGGCGTTTGGTCGGTTCGTTGACCGGAGGAGCAGCAACATGTGAAGCCCCGGATCGTGATTATTTTGCACGCCTTGGAGTTGCCTGGGATTATTATTCGCAAGACAGTCAACAGCTCAAAAAATGGCTTGATCCATCCAATTCCAATTCAAGCTCGATTGATGGATTCAATCCATATTCGACAGCTGAAACATGCGGTGCCTTTACCAATTTTGGAGATGAAGATACGCATGGTAATATTGAAATTGTAGAGCAAGGCGTATCAAAGGGGTATTGGAGTGGTAATAACAGATACGGCTTTCAGGAATTTGCTGAAAAGTATACGCTGACAAATCGCTCCGAAATTTCAGGAGTGTCGGTTGGTGTCGGAAAAGCATCTTTGGGGAATCTTAGTTCTGACGGAAAAATTCGTGTGTCCATATACGAAGGAACAGACTATCCAACGGATTTGATTTATGATCAGGTTTTTAACTTAGATGCCATCGATGAAGGAGTGATGAACTACCTCGAATTTAGCCAACGTGTAGTGACTGAAGGTAATTTTTTTGTTGCCTATTCGTTGGATTTATTGCAGCAAGAAGACACGTTTGCCGTTTATTTAGCAGAAAGAGAGGTTGATCCATTGAATTCATTCTACATAAAAGATGGAGCTGGCTGGTATACTTACCAAGAAAAAACGAACTCATCAGAAGGATCTGCACTTTTAATGGAGGTGGTGCTTTGCAATATTGATGCTTTACCAGGGAAGGATACATTGAAAAATAGGAATCTTGAATTTGAAGTTTTCCCAAATCCTTTTCATGCTGATCAGAAATTAATGGTCAAATTCAAACAAGAAGTTAATCCTTTTATCGTGCAGGTTTTTGATTTAACCGGCAGACAAGTTAATGTGCAATATGAAAAGCCAGGAGATAAATGGCTTAGCTTTGATTTCTCGGGGCAGGCTCCCGGTAATTATTTTCTTAAGATTGTTGAGCGGAAGAAACGATATTCTGCAAACGTGGTATTTCTGGGTGATTAACGATTTGTTGTTGTCTTCTCCAAAATGATTTTTCTGGCCTGATCAACAGTTAGTTTTTTAGCAATTATTTTTTTGTCTTTGTCGAGCAGGTAGATCATTGGGGTTGTTCGTGTGTTGTAGTTGATTTGAAAATTACTCACTCTGTTCGGATCCCAAACATTGATCCATCCGTTGAGTTCGTGTTTTTCAATAAAATCGAGCCATTCCTCTTTGTTGTCCTGTGTGTTTACAGCCATGATTGTTAAAGCTGACGGATCGATTTTCATAAATACTTTTTCAAACAATTCAGGAATTTGTTTTTTACAGTGACCGCAGTTAGGCTCCCAAAAAGCGAGTAGGGTGTATGGCGTGCTGATTTGGTGCAAACTATGGTATTCCCCATCAGGATCTTCTAAAAGCAGTTCGTGGGCTGTTTCTCCAATCAAATTATTTTTTCGAAGGTAAACCTCCCTGCGTATAGTTTCCAGTGTTTTCTCAGATGCCCAAAACGCATCGCCGCTCAAATAATATCTTTCAGCCAAGGCAACAAACACGCTTTCCATACCCATGTAATGCGATTGTACGCTGTTGTTTAAAACATACGCTGTTAGGTTTTGAAAGATTTCGGGTTCACTTTTGCTTTCTTCAATCAGCTCAATAGCTACAGGTAAAACCGAATCAGGATGTTGAATGAGTACCTGGTTGAAATACTGATCTAAATGGTTGTGAATGATTGGTGTTCGCCACATTCGCTTGTCAAACAAATCAAAATGATCCCAGTAGTGGTTTTTATTGAATTGATAGCGATTGAGCCACAATAAGCTATCGTTTATTTGTATTTCTTTTGGCAGTTCAGATTCATTCAACTGTACCCGAATATTGGATGCAACAAATTTACCATAGAACGTATCATCATACTTTTTAGCTTCCCTTTTCCAGTATGACTGAACTTCATTATCAAGTTCGGTCAGCTTTTGGTTGAGCACCTTCGCTGAGTCTGATGAGTTTGACTGTTTTTTCAGTTTCTCTCTCAAAATTTTAGCTTGTTCCTTCTGGTCTTTCAGGTAGTTCACGTATGTTTGAAATTGCTGGCTTTCTTTTGCTTTGCTAACCTTTATTTTTTTAGCCTCTTTACCTATAGACAGTGATTGGTCGCTCCCCAGTAAAAAATCATGCAGGTGGTTAGCATCAAAATATAGCGTGTAAATACCCTCGGGGAGAAGCTCATTTCCTGAAAACTGACCTTTCCCGTTTTCATTGAGTACTGTGGTATCGTTGGCAAAAATTTTCCCATTGTAATAATGAGCTAACACCACGGTGTCATTTCTCTGTTTAGGAAAATCGAGTTTGATTGTCAGGGGGTGGCCGTATAGTGAATTTGTATATAAAGCAAGAATCAGAAGGCTATATAAGATCGTATATTTTTTGTGCATTGTAGGAGTTCGAAAATTGAGTTTCCAATATGGTTTTCCGCTGTTCTATTTCATCGGGGGTGATTTCTTCTTCAAATTTTTGCTGGATCAGCTGAACCATGTCTTTTACATTTTCAGCCACGTAACACAAATGGGCAAGTCCGGTATTTTCTATCATCGGCGAATTTGTAATACAATGGCGGCCAAGAAACAAGGAAGCCAGCAGCTTTAGTTTCAATCCGGTTGCCTGAAAAGTTGGAATCAGGCTTATTTGAGCATTCTGAATAAGCTGATCCATGACTTTTATTTCAGGATCAACTACCAATGAAACATGTGGGATATCGTTGATTCTTTTAATCATGCTTTCCGGTGGATTTTTACCCGCTATAACAACTGGGAAAGTTAATTCAGAAAAAATGCGATCCAATAAATAGTTCACTGCTTTTTGGTTTTCACTAACGCTGAGATTTCCATGAAATAAAATGTAATCGCCTTTCCCTGTTTTTACGTTTACCTTATCAAATGGATGAAAAGCCGGTATGAATTTACTCATCCGATATTTTGTCTTGAAATATTTCGTGTCGTCGGGTGAGATACTTAGAATGTCGGAAGCTAGTTTCAATTTTTTCTCAAAACATCTAAGTTTAATCGCTTCCTGCTTAAAATAGTATTGTTTGAAAACATTTTTCTCCGCTAGGCTTAAATACCTGTAATAGTGATGCTCGATGTTATGGGTACGTACAATTTTTTGATAGGCACCCATTAGGGGATGATTGAGATAGTAACACGTATGAAGTCCTTCAAACAGGATGGGTACAATCTCTTCCTGCAAATTTTTAAGCAACCGTTTGGACTGGCGGGTTTCCACAATATATGGGCGCGATGAAAATAAATAAAGAGGTCCCGATTTACGTTTGTAATAATGAACTTTGTAGCAATATTTTTCGAGTTCTTTTGATTCTTCCCGACCGTAATAAAAGCAGTGCAGAATAATCTCGATATTGGCAGCTGCCAGATGCTTTATTTTATAGTAAACGTCAATAATACCACCATAGTTTGGAGGATAAGGAATATTAAAACTAACTATGTGCAGTCGCTTCTTCATGTAAAGACTAAAAGTAAAAAAAAACCGCAAGTATAGTACTTACAGTTTCGATTTTTACAACAGGTCTTTTGTTAGTTTTCGAGTTTGATGCCACCATAACGACTTTTTATGGTCACTTTGGCTTTTGTTGTATTGCCAATATTGCCCTGCACGCTAAAGTTGTGGTCTTCTTTTCCGCGACTGCCGACAAATTTTTCTTCCGGATATTTGACATCGCAATAGTCGCAGCTGGCATTCAGATAATACTCTGCTTCATCCAGTCCAATTTCAATTCCTCCATAGCTGTTGGTAATATCAATATTCTCAAACGCGTCAGCCACTTTATCAATTTGTACTGACCCATATTGAGTGTCGAGAACCAATGATTTCCCCAATTTCTCAATGTCGTAATTGGTGTATTTTGAATCTGCTTTTAAACTGTTGATTTCCTCAATGGAAACACCATCATATTTCGATTCAAGGGTTAACGCATCAATTTCTTCAATATTTAAACCGGAGTATTTGGAATCGGCATACATCGACAGAGCTTGACCAATAAAGAGCTTGGAGTAGCGAATTTCAGTTTGCAAGTGGTTGACCGATTCAATATCGGCTTTGCCATAGGCAATATCCATGTTAATATTGCTGTTCTCAGGAGCCAGCAAATCGCCGGTGCTGATGTTTCCATAGCTGATGTCAAATTTACCGTTCGCATTTAGCTTGTTGATAACGACATCACCAAACTTATTGGCAACTGTTAAATTGCGATCAGCTGGGATATTGATGGTGTAATCGATTGAGAAATTTCGCTTGGTTTTAAAATCGTCCTTGATTTCCGTTTCAACCTTTAGTAAACTCCCAACCCGGTTGACCTTTATTTCAATTTGATCGAGCAGGTACTTGGCTTTCCCTTCATTTGAATTTTCAACCGTTATCAGTGCATCTACAGTAATCGAATCGCCACCAAAGTCATTAATGGTAATGGTTCCAAATTTATTGGTAATGTCCAACGATTTGATGACTGATTTTAGGTAAGCACTATGCTCATCTCGCGTATATTCATCAGCTTGTGCTGATAGGTACAGCAGTCCAAAAAACAGGAATAATAGTTTAAATTTCAGTTTCATTATGTGTCAGTTTTTGTTGTTTTACTTCCTCTAGCTTGGTAATAATTATCTTGATCACGCTAAACTTCGCCTGGTAATATTCCAGCATCGCGTTAATCACCCGTTCATCATCCGGATTTGCTTTTAGTTCTTTTTGAAGTTGGTTTTGCACCTGATCGAATTCTTGTATTTCATTTTCCATCATTTGCTGGTCAGCTTCCGAAATAAATCCTTCCTGATTCAGCTTGTCCCATTTGTTCAAGCTCTGGTCGATTGATGAAGTGTAATAAAATTCTACCTCGCCATATTCTTTTGAAACCGATGCTAAAGTGGCTTCCTGATTTTGTTCTGGTGTAAAATACAGTCGAAGTTGATTGCCCAAAAGTAGAGCAAAGATAACAGCAGCTGCTATTTGTAAGAACAATTTTCTATTCCATTTTTTCTGATGTCTGAATTCATGATCCAATTTGGCTTCAAACCGATCAAAATGTCCTTGCGGCGCATCATCCTCAAATGCTTCTCTGTTTTCCCGAAATATTTCTTCCAGTCTATCACTCATTGTTTTCGGTATTAATTAATTGAAAATACTTCATCCTTTTTTAGATAATCACGTAACTTTCTTTTGGCCCGCAACAACTGGGAACGCGATGATGAATTACTAATGTTTAGTATTTCCGAAATTTCATCATGATCGTAGCCTTCCAATAAATACAAGCTTAGCACAACACGATACCCATCCGGAAGTTGGAAAATAGCTTGCTTTATTTTTTGCACATCCACTTCTTTGATTTCCATTAGTGGATTTTCAACCACTTCCTCGTTTATGCGTTCGTCCAATTCTTCGAGCTGTACTTTTCTTTTTTTTAGATAATCTAACGAACGGTTTACGACAATCTTTTTCAGCCAGGCTCCAAAACTTACCTGGCCCGAGTAAGTTTTAATTTTTCTGAAGGCACTTAAAAACGCTTCCTGCATGATGTCCTCAGCTTCTGCTTCGTTGCCCACAATTCGTAAGCTGGTGTTGTACATCGATTTATAGTACAACTTATAAAGCTGAAACTGTGCATCACGTTCTTCCGCTTTGCAACGGTCAATCACATCTTGATGGATATTTTTATAAAGAGCTTCCAAGTGTTTTGTTGTTTCTGATTGAAAGACGATCAGTAAAACAGCTTTGTTGCATTTGAGTGAATATTTTTCTGTATTCGTTTGAACATGACAACAAAATTATGAATTATAATAGTTTTACTGACTGTAAGAAATTAGTTTTGTAATAAATCACAACCAATTATGGGACACGACCACACACATACACACAAACGATTGAAGATTACAATCATCCTCAATGTCGTCATTACCTTGGCACAAATAATCGGAGGTATAATTTCAGGAAGTTTAGCTTTAATATCTGACGCTCTTCATAATTTAAGCGATGGTTTTGCTGTTGCGCTGGCTTATATTGCCGATCGCTTGGGCAATAAGGAAAAAACAGCTAAAAGTACGTTTGGGTATAAACGTGCTGAGATTCTGGCTGCCTTTATCAACGCCTTGATTCTGATTGCTATTTCATTTTACCTGATGGTTGAAGCTGTAAAACGTTATATTGATCCACAAGTAATTGACTTTAGATGGATGTTGTGGCTTGGACTTTTGGGGGTTGTTGCAAATGGATTTTCGGTTTTTTTATTGCACGGAGATCAGCATCATAGCTTGAATATAAAAGCAGCTTATCTGCATTTGATGGGCGATGCCTTAACTTCCCTAGCAGTTATTGCAGGAGCGATATGTATCTGGCAATGGAACTGGGATTGGATTGATCCAACAGTGACTTTATTAATTAGTTTTTACCTGTTGTTTCACACTTATAAGCTATTAAAAGAATCAACTGAAATACTGATGCAATTTGCGCCACCCAACATTCTTCCCGAAGAAGTTGCTAAAAGGCTTTCGAAGCATCAATTGGTCAGCCAAATATACCATATTCATATTTGGCGATTAACCGATAAAACAGTTCACTTTGAAGCGCATGTGGTTTTAACTAACGATCAGAAAATATCGGAAACAAAACTGGTGAACGAAGATCTGTTCAAAATTCTCAAAGAGGAGTTTAATATTCAGCATATTACCTTGCAGTTTGAATGTGACGGATAGAGAAACGTACTTGCATTTTTCAATATGACTTTCCGTATTTCTTTATTGTTGAAAGTCTTGCTTATTTTACATCTTATCACAATAAGGCTATATGCCGAAGGTGTTAAAACCTATACTCCCGCTTCGGTGGGAGTTGTTTATTTTATAGCGTTTTCCCCGTCTCTCCAAGCTTGTTATTTTTTGTGTATTCGGTTATTGCGCTTTGCGCCTATTAAAGTAGTGTTTTGTTCACTACTTTAATAAAAATATGGTCTTAAGTTCATGAATTAAGCGTTTTTCAGGATAAACACTGCTATTTCTCATAGGAACTAAATAGTTATGATTAGTAGTCGTTGCGAAAAGTGAATGGATATGACAATTTTTAACGAATTTATCTACATTTGAACTACAGAAAATTGCGTTTTAATCGTTCGCTTGTCGTTTAGTTATGGAAACCTCTCAACGAAAAATTATACATATTGATATGGATGCTTTTTATGCATCGGTTGAGCAACGGGATGATCCTGATTTAAAAGGAAAGCCGGTTGTTGTGGGAGGCGATAGTACGCGGGGTGTTATTGCTGCTGCCAGTTATGAAGCGCGACGCTATGGGGTGCGCTCGGCAATGTCGTCGGTTTTAGCAAAGCGTAAATGCCCTGATTTAATTTTTGTGCGGGGCAATTTTGACAAGTACAAAGCGGTGAGTCAGCAAATTCGTGATATCTTTTTTGAATATACCGATCTGGTGGAGCCTTTATCGTTAGATGAAGCCTTTCTTGATGTCACTTTTGCGAAGAAAGGAAAACCATCGGCGACACTTATTGCCCGGGAGATTAAAAAGCGAATTAAAGAGGAAACGAACTTGACAGCTTCGGCTGGGGTCTCTTATTGCAAGTTTTTGGCTAAGATTGCTTCTGACGAAAACAAGCCGGATGGTATCTTTGTGATTACGGCTGAGGAAGCGGTGCCTTTTATCGAACAGCTGGAGGTTCGTAAGTTTTTTGGAGTTGGCAAGGTTACCGCGAAGAAAATGAATAATCAGGGCATTTATTTTGGTGCTGACTTAAAGCAGTTTGAGCTTCAGGAGCTGATTCGTCAGTTTGGTAAATCGGGTGCCTACTATTACAACATTGTACGGGGAATTGACGAGCGGCCGGTTGTTGCCACCCGTGAGCGAAAATCCTTAGGCACCGAGCGCACTTTTGGTCACGATTATTATTTGTTGAGGGATCTGGCTGAGCAGCTCGAAAAAATAGAAAGTGAGGTTTGGAATCGGCTTCAGCGAGCTAACATGCGAGGTAAAACGTTAACCTTGAAAGTGAAATTCGCAGATTTCGAACAAATTACACGAAGCAAAACGCTTGATCGAAATATTGATTCTTTGACATTATTGCACCAACATGCTTTTCAGCTTTTAAAGCAAGAAGAACCTTTTATCAAAGCAGTCAGGTTACTTGGAGTAACCATTTCGAATTTTGAAGAACCCAAAAGGGGAGCTGTTCAACTAACTATTGATTTTTAGGTTCATTGTTTGTTGAAAATTGCATTTGGCAGTTTAAAGTAGAACGTTGATCCTTGTTCTACTTCTGATTCGATCCATATCTCTCCCCTCAATAAATCGCAAATTTCCTTACATATTGCGAGTCCTAAGCCTACACCTTCATATTTTCGCGTACTGGTGTCGTCTATCTGCCGAAAGCGTTCAAAAATTAACTCTTGTTTATCTTTTGGAATTCCAATCCCGGTGTCTTTTACAAAAAAGATAAGATCCTTTCCATCAATTTTGCAGCTCATGGTAATACTTCCACTGTCAGTATATTTTACCGCATTGTTTAACAGGTTTGTTAATAACTGGGTTAGCTTTGTTTTATCCGCTTGAATTTGTAGCATGGAGTACCGCTTAACACAGTCATCAAACCGGGCTTCGATATGATTTTTATCTTTTTTGCTTAATTCACTTTCAAGGTAAAATCGTAATGATTTATAAAGGTCAGCCAGCGTAAATAACTCTATTCGACGTGGAGCTTGTTTCGATTGTAGCATTGTTAGGTGAAAAATGGACTCAATAATTGAAAGTAGGTGGCTGCCACTATCAAAAATAATTTTTGCCATTTCAATCATTTCGCTTTTACTAATGGTTCCATCCATTAACTGACTAAATCCAATGATTGCATTTAGAGGAGTGCGCAATTCGTGAGACATCGTTGCCAAAAAAGCTGATTTTAAATGATCTGCTTGTTCTGCCTTTTCTTTGGCATTAATTAGCTGGATTTCTGTTTCTTTTTGCTCCGTTATATTAATGCCAATTCCTCTTGCTCCAATAATTTCATTATTTTTATCATAAATCGGACGGGCAGAATTGCGTATCCAGATTAGCTCGTTGTTTTTTGTTTTTAACCGAAATTCGAAAGTAGGGATCACCTGATCGTTGATTAGATCGTTAAAGTTTACATTAATAGTGGGCAGGTCTTCGGGCAAAACAGCATCAGTAAACGGTTGCCCGATGAATGAATTTACAGAATAGCCGCTTAAGGTTTCAAAGCTTGGACTCAAATAGCTGAAATCCCAGTTGCTATCAATTTCAAAAAAGATATCGTTGATGTTTTCAACCAGATTTTGGTATTTCTCGTGGCTACGTTTTAATTCATTGAGCGCATTAATTCTGACCGTAATATCCAAAAGCGAAGCGACAGACATTGTCGTGCCATCGATAATATGAATGCTCAGAAGGATATGGTGTTTTTTGTATTTTCGGTCAACCAGAGTGAATTCGTACTGGCTAGGGACTTTTTCTTCATTTTTCCTTCTTGTTTCATGGAAAAGCTGCATTCGTTGCAAATCTTCAGGAGAAACAAAATCTGTCCACTTCATTTTATTTTCGAGTTCGTCTTTGGAATAGCCGGTTAGCTCTTCCATTTTTTCGTTGCCCAGAAGTAGTGTTTTATCTTCATCGATAATACAGGTTGCTGTGCCGGTATTTTTAAAAATAGCTTTGTAAAGAATTTCACTTTGCTTGAGTGCATCCTCATTTTTTTTCTTCTCGGTGATGTCACGAGCAATCCCCAGCACACCAATCAGTTTTTCGGTACAATCCCGCATGGGCGTTTTTATTGTTTCTAGCAGGGCTTGGTGGTTGTCACTAGCAAAAGTGACCCATTCCAAATTCGTTTTAGGTTGATTAGCCCTCATTGCAGCTTGGTCGTTCTTTCTGAAAAAGTCAGCTAGTTCTTTATCAACAAAGTCATAATCTGTTTTACCCACAATATCTTTTTCCCTGGCACCAAAAAATTGTTCGAATTGATAGTTGCAATTCAAATAAACGCCATCGACATCCTTTAGCCAGACTAGATCAGGAATGGTTTCAATTACTGTTCGAAGGTGAATCCGTTCATTATTTATGGCTCGACGAGTTTCCTTTTGTTGAGTGATGTCCGTCAAAACGCCAAGAATGACGGTACCTTTTGTTAGTTTGAGTATGTGGCCTGAAACAAGCGCATTTCGTACTTCTCTGCTTTTCAGACAAAAGTCGTATTCTTTATTTTTAACTGATCCGTCTCGCATCAAGAGCCGGATATATTCTTCTCTGTTTCTTAGATCAGCCCATAAACCAAGTTCGTTTGTTGTTTTATTCAAATACTCCTCTTTCTTCCATCCGGTAATTTGTTCGAAGCTGTCGTTTGCCTCAATAATTTTTCCGTCAAGAGCCGAGGTTAATATAATTACTGTAGGACTTGATTGAAAAGCTTTCTTAAATTTTTCTTCGCTTTCCAGTAGTGCTTGTTCTGCCTTTTTTCGCTCCGTAATATCTATTATGTATCCTTCCAGAAATTCGATCTCATTATTTTTGTTTTCAACTCCGGTTCCTTGTTCCCAGAACCACCGTTCTTTTCCGTCTTTTGTAATTATTCGATATTCGATCGTAAAACGGCTCTTTTTCGCTATGGCTTTGTTTATTTCTTCTTCAACATTTTCTCTGTCAGCAGGATGGATGAGATTTGCATAAGAAATTTTTTTATTGTTTATTAATTCTTCTGAACGGTATCCTGTCATTTCAAAAACAGTGTCGCTAATATAAGACATCATCCAGTTTTCATCTGCCAAACATCGGTATACAATTCCTTTCAGGTTACCGATTAAAGTTGATAACCTTCGGTTGGCTTCCATCAACTTTTTATCCATTATTCTGCGATCGGTATTATTAATAAACGAAATCAATATCCGGTTATAATTGTGCTGACCTGGTGTGCTAATCCATTTTAGGATATAATATTTTTTCTCACCATTGGGCAGTTTAAGTGAAATTTCGGTTCTGAAGCGAGCTGCCGTTTTTTGTATTGCTGAAAGTAAATCAACTATACTTTTAAAATTTTGGGCCTGATATATTTCAAAAAGACAGCTTAACTCGTCTTGTTTCTTACCAAATATTTCCCGGCTGAAATTTGACGATTCGGTATTAAAGTTTAAGATTTTTATACTTTTTAATAACTTGATGAAGTCTGCCTGAGAATTACTGAAATGGTTATGCAGATCAGTAATTCCTTTCAAATTTAATTCTTGAGTTTTTAAATAGGCCGGGCTAAAGTCAATTTCCCACACTGGAATTGCTAAATCATTAAAGCTATTGGAATGGTTTAATGCGGAAGTATCGACTGTTTTTTTGGCTGTGACGGGTATCTGTGTTTCTTTTTTCAATTGCTCTAGATGCGCTCTTAGTTGTGCATTTTTCGCTTGCTCTTCCTTCAATTGATTTTTCAGATTCTCTATTTCATCTTTTTTCGCAACCAATCTTGTGTCCTGTGGGTGGTTATCTTTCATAATCCTTCTCCTCTTTCCTGCCGTCCCTAATGTTTCACTTTGTGGAAGCCAAATTAGAAATAAATATTTAATTATCTATAAATATATGATATATTATTAGTTAACTAGTGCTTATTTGGATAATGTCAAAATGATTAAATTATAATTTATACGATGTGAGTCTCGCGAGTGCCTCTTCATAAGCCTGTTCTATTTCCAGATAGCTGTCAATCGTTTCGTAGTAAAAGGCCAGCTCATTGAAATACTCAATTACCGACATTTGTCCCAATCGAAGCGCTTTGTCCAAAAAAGTAACATTAGCCGCATCTTCTAAAGTTAGTTTGTATTCTTGTCGAATCTGATCTAACTCCTGTACCTGGAAATATAATTTTTCTTTTTCGTTTGTCAGAACAGCAATTCTTGATTTCAATTGTTGGGTTTCAAAATCGGCCTGAGCTCTGGCGTGTTGGATCTTGTTTTTATTTTTCCACAAGGGAAGGGACAGTCCTGCGTGCAGTCCTCTGTAAGTGCCATCCGGCTCTTTTTCTGCTTCATAGCCAATTTCAAATTCCGGAAGCCAGTTTTGCTTCGCCAATTGGATGTTCATCTCAGCAACTTGCTGCGCCTGGCTTAAATACCGGATCTCTGGTTTTAGTTGTTGGAACTCGACTAAAATGGTTTCCACGCTAGGTAGCACTAACTCAGGTACATTCTGGATTTTCGGATCAATGGTGTCGGTTCCCGCAAAAAGCGTCAGGTCTTTTTGGGCATTGTCAATTTCTTTTAAAAGGATTTGGTAGTTGCTTTTGATCTTCAGGTTTTGAATTTTTGCTTTGTTTAAATCCAGGATTGATGTGTTTCCTTTGTTGTAATTTGTTTGGTAAGATTGCAGCAGTTGCGTAGAATGTTCCAAACGTTTTTGGTACTCTTGCTTCTTTTTGAGCAGAAAAGCATAGTTATAAAATGATAGTTTGGCTTCCAGTAATTTATTCTGCCTAAAGACCTGATAATCCAGTTCACTCAACTGACTTTGATTATTGGCCAGCTTTTTCTTAACAGAATACACGGTTGGAAACTCAAAAGCCTGACTAATTCCATACGTTGTTTTGATGCCCATCTCGTCTTTACTTCCCGGAAAATAGCCATATTCAATCGAAGGGTTGTCAGGTGTTAATCTCATTTGGAAACCTGCTTTTTCGGCTTCCCGAAACTGGCGTGCTGCAATCAGTTCTTGATTGTTTTGCTCAACTAGATCCAGAAATTCATCCAGCTTGGGTTGAGAAAATCCTACCAACGAAATACAGGTCAATAGTATGATATATGTAGTTTTCATATAATTAAAGTTATTTATTTGTAAGGTTTCATATGGAGATCTCGATGAAATTTAATCCTGTTTGTTTGTGAGAATCGCAGATTAAATTTCATGTGTTCGTTATTTTGCTTCTTGTCTTTTCTGAAATAAATAGTAAATTATTGGAACAACATAAATGTTCAATAGGGTTGAACTAAGCAATCCTCCAAGAATTACAATTGCCATTGGGCTCTGAATCTCATTTCCAGGTTTTTCCCCGGCCAGAGCAAGTGGAATTAATGCCAACGCAGCTGTCAAAGCTGTCATCAGGATTGGATTAAGACGATCAGCTGAACCATGCACAATTCGTTCTTTCAGGCTTTCAACCTGATTGCTTAACGATTGATACCTTGAAATGAGCAAAATACCATTGCGTGTTGCAATTCCGAAGAGGGTGATAAACCCGATGATTGATGGAATGCTGATAACACCAGAGGTCATCCAAATAGCAATTACGCCTCCAATTAATGCTAACGGAAGATTGATCAGAATAATCAAGGCTAGCCTGGTGTTTTTGAATTCGACATATAGCAGGATGAAAATGATGAGCAGGGCGCCAAGCGATGCAATCATCAAGGTACGCGAAGCATCTGCTTCACTCTCAAATTGCCCGCCATATTCGAGGTGATAATTCTCGGGTAGCTGGATGTTTTCATTAATTTCCTTTTGGATATCATTGACAACACTTCGAACATCACGGTCGGCAACATTGACTGCCACGACAATTTTGCGCATCACATTTTCGCGGCCAATGGTGTTTGGTCCAAAAGTAGATTCAATGTCGGCCACATAATAAAGTGGTACTTTTTGTCCGTCCGGCGTGTCTATCAGCGCATTTCTGATAGCTTCAATATTATCTCGACTTTTGTCGTCAAACCTAAGAATCAAGTTGAACGCTTTTTCGTTGACAAATACATCAGAGATTTTTTCGCCACCAAATGCATATTCCATAAACTCGAGAAACTCATTTACAGAAATGCCATAGCGAGCAAGCATTTCGCGGTTCGGTTTGATCTGCAATTGTGGAATCTCAATTTGCTGCTCCACGGATAAATCACCAATTCCCTTGACATCCTGTATGGTCTCTTTGATTTGGTTTGCCAATCGGAACATACTACTTAGTTCGGTTCCAAAAAGCTTAATGGCGATGTTGGTTTTTGAACCTGAAAGCATGGCATCAATCCTGTGGCTAATTGGCTGTCCAACTTCAACTGTAATCCCTTCAATCCGGTTGAGTTTATCGCGTACTTCATTCAAAAAGTCGGTTCTCGAACGATCGTCCAACTGATAAGGGGCATCGATCTCTGAAACATTGACACCAAAAGTATGCTCAGCCATCTCTGCACGTCCTGTTCTTCGGGCAATCGAAGTGATTTCTGGAATAGATAACAAGGCTTGTTCGGCCTGGACACCCAGTTTGTTGCTTTCTTCCAGGTTGATTCCGGGCATGGTTGTCGTATTAATTGTAAGCGACCCTTCGTTGAATGGTGGCAGAAAACTCCGCCCAAAGCTGGTAACCAATAAGATTGAAAGAATGAACAACAGTCCGGAAATACTGATGACTGCTTTTCGGTAGTGAATGGCTTGCCTCAATGTTTTGGTGTAGTAATTTTGTAAGAAGCGTTCCACCCCGCTTCCTTTTGCTTGCCTCTGAAGTCGTTTTTCGTTGGTCAGTAAAAAGCTGCTTAAAACGGGGATCACAGTTATTGCAACAAACAAGGACGCAAACAGCGAAACAATGTAAGCAGTCCCCAGTGGTTTAAGCATACGACCTTCCATGCCAGAAAGGAAAAACAGGGGTACAAAAGCGATGATGATAATCAAAGTGGCATTGAGAATGGATGCACGGATTTCAACCGATGCTTCGTAGATCACGTTATAGAGCGGTCGCTTTTCTTTGTTGGGTAAACGACTGTTTTCGCGCAGACGTTTGTACACATTTTCAACATCAATAATCGCATCATCAACTAGCGATCCGATGGCGATGGTCATTCCTCCCAATGTCATCGTATTGATGGAAATTCCGAGCCATTTCATGACCAAAACAGCTACCAGAAGGGAGAGAGGAATAGCAAGGACTGAAATGATCGTGGTGCGGTAGTTCATCAAAAAGACAAACAAGATAATCACAACAAACAATCCCCCTTCAAGCAGCGCTTTTTGAACATTATTTACCGATGTTTGGATAAATTTAGCCTGTTCAAAAATATCAGTGTGGATCTTCACATCTTTGGGAAGCATTTCTTTTAAATCATCCAGTGATGTTCTGATTTTTTCGCTTAAGTCCAGCGTGTTAATATTGGGCTGTTTGGTAACAGTCAGGATAACCGCTTTTTCTCCACGATAAGATCCGTCACCAATCTTAGGTGCTGTGCCGATCTTTACGGTAGCTACATCATTCACCTTGATGGGATTACCGTCCTGCATTTTGATCAAAGTGTTGCCAATGTCTTCCAAGACGTTGGTACGGGCTAATCCCCGGATAAGGTATTCTTGTCCGTGTTCATTTAGAAATCCTCCCGACACATTTTCGTTGGATGCCTGGCATGCTGCGATCAACTCGTGAAAAGAAACATCATGAAACTTCAGTTTGAGCGGATCGGCCAGAATTTGAAACTCTTTTAAATCGCCTCCAATAATGGCTACCTGAGCTACTCCACCCACCGAAAGTAGGCGAGGGCGAATATTCCAGTCAGCCAATGTTCGCAAGTCCATCGCTGAGGTTTCATCAGCCGTCAGGGCAATCATCATAATTTCACCCATGATGGATGATTGTGGGGCCAGGGTAGGAGAGCCCACCCCGACTGGCATGGCATCGGCAACGGTGGCTAGTTTTTCGCTTACAATCTGGCGGGCGTCGTAAATGTCCATGTCCCAGTCAAATTCAACCCAGACGATTGAAAAACCCATCGCTGAAGAGCTTCGGACCCTGCGGATATTTGTTGCTCCATTCACTGCTGTTTCAATGGGGAAGGTAACCAGCCGCTCAACCTCCTCCGGTGCCATTCCATGCGCTTCGGTTAGCACCACAACGGTTGGAGCGTTTAGATCAGGAAAAACATCCACTTCCATGTCGGTGGTTACATAAATTCCTGCACCAAGAATAAGGGTCGCCATGATCAGAATTACCAGCTTATTCTTCAGCGAATATTCAATAATTTTATTCAGCATAACTGTTTTTTTTTGAAGAATTAGTGTTGGTGGCTATGTGCCGGCAGTGTGCTCGACATAGAAGCTAATTTGATTAAATACGGATTTTTAGTTGCTACATGATCGCCTGCGTGAAGCCCCTCGGAAATGTGGTAATTTTCGCCGTCGTTGCAGTCAATGGTGACGTAGTGCTTTTCAAAACTGTCATCTTCTTCAGCAAAAACATAGTAACGGCCAGCTTCTTCAAGCAAAGCAGATTTGGGAACCACAATCGCATTCGGAATCTCCACTGTTTTCAGGTAAACTTCTACAAATGATCCAGCCAAGAGGTTTCCTACATTATCGATTTCAAAATAGATCGGGGTGAATAGCGAATTGTCTCCGGTTGATTTGCCGTACGAAATTAATTTACCGTTCAGCTCATTGGTTTTATGAAGTTTCTTGTCGTAGGTTGTGACGAAGTTGGCTGTTTTTATTCTGCTTAGCATCGGAAAGTAGCGTTGCGGAACATCAGCCTTAATAACCAGACGCTTGTTTTTTGTGATTTTCAGAAGCGGTTGTCCGGTGGTCACGAACTGCCCCTCAGTTACAAAAACGTTTTTGATAAAACCGCTGGTTGAAGCAGCCACCTTTTGTCCGCCAGCCGAATAGTTTTTACGAACAATTTCGTAACTATTCTTCGCTTTTTCGTAGGCCATTTTTATCTCGGCGAGTTCTCTGTCCGAGGTTATTTTATCTTCATTCAACAATTTGGCGCGTTCATAATTGGCTTCAGCTGTCTCAAAGGCTGATTTTGAGTCCATAAAAGTTGTCTCAATATTGTCGTGGATTAAGCCTTTGCCTGAAATCGTAATGAGCTTTTCACCTTCTCTGATTTTTTCTCCGGACATCAGTGTTTTATTGCCAAAAACAACAACTCCATCGTGAACTGCAGTTAAGGTAATCTCATCGCCTTGAGCAGGCATTATTTTCCCGCTGGTGTGGATTACTTCTCTAAACATTTTTGGCTGTAATTCAACGATGCCGTATTTTAAGTCGTGAGTATGTTCTTCTTCACCGTCCTGGTGCTCTCCTTTGTGCAGGTGTTCATCTCCTTCGTGGTCATGGTCGTGCCCTTCCGCTAAAGGGTTGTGCGCATGCTCTTCGTGACTGTGCTCTGAATCTTCTTCATGTGCGTGATTGTGTTCCGCTTCATTCTGGTTATGTGTGCAGGCGATACCCCAAAGCAGGTAGCCAGACATTAAAAATGGTATAATAATCTTCTTCATGATTAACATGTCAACTGGTTTTCAGCTAGTGCTGAAAATGATTAAAAATAGAATTAGAAAACTAAATTTGGAATTAAGCTAAGGCCGGAGGGCCACGAAGCGAAGCGTGAGAATAAAAATCAAATTGGTAGTGATTAATCCAATAATCTACATGTGTTATTTTTTCTTTGGGTTGAAGCAGATTCGCTAAAAAATTGTAGATGCAGATGGTATTGCTAATTGTTAATTTTGATAGGTTGGTGGTTGCTTCGGTGGAGAAATGACAAGCATGGCAATGCGTATTGTCGTGAGTTTCCTGGCACTGTGTTGTTGCCAATGTTTGATGCAAGTTAACTGATTGTTGAGTAACGCTTGTTAGCGTATTGTCGTGAGTGCATTCGTGCTCGCAGGTTGCAATACTAGCATGATGGTGATGAGGAATAACAGCATGTGCAATGATCACCACTATGGCTATCCACATACAAAATGCTCCGATATGTTTAACCTTTTGAATCATTTCGACAATCTGGATAGCAAAAATACAATTTTCTATCAAACTTGAAACTTTTAGATATTTATTGGTTGTTAATATTTTTAAACCCAAAAAAACTTCACCAAATAAATGATGAAGGTTGATGAATTCAGGGTTTGATTCGCGGACAAGCCGCGTAATATCGTATTATTGTAGTAATTCGTAGTCGTGCATTTCTTTCATAAACGAAACAAAATCATCTTTCTTTTCCGAATCCATCCAGCCCATTGAACTACGCGAATGCTCGTTTAAAGCCCCTGTAATCAGGTAAGGAACATGGTATCCCCAGTCAATTTTGTTATTCCAAGGCAATACTTGTTCCTGGATTGCTTTTAACAATGGCAACAATCGGTATTTGGGATTTTTCAAGAAAGCAACTAAGATTTCAATCGGGCAGTTTCCGGCACCACGTCCCATACCAAGCAAAGTAGCGTCCAGCATAGTTGCACCTTTCATGAGCGAGGTAATGGTATTACTCATAGTTAGTTGCATATTGTTGTGCGCATGAATTCCGATCACTTTCCCGGGCAAGGCTTTGATGTATTTTTCCCTCGACTCGCGGTACATACTTCCGAAGCTGTCTACCAAATAGAAAACAGGAACTCTTGACGCGGCAAAATCAGCTAATGCTTCATCCAAATCGTGTTCGCTGACTTTAGAAACAGCCATTAAATTGATTGTTGTTTCATAGCCTTTATCCATGCAGTGGTGTGCTAGTTCAATCGCTTTATCCATTTGGTGTGCATAGCAGGCAGCACGAATTAAATCGATCAGGCTTTCGCTGGCTTGCGGGATGTCATCAAAGTCAATCCGTCCTATATCAGCTATCGCCGATAATTTCAGATTTGTATTATTATCACTGACAATGCGTCGTAAGTCTTTGTCGGCACAAAATTTCCATGGGTCAACTTCTTTGCGGTCAAAGGCTTTTTCGCTGCTCAGGTAACCAATCTCCATATAATCAACACCTGCTTCAACGCAAGCATCATAAACTCCTTTTACAAAGGCGTCATCAATTGCCACTTGTTCATCAGTCCACCATCTCGAACGGTGCAGTCCAGTACTTTAATATCTTTTTTGTACATTTATAAGTCTTTATGGTTTATTTTTCAAAAGTTTGAGTTCTCTTTCAATATTGTGCTGGACTAATTGTTTGAAAATATTTTCGATGAAGGCAGCATTCAATTGCAGATCGTTTGCCCATTCGCGTCGCTGGGCATAAACCTCTTTTTGGCGGTCTTCTGCAATTACTGAATCTTGATCGGTTTTGTATTTGACAATTTCTTCAATAAACTCCTGACGGTTGGCTAGTAGTTTGAGGATGGAGAGGTCAATATGATCAATCTCATTTCTAATGCCTTCTATTGTATTACACGCACTTGGTTTTTTCATTTTGTAAAATATTTCGGCGCAAAAATAACAATTTGAAGTTTTTAAGAAATAATTTACATTAATTTTAAATCGGAACAAATTAGAAATTAATCACTTATCTATCCTTATTTAGATTGAATAAAAAAAAGAAAGTATTTTCTTTGGCTTTTTTCAAATATGTATCTACATTTGAGTCGTTAAACAAACGCAAAATAGAATCGATGAATTTAAGAACTTCTGTATATAAAATGATGTGTGTAACATATAACATGATGATGTGTATGTGTTGTGGATTTTTTATGCCGAAGGGAATAAAGAGATGAAAATATAGTGTGATATAACAATCATAGTAAAGCCCTTCTGAAATTCAGAAGGGCTTTTTTTATGGTTTTGGATAAAAAAATATCAATAGAGTATGAGAGAAAAAGCATATCGCAGCGTCGTAAAAACAATTTCGTGGAGAATGGTTGGAACCATTGACACGATAATGATTGCATGGTTGGTTGTTGGAAAATTAGAGTATGCTGTGACCATTGGAGGTGTTGAGTTGTTTACAAAGATGATCTTGTATTATTTCCACGAACGCACGTGGAATAAAGTTAAGTTCGGAAAAATTGATGACTCCGACATCGAATATCAAATTTAAAAGGCATGGAAAAGAATTACCTACCTATTGCACTTAACATTGCCGGTGAAAAGATCCTGATCATCGGGGGAGATCAGTCGGCCTGGAACAAGATTAAGATTCTGAAGCGTTTTAACGCTTATCTGGAAGTAATTGCGTTGGAAGTGTGTGATGATATTAAAAACAGCGATGTGCCTTACCAGGAAAAAGCTTATGAGAAAGGTGATTTGAATGGCTACCTGATGTTTTATTCCTGTACAAACAACCTTGAGCTGGATACTCAAATTGCGAAAGATGGACGCGAAGCGGGAGTGCTAGTCAATATTCATGATAATCCGGCACTTTGCCAGTTTGTTTCACCAGCCATCTACCAAAACGAGAACATTCGGGTGGCCGTCAGCTCAAATGCGAAAGATGTTTATTCATCAATCAGAATCAGAAACGAGATCAAAGAATTTTTAAAAACTAAAACAGATAAAGACCAGAAGAAATGAGTATTAAATTATCCCCATTGAATGAAGCTCAACTGAAAGCCTTGCAGGATCTGACGCAAGGTATTCAACCCGATCAGGTTACTTGGTTGAGTGGTTATTTTCAAGGATTAGTAGGAGCAGTCTCTGCTGGCGCAACACCCCAGGGTGTAGCAGTTGAGGCGGCAGCTGAATCAGCAGAAAAATTACCATTGACCATTTTGTATGGCACACATACAGGAAGAAGTGAAGCCTTGGCTAAGACGCTTTGCGAAAAAGCAGTGTCTCAAAATATAACATGTGTTACCAAACCAATGGACGACTATAAACCAAAGCAATTGAAAGATGAAAAAAATGTGCTGGTTATTGTTAGTACCCATGGGGAAGGAGAGCCACCGGAAATGGCTGAAGATTTTCACGAGTTTGTCACCGGCAAAAGAGTTCCAAAGCTTGGGGGTTTAAATTATTCAGTTTTGGCTCTGGGTGATAAAAGCTATAAGCTTTTTTGCCAAACCGGAGTTGATATTGACGAGGCCTTTAAAAAAGCAGGAGCAAACGAATTGCTTCCAATTGTAAAATGTGACGTAGACTATGAGGAAGATGCCGCAAAATGGACAGATGGTGTGTTGATTGAATTGGGAAAGTTACAGCCCAAAGCTTCGTCACAATCTCTTCAACCTACAGAAACGAAATCCGAAGAGAATCTCTATTCAAAGAAGAACCCATTTAAATCAACGGTGCTTGATAAAGTTCGCATAACCGGACGTGACTCTGACAAAGAAGTGTACCACCTTGAATTGTCGCTTGAAGGTTCCGGTATAAAATATGAGCCGGGCGACGCTTTAGGCGTGATTGCGCAAAATCCACCGCAGTTGGTGAAAGACATCATCAAATCGTTGGGCGTAATTAATAATGAGGTGGTGGAAACCCGAATCGGAAAATTGCAGTTCAATGAGGCATTGGAACATCATTACGAAATTACTCTATTAACCCGGGATGTCATTCAAAAGTATGCTGAGAAAACCGGACAGAAAGAAGTTCAGGAGATTGTAGAGAATGAAGATAAGCTCGACCACTATTTATATGGACATGATGTGCTGGATTTATTGCATGAGTTTCCGGCAAAGTTGACCGCCACCGAATTTTTAGAAACTCTTCGTCCGCTTCCACCACGCTTGTATAGTATTTCCTCAAGTCTAGAGTCGGTTGAAGATGAAGTGCATATAACCGTTTCGCGTGTGCGTTACGAAAACAAGGGCCGGCAACGTTATGGTGCTTGCTCAACATTTTTAGCCGATCGGTTAGAGGTGGATGAAACTGCTCTTATTTACATTGATAAAAATCCAAATTTCAGACTCGCTGAAAATGGAAACCCGATCATTATGGTTGGAGCAGGAACCGGTATTGCTCCTTATCGTGCGTTCCTGCAACAACGTGAGGCTGCCAACCAAAAAGGTAAAAGCTGGTTGTTTTTTGGCGAGCGTCGCTTTTCGTCCGACTTTTTGTACCAGGTTGAATGGCAGAAATACTTGAAAAAAGGTTATCTAGAGAAAATTGATTTGGCATTTTCGCGCGATCAGGAAGAAAAAATTTACGTTCAGGATAGACTGAAGCAACAGCAGGAGGAAGTGTTTAAATGGCTTGAAAATGGAGCGAGCTTTTACCTGTGTGGTGACATGAAATACATGGCTCGCGATGTTCAGGTTACCCTGTTAGACATTATTAAAACACAAGGCGGAATGACAGAGAAAAAAGCACGAGCCTACTTTAAAAAACTGAAGAAAGAAAAACGCTTTATGGCTGATGTGTATTAGGATGGCTGTAGTTGAGAATACAGAGTCAAGAACACAGAGTCAAAAATTGAGAAGAAAGAATAAGGAACAAAGAATTTAAAAGATATGAGCGAAGTAATAGATTGGAGCACATTAAGTGTGGTTGAAAAAATTAAATATGACAGCAACTACCTAAGGGGAACGCTCGAAGAAAGCCTGGCAGATCCGGTAACCGGAGCAATTGCTGATGATGATACGCAGGTTTCAAAATTTCATGGTATTTATCAGCAACATGATCGGGACTTGGAGAAGGAGCGAAAGCGTCAGAAACTGGAACCGGCATATTCATTTTTGATTCGTGTTCGACTTCCGGGAGGCGTTACCACGAGTAAACAATGGTTGCAAATGGATAAGCTGGCCGATACACATGCCAATGGCACACTAAAGTTGACTACACGTCAGGCGTTTCAGTTACACGGTGTTATTAAAACCAAGTTGAAGGCAACGATTCAGGGAATAAACAAAGGCTTGTTGGACACGATTGCAGCTTGTGGTGATGTGAATAGAAATGTGATGTCACACGCCAATCCGGGTGAGTCGGATCTGCATGCAACGGTTTACAAATTAGCTGATGATATTTCGGCCCATTTAACGCCGCGCACAACTGCCTATCACGAAATTTGGCTCGACCAAAAAAAGGTAGCTGACAGTAAGCATGAAGTTGAGCCGATTTACGGTGTTCGTTACCTGCCGCGTAAGTTTAAAATTGGTGTGGCTATTCCTCCTTATAACGATATTGATATTTTCTCACAGGATTTGGGATTTATCGCTATCGAAGAAAAAGGAAAACTAGTCGGTTATAATGTAACCGCCGGCGGTGGTTTTGGATCGACTTTTGGCATACCGGAAGCCTATCCTCGCTTGGCTGATGTGATTGGTTTTTGTACGCCCGAACAGGCAGTTGACGTGGCTGAGAAGGTGGTTTTAGTACAAAAGGATAACGGAAATCGACAGAACCGGAAGCAAGCTCGTTTAAAATACACGATTGATCGTTTAGGACTGGATTGGTTTAAGGCCGAAGTCAACAAGTACCTAGGGTACGAACTACAGCCAGCTAAACCTTTTACGTTTACCCGAAATGGCGATCGTTATGGATGGAAAAAAGGAGCTGATCGCAAATGGAGCCTGAATTTGTTTATCGAGGGCGGACGTGTAAAAGACACCGACTCGTTAAAATTGAAAACAGCTTTGCGCGAAGTTGCTGAAAACATTGAAGACGCTCAGTTCATTTTAACCGGAAACCAAAATTTGGTAATTGGCAACACCACCGAAAAAGATAAAGTCAGCCGTATTCTCAAAAAGTACGGCGTGTGGCCGGTTCAATTATCAGGCTTACGTCAAAACACAATTGCCTGTGTTGCGCTAAATACCTGTAGCTTGGCTTTTGCCGAAGCAGAACGCTACTTACCAACAATGGTTGGCAAAATCGAATCTATTTTAGAAGAGCACGATCTTTTAAAACAAGAGATTGTTATAAGAATGACAGGCTGCCCCAATGGTTGTGGACGCCCTTACTTGGCCGAGATTGGTTTTATCGGAAAATCGCTCGGACATTACAACCTCTATTTGGGAGGGAATTTCAACGGAACAAGATTGAATACCCTTTACAAAGAAACTCTTTCGGAAGAAGAAATACTGAACGAACTGCGCCCCATTATTGCAGACTATGCTAAAAACAGGAATAAAGGAGAAGGTTTTGGTGATTTCGTTATCCGGAAAGAATACGTGAAAGAAACAAAAGAAGGAAGAGATTTTAGACATTGAAAATATGGAATTACCGGCAATATTTGTAGGAAAAAAACTATCAGCCCTAACTCGCAAATGGCTGATTAGCGAACAAATTCGTTTTATTGAGCAACCTCTGGTTCGAATCAATTACCGTAAACCCGACATCCGTTTTTTTGAACATTTGCGGGATGTCGATAAAAAGTGGGTAGTAACCAGTTCGTACGCTGCGCATTGGCTCTCACGTTTTGCTAATAAAATAGGAATGAAAAAGGATGACGTGGTGTATTGCCTTTCAGAAAAGCAGGAAGGCATTTTGTCTAGGTGTGGTGTAAAAGTATTGCGCCCGGTCTCACCCAATGCTTATTCGTTGGCCGAGCTGATTATAGCACAAGATAATGGAACAAAAGTGATCTATCTGAGAGGGAATAAATCGCTTAATCAATTGCCTGAATTGATTGATGGTCATAATGTTAATTGGCAGTCGGTTGAGGTCTATAAAAACACGTCCGTAGAAATTTTATTGAACGAAGTGTTTGACGGGTACTTATTTTTTAACGAAAGCGATGTTAAAAGCTATAAGGCATCGGGAAACTTTCCTGCGCCTAAGGCACCGGTTTTAGCGAACGGAGACCGTACAGCACAGGCTGCCTGGGCCGAATTTCCTAATTTGGTGCTGGAATCTTCGGAACAAGAAGAACTTTCGTTTGTGAAATATGCGATTAAGCGAATCACCGAAAAGTTAAATGAGCCGAAGCCCAAACACAATATTATCATAGAGTAATACAATTAAAATGAAACGAATTTCCATACTCGGATGTGGTTGGTTGGGGTTTCCCTTGGCCGAGAAGCTTTTGGCGAAAGGTTTTCAGGTGAAAGGATCGGTAACGACCCGGTCGAAATTGAAAAAAATGGCTTCTGCCGGAATTGAGCCTTATCGACTGGTTTTAGATGCTGATAAGGTTCTATTAAAGAATCCTTCGTTTTTTGATACCGATTTGGTTATTGTTGCAATTCCTCCACGGCGGGTAGAATTTATTGATACGATTTTTCCGGCTCAAATTAAACAGTTAGTGGGCTTTTTAGAGGAGTACAAAGTCCCACGTGTACTGTTTGTTTCGTCCACTTCGGTTTATAATGAATTGGATGGGAGAGTAGCTGAAGAGGACGTTTTACTTCCTGATAAGCCGTCGGGTAAAGCCTTGGTTTTATCAGAATACCTATTAACCCAGAATCCGAACTTTGAAGCGACCGTTTTGCGTTTTGGGGGACTGATTGGGGCTGACCGGAATCCGGCTCGATTTTTAAGCCGAAAGAAAAAGGCAATTAGCGGAACCAAACCTGTCAATCTGATTCATTTGGATGATTGTTTACAGATTATCATTAAAATCATTGATGATGAAGTTTGGGGAGAAACGTTCAATGCTTGCAGTCCGATTCATCCTACTCGTCAGGAGTTTTACGAGCGGGCGTCAGCCGTTTCCGGGATTCTAGCTCCACCGTTTAATAATGAAAAATCGCCTTTTAAGTTGGTTGATAGTAGTAAATTAATTCGGATGTTGAATTACCAATTCAAATTTCCCAGTCCTATGGATTATCTCGGAACGGTTAATCATGAATTGTAAGATCAGCGTATCGAATATCAATTAGCGAATTATTATAAACCAATTTGTACAACTTCGTAAATGTCAGAATCCACCGAACATATTAAAGGCACTCAGCCTGTAAATAAGCACGCTCACCTTATTTCGATTGTTGGTGCCGGACCGGGCGATCCCGAATTGCTCACGGTGCGTGCTGTTCGGCGACTGGAGCAGGCTGATGTAATTTTGTATGATGCGTTACATGGCACCGAAATATTAGAAGCTGCCAACCCAAATGCCGAACGAATTTATGCCGGCAAACATTATCAAGATGGACAGCATCAAACCGAGAGGCAGGATCATATTCACAGTCGCCTGAAGCAATTTGCCAATGAAGGCAAACGCGTGGTGCGATTAAAGGCAGGCGATCCATTTATTTTTGGTCGTGGAGCCGAGGAGCTTGCGTTTTGTTTGCAGGAGAACCTAAATGTTGAGGTGGTACCGGGAATTACTGCCGGACTAGCTGCAGCCACTTGTTTTCATATTCCGGTAACCTTGCGGAATGCCAATAGTATGGCCATGTTTTATACCGGACATAAACGGAGAGGTGGTTTTGAAAATATTGATGAGGTGGCTTCGGTGATTAAAGCGAATGCACCTGTTATGGTTTATATGGGATTGAAAAACCTCACTCTTCTTTCTAAAGAATTATTAACTCGCGACGTCACCGCTGAAGCTCCGATGCAAATTGTCAGCCGGGTTGGTCACCCTGATCAGCAACTGTTTACATCATCATTGGGTGAGATTGAAAACTACCTAACGACTGTCGATCCACCCATGCCGTCTGTTATTATTATCGGCACGCGAGCTCATCAGGTGAGTTCGCATGTATGAGTTTGACTTTTTTAAGACTCCTTCGTCCTTTTTTTTGAACTGTTCAATGCTTCAGTCTGTTTAACTGCTGGAAATAAAATAGTCAAAATATGGATTCTGTTTTCGAACAAGTAAAACAAGCGCTTGGAAAACCTTACAATGATCTTAATTTTTTGCTGCAAAGCTTTGCCGAGGTTCTTACGGAAAGTGGCGCGCAGGAAATAGTTCCTCATATTCCCTGGATCAATTCAAATCAAAAGCCTCCGAAAGATGTATTGCTGAGTAGTGATTATATCCACATGTTGTCGATGTGTTTTCAGTTACTGAATCTCGTTGAGGTAAATGGAGCAGTGCAAAGTCGTCGGGCAAAAGAAGAAGAGGACATGAGCAAGGTAAATGGCTTGTGGACTACTAATTTCAAGATGCTTAAGGAAAAAGGAATTGACGAAAAACAGATTTTGGCCGTACTTCCCAACATCATGATTGAGCCTGTATTGACAGCACATCCCACCGAAGCAAAACGTTCGGTTGTTTTACAGGAATACCGAAAGCTATACTTGCTTTTGGTGAAGCGCGAAAATCAGATGTACACGCGCATCGAGCAGGGCGATATTCGCAATGAAATTAAGCAGATATTGCATCGCTTGTGGAATATTGGTGAGATTTATATTGAAAAACCGCACATTGAATCAGAGCTGGACAACATCTTACACTATCTGACGAATGTGCTGCCCGAGGTTGTTGTACTGTTGGATAAACGTCTGAGACAAGCCTGGAAGGAATCTGAATTCGATGAAAGTTTGTTGAATAATATGGAGCTGTTACCGGGTTTGTCCTTTGGTAATTGGGTTGGTGGAGATCGCGATGGACACCCCTTGGTTACCGCCGAAACAACAAAAATGACGCTTAATAAACTTCGTGTCCATGCTTTTATAATTGTCCGTCAGGAACTGCTTCTTTTAGCTCATAAACTGAGCATTTATATTGATAGTACGGAGGTTTCCTCGTCGTTTGTCGATCGGGTACAGCAGATGGCGAAAGAGTTGGAACGCTCGGGTGAGTTGGTTCTGGAAGAGCACAGTAGTGAAATTTTTAAAGCCTACGTGTTACTTTTGTTGAATAAAATACCAATCAACCAAAGTCAGGAACATACATTGGAACTTGAAAACAGACCAACCAGCTACCAAAATTCTGATCAGTTAATACAAGATCTGGATGTCTTGTTTATTGAGCTACAAAATCGTGGATTACATGAAATTGCGCAGGTTGATGTTGGACGATGTAAGCGACTATTAAAGGTTTTTGGTTTTCATTTGGCTCAATTGGATATCCGCCAGAACAGCGAATATCATGAGAAAGCATTGTCACAACTTGTTTTATCCTCATTGGGGCAGAATGAAGGTAGCCTGCTAATTGCTTCGCAGGCTGCCAAACGCACTTTTTTGGATGCCGAATTAAAGGTCAATCGTCCGTTTTTGGTCGATCATGCTGAGGCTGGCGAAGAAGCTCGTAATGTGATTGAAAGCATGCAGGTAGTAAGCAACCACATTGAGAAATACAGCACCCGCTCATTGGGCAAGCTTATTATAAGCATGACTCGGAACGCAGAGGATTTGCTAACCGTTTACCTGTTCATGCGAGAAGCTGGAATGACCCTGAAATATGGTGATTTATTGGGAGCCAAATTGCCTGTCGTGCCTTTATTCGAAACTATTGAAGACTTATTAGCCAGCCCCGAAATTCTGGATGACTATCTCAGTCATCCGGTGGTCATCAACAGTTTGAAATATCAACAGAAGCGGGATCAGGCAGATAATCTCTATCAGGATGTGATGATAGGTTACAGCGATAGCAATAAGGATGGTGGAATTCTGGCAAGCTCCTGGTTTTTACATGAAGCGCAGCAACGACTTTCCGAAATTGGGAAAAAGCATGGTGTTCTCATTCGCTTTTTTCATGGAACCGGAGGAAGTATCAGCCGAGGAGCCGGTCCGTCGCATTGGTTTGTGAAAACATTGCCGCATGGGGCAATCAATGGGAAATTGCGGATTACTGAGCAGGGGGAAACCATCGAGCGCAAGTATGCCAATAAAATGAATGCTGCTTATAATTTGGAGTTGATGTTGGCAAGTGTTACTGCTCAAACCATATTGCATGCGAATCAGTCGGTAGAAAGTGAGGAGGTTGCTGGATTATTTCATCAGTTAGGAATTCGTGGTCGGGAGTTTTATCGCGATTTAATTAGTGACCCCGATTTTATACACTTTTTTGCTGAAGCGACACCAATTGATGTGATCGAATCCAGCAAGATTGGCTCACGTCCGGCGCGGCGAACCGGAAAACGGACAATGGATGACCTACGTGCTATTCCCTGGGTTTTTAGTTGGGCGCAATCTCGGTTCAATATTACCAGCTGGTATGGTGTAGGTTCAACTTTAAATGAGCTGAAAACCCAAAAGACAGATGAATATGAGAAATTGCTGAAACTAGTCAAGTATGATCCATTTGTACGATATGTAATAACAAATCTCGATTCGAGTATTGCAGCAACTGACGAACAGATTATGAATAAGTATGCTGCTTTAGTAGAAGATGAAACGATTCGGGAGCGGATGATGAACAAGATTCGGAAAGAGTTCGATTTAACAAAGGCCATGTTGGGCGATATGCTTCAAAAACCATTTAAGGAAAGACGTAAAAATCATTATTATTCAACAATTTTGCGTGCTGAAGCGATGAATAATTTGCATGATGCTCAAATTGAACTATTGAAAAAATGGCGGAGTAGCAGAAAAAATCAATCTAAAGATGAGTCAGAACATTTGTTTGCATTGCTTCAGTGTGTGAATGCCATTGCAAATGCATTAGGAACAACCGGATAATAAATAAAGTATGAGTACAGTTGAAGATCGAATAAAAGCACTTTTCCCAGATGCAGCACCTTACGATCAGGTGTTGGATGAATACTATCAGCGAATGATTCATGAGTTCGGATTGGAGATCGAAAATACCATTGCTGCAGTTTCGTTGTGTCCCGATGAATTGAATAACGTAGTCATTGAAAAAGTTCGCAGCTATTTTAATAATGTGTTTTTAATTGGAGGATTGGCCGGATATCCGTTTACCGGAATTACTGGCTTCAATGCTTTCGGCGATCATATCCCCGATGATGGAACTGCTTTTGTTTTTTTTGGACCACACTTAGCTATCGATGAAAAAAGCCTTGGGTTTGTTCATCGGCATGGGCAAAAGCGCGATACCTTGTCGTGCGGTGCCGCTTTTGGAGCCTACCGAAGCCTGCTAAAACACGAAGGCACTCCTGATCAGATTGATCCCAACGATTATCAACAGGGACGAATTCAACAAATGCTGGCTCCAATGCTTGATCAGATTCCCAAAAAACAGCCAGAACCCAAGGTTATGGACATTTTGTTCGATGAGAGTCATGATTTTATTGTTACCCAGTCGAAAAGGATTAAAGAGCTTTTTAAAGCTAACAAAGTTATTTTAATGGGTGCTTTTGTAATTAATACGCCGCTGGATATGTCAGATTATTTATGGGTGAAGTATTTCGAAGAACTCTAAGATGCCAGTATTTATCAGTTGCTGGCTTCTTTCATTTTAATCATTTCATATTTTTCGGAAAGGTAGGGATAGTCCCAGCACCCCATTCGATGATATAAGTAGCCACCAAATCCTTTTTTGTAAATATGTACACCATGCAAGGGATGCATTCGATCTAAATTGGGAGCTGATCCAAACATATCATATTCTGTACAGCCCCATTTTTTAGCTACCCGTATTGCCTCCCATTGAAGAGCATAACTTGCCATAAGGTTGTTTTTATCGGTCGATGAAGCTCCGTACAGGTAGGTCCCCCGGTTTTTAGACAATACTAAAAACATCGATGCTAAAAATTCCCCATCGAAGTCAGCCATCAACATCTTAATGTTAACCCCATTTTCACGATTGTCCTGATTTCTGAAAATATTGGCAAAGTATTCTTCGCTTTGTAGCGGGATATTATGCCGTATCGCCGTGTCGGAGTATAGTTTGTACCAATCGCAAATATGCTCGATACCATATTCTTTTATCGAAATACCCTGCTTATTGGCTCGCCTGATGTTATAGCGGGTATTGTATCTCATATTACTCAGTAGCTCAGCTTCAGTTTTATCCAAATTTAAAAGAAAGGTATTTTTGGGTAATATATCGACAGGGCTTTTGCGTAAGTTCCACGTATTTGTTTTGTAGTTTATCCTGAATTCCTGAATGTTGCTTTCTGGTGGTCCTTGCCAAAAATCAGGATTGCTGAAGTAGTCTGATTCCTGCGACCACTGGTTCTGCCACATTAAATCATAACGGATGAAAATGCAATTTGTGGGTAAATGGCTTCTAAGTAATTCAGATAATTTCTCAAGAAATACACCTTGATTTTCAAAGGTGGGTTCCAATTTGGGACCATACGGAACGTAGGCAAAACAATGAGTTTCATTGATGTACTTTATCAGAACCAATACATCTTCCTTTATTCTTTCATCCGCACTTTTTGCCGGATTTAATAACTTCTTTGACACATTTATTTCGAAACCTTTGGGTTGAAATCCCTGATCACCTTTTACCCGCCCCCAAAATGGTGTTTGTGGGAGTATGTTAGTCGGTTTTATGGCTTCAATCTCTTTTCTCGCTAGCCTGCAGCTCATTTGCTTTTTTTTGCAAAAATATGAAAAGGTGATAGCTGTGCAAATTTCTATGCAGAGGAGTTTAAATTACGTTTTTTTTGAATCAATAAAGTCGGTTCCCTAAAAAAGCTGACAGCAATATATGGAGAAGAAATTCTCTCGTCCCGTTGTTAAGTTTTTGTTAATGAGTATATTTCCAGGCTCCGGCTGTCACATTTTAAAACTAATCAGCAAAAAATATTTGAGGAAGTGATAACAAAATACCAGCTTATTGTAACCGCAAAGCACGAATCAGCTGGCATACCAATTGTTTTTTGTGTAATCACAACAAAAAGGGATAGGAGAAAAATATATGACTGTAATCAGATCAAATATCACTATTAAAGGGGATTGCCTGTTGACACGTGAAAACCTATTTTTGTGTTAATTGTCGAAAGGAAAAGTACAGGTATACTTAATCGTGTGAGTCTGTAAGTTGCATTTGGAATATATAAAGAAGGGAAATCGTAAGATGTTAGAAGAGTTGAAAACCAATATCATTAATACAATTGTTAATCTTAAGCCGGGAGAAATAGGTATTATAACGAATTTTTCGGTTGAGCATATTCCCGTAAAATTACAGGAAATGGGATGTTTGCCAGGTAATGAAGTGCGGCTTATTCAGGTTGCCCCGTTTAATGATCCGTTGTTTTTAAATGTAAACGGCAATTTTTTAGCTATCCGTAAAGAGACCGCTGAGTTGATCGAAATTTCAAAAGTTGCGTAAAAGTGCATGGGCAAAACAATCAATGTTGCATTAATTGGAAATCCGAACACCGGTAAAACTTCAATTTTCAATTTACTTACTGGCTTAAAACAGAAGGTCGGCAATTATCCGGGTATCACCGTTGAGAAAAAAGAAGGATTCAGCAAACTTCCTAACGGAGATAAGGCTCACGTTATAGATTTGCCTGGGACGTACAGTTTAAACGCCTCGTCGGCCGATGAACAGTTGGTTGTTGAATTACTTCTTAATCCGGAAAGCCAGGATTATCCTGATTTAGCCGTTGTGGTGACTGACGTGGAGAATCTGAAACGAAATCTGTTACTTTTCACTCAAATTAAAGATTTAAATGTTCCGACAGTTCTTGTCATTAATATGGCTGATCAGATTGAAAGACGGGGAATCTCGCTTAATATCGCTTTGTTGGAAAAGAATTTGAATACAAAAATTGTACTTGTTAGCTCAAGGAAGAACGTTGGCATTGAGCAACTCAAAGAAACAATCGCAAATTATAAGCAATTGAATACCGCCGGGTGTGTAGATCTTCGAAAGATTGATCCAGGCTATTTCGCGAAACTGGAAGATGCTTATCGGGGAGAAGACTTGTATCAACTTTGGTTGGTTGTTTCGCAGGGGGAGCCTTTGCTGAAAATTAATAAAAATCTACTTCCGGTTAACGATTATTCAGAAAGAAATACGTCAGAGATAAAACGCTTACAGCAAAAGGAAACCATTGAACGGTACTTGTTTATCAATAGAATTCTGAAGAAAGCCTACACTGTTGATATCACTAAGGCAAAGGACTGGCGTGGAGTCCTGGATCGTATTTTAACCCACAAATTATGGGGCTATGTTGTTTTTTTTATGATTATGTTGTTGATGTTTCAGGCCATCTACAATTGGAGCAGCATTCCGATGGATTTTATCGATCAGTCGTTTTCTCGTTTTAGCGAATGGACAAAAAATACATTGCCTGCCGGAGCATTGACCGATTTGTTATCAGAAGGAGTGATTCCGGGAGTTGGAGGAATTGTCATTTTTGTACCACAAATCGCTTTTCTATTTTTATTTATTTCAATTTTGGAAGAAAGTGGCTATATGAGCCGAATCGTCTTTTTAATGGATCGGGTGATGCGCCGTTTTGGATTAAGCGGAAAAAGTGTTGTACCCCTGATTTCCGGAACAGCATGCGCAATTCCGGCCGTCATGGCATCTCGAAATATTGAAAATTGGAAAGAACGGCTGATTACCATTCTGGTTACTCCATTTACTACTTGCTCGGCACGTCTCCCGGTTTATCTGATCATTATCGCATTGGTAATCCCCGACCAAACCGTTCTCGGGTTCAACGTACAGGGGTTGATTCTGATGGGCTTGTACGTGTTAGGATTCGGCATGGCTGTTTTTGCGGCATTTGTTCTTAATAAGGTGATTAAAAACCGCTCACGTACTTTCTTTGTGATTGAGATGCCGGGATACAAATTGCCCTTGTTGAAGAATGTGCTTTATACGGTTATCGAAAAAACCAAAAGCTTTGTGCTTGTTGCCGGAAAGATAATTTTAGCCATTTCAATTGTGCTGTGGTTTTTAGCCTCCAACGGCTATTCTGATGAATTTCATCATGCCGAAGAAATTGTGCGTAGTCAATCACAAAGTGCCCAACTCTCGGAGCCTGATATTGAGACTGCTATTGCTTCGTATCAGTTAAGACACTCGTATATTGGTACTGTTGGCCGAGCTATCGAACCGGCAATTCGCCCCTTAGGGTATGATTGGAAGATTGGAATTGCTTTGATTAGTTCTTTTGCTGCACGCGAAGTTTTTGTAGGAACTTTAGCAACGATTTACAGTGTTGGAAACGACGAAGAAGCAACCATCAAACAACGCATGTCGGAAGATGTTAACCAGAGAACCGGGCGTAAGCTATTTAATTTCCCAACCGGAATTTCACTGCTTCTTTTTTATGCTTTTGCATTGCAATGCATGAGTACGATTGCCATCGTGAAAAAAGAAACTAATGGCTGGAAATGGCCTCTTATCCAGCTCGGATTTATGAGTGGCTTTGCCTATATCATTTCCATGATCGCATATCAGCTGTTGGCATAATTGTTGGGAGATGTAAACTATGGCACTATTTCAGGACATACTCGTATATTTAATGGTTGCAGCAGCCCTTTTTTTTCTGATTAAAAAGTATTTTTTTAAGAATAAGAGTAATTCATGTAGCGACGACAAATGTGGCGGGTGCGGCTGAATTGGAAAAAAGACGAACCGATCTGTGTATTTAATTACGTCTTTCATAAGTTCCTAACTAGAAATAAGCGAAGTTGACTTTTTGGCGATATCAAATGAAGAAGAAGAGCTTTCTGTTTGAATGCAGTTTCAGCCTTTTGTCGTTCAGTTAAATTAACCTATTTTCGAACTCTTGTTTTTGGCGGATGCAAAAAATTGAAAATATTAACGAACGTACTTTGATTGAGCGATTTAAGGTTGGTGATGAAGCTGCCTTTGAGTTGCTGTTTCGTTTTTATTACGCTGGATTGGTTTTGTACGCGAATCAAATAATTTTAAATAGAGCTGATTCCGAGGAGATTGTTCAGGACTTTTTTGTTCGCTTATGGGAAGACCGATTGAAAATCAATATTACTGATTCGTTAAAACCTTATCTGTTTACATGTATTAAAAATAAAGCCTTTAACTATCTGAAAAGTGTGGGCATTAAGGAAAAGGTTCATCAGTACATTAAGGAACAGGTGGAGGAGGATATTCTTTATGATCCAGACATCTATATTTCGGAAGAACTGCAGGGGGAAATAAAGAGAGCAATAGAAAAATTGCCAGAGCGCTGTCGCGAAGTATTTATGAAAAGTCGTTTTAAAGGAGATTCCAACGATGAAATAGCCAACGAACTTAATATTTCTAAGAGAACCGTTGAAACTCAGATTAGTAAGGCTTTGCGAATACTTCGGGTCGAACTAAAAGAATACGTTGAACTACTCGTTTTACTCGGGATTCTAAAAAACTTTTAAAAAAAATAACATTTGTGTACGTGTGTGCATCTTTTCATTTGTATTAATTGGTGGAGGAGTAAATTTTTGTTTACTTGAAACCTAACTGATCAATGAGAAAGAAGAATTCTTTACTTACGAACCAAAAATATGAACGTTCTGTTCAGGAGCATGCCAAACTTTCAGATGAAGACAAGCTCATACAAGCTCATTTGTTGTATTTGCAGAAAGACGAAATAGATACTGATAGAGCATATTCCTTTGTGAAAAAACAGATTCGAAAAGGCCGAAGAGTTTTCCGACTATACCAGCAATTCAATCGTGTTGCTGCGATTCTTATTCTACCATTATTGTTGTTATCTGCATGGGCTTTGGTACGAATTTTTGATCAGCCAGCTGATTTTACAGAACAACCATTTGTACAATCGGTACAAGAGGTTCTATGTCCGGTAGGAACCCGCTCAAAGGTAATATTGCCAGATGGTTCTAAAGTTTGGCTCAATGCAGGAACAACACTTAAATATAATTTACCGTTTTCATCAACCAACCGAAACATTGAACTTCATGGAGAAGCATTTTTGGATGTCGCAAAAATGGAAAATTCTGAGTTTAAGATTTATTCTAACAATGTTGAGGTAGTCGTTCATGGAACTCAGTTTAATTTTCGATCATATCACCTCGATGATCGGGTAGAAGTTTGCTTAGTCGAAGGAAGTATTGATTTGAATATTCATGGAGAAGATAAAAGTTTAAAACAAGCTAAGCTAAAACCTGGAGACCACTTAAGTTATAATAAAGAGAAAAAATCGACTGAACTAATTAGTCAAGACCTGAACAAGTTTATTGCTTGGCGAAAAGGTTTGTTGGTATTTGATGATGCTCCATTAGTAGAAGTTGCCAGAGAATTGGAACGTTGGTACGGAGTTGACGTTGAAATTGCAGATGAGAGTTTATTGTCTTTTCGCTATACGACAACTTTTGAAGATGAATCGATCCAACAAGTTGTCGACTTGCTTGAGTTGAGTTCATCAATGAAAGTTGAGTATTTACCAAAATCAGAAGTAGATTTAGCCAAATCAAAGGTCATATTTAAAAGGAAATAATTGATTTCTATACTCGAAATCGATGATCGGAATTTGTGAATTGAGAAAAGAAGAATAAAAAAGGGAAGTGCAGCAACACTTCCCCCCGATTTAAATAAAAACTTAATGTTCAAATGTTAAATTTAAAATCAGTGCTAATTTATGAAAAAAAACATTGCTAACTTATATCCCGTTTTTCGGAGATATAAAAAAACCTTATCAATTATGCGTAATGTACTATTGATTGTATTGGTGACGACTTTTCAAACGTTTGCGGTAGAAACCTATTCTCAAACAGCAAAGTTAAACCTTGAACTTAAAAATACGTCTTTAAAGGATGTATTGGCGAAAATTGAAGAACAGTCTAACTATTATTTTTTATACAATGGTGAGTTAATTGATGTTGATCGTAAGATCGATTTATCAATTCAAAATAAGGATGTCGAAACTGTTCTTGATGAAATATTTGATGATTCAAATGTAAGTGTTCTGGTAAAAGAGCGCCATATCATTCTAACTCCTGTAAATAAAGTTAGTCAACAAGAAGTGTCCATATCAGGAGTTGTCACTGATGGTAGTGGTGTTCCACTTCCTGGTGTAACAGTAGTTGTGAAAGGTACTGCCATCGGAACGATTACTGATTTTGACGGGAAGTACAACATAACAAATGTCCCGGGTGATGGTACCCTGGTATTTTCATTCGTTGGAATGAAGAGCTCGGAAGTGCTTGTTAATGGACAATCAAGCATAAATGTGACTCTGGAAGAAGAGACTATTGGTTTGGAAGAAGTGGTCGCTATTGGATATGGTGTGGTAAAAAAGAAAGACCTTACCGGTGCGGTTTCTTCAGTTAAAACAGAAGAATTAAAACAAAACCCGGTTACGAATGTCGCGCAGGCTCTGCAAGGTAAATTGTCCGGAGTTTCTGTTACTTCACAGGATGGCAGACCAGGTGCTGATGTGAATATCCGGATTCGTGGTGGGGGATCTATCACCCAATCTAATGATCCCTTGATTGTTGTTGACGGTGTTCCAGGAGGATCTTTAAATGATATTCCCGCAGATCAGATTGAGTCAATCGATGTGTTGAAAGATGCTTCTTCAACTGCAATTTATGGGTCTAGGGGGGCAAATGGAGTAATCCTTGTAACTACAAAAGGTCTAAATACGAAAGTAGGAAATACAAAAATTTCTTATAGTGGTTATGTTCAGTCAAAAGAAGCTGCTAAAACTAATGATGTTTTGAGTGCTCAGGATTATATTCTTCATCAATGGAGTTATATGACAGCTATGGGTGGTAATGCTCCAGATGCGATGGCAAGCTACTACGGTTTGGGGGCTGAATACGGTAATCATTATGCAGACTACGCAAGTGTTCCAGTTCATAATTATACTAATGACCTGTTACGCTCTGCAATGACACAGGTGCACAACGTTAGTGTTTCAAGTGCTACTGACAAAACAACGATCGCTTTTAATGCGAATATGGTTGATGACGAGGGTATTAAAATTAAATCTGGTTACAAGCGTTACAATGCATCTTTGAAATTGGAACATGAGTTGTACGATGATGTGAAAATTGGTTTTAATATTAGCTATGTACAGTCAGAAACAGAAGGGCGAGAAAGTATTACAAACGGGCGAGGAACATTATTGTCTAGTGCTTATTTGTTTAGTCCAATTGATTCTGAATATATCAAGGGACATGGCGATCTTACACAAGCACCAGGGTTTGGTAATGGTGATGTGAACTTAGATTCAACTTACGATCCCTATAAAAGAACAATGGATATTGAAAATGTAAACTTGTATAATAGGTTCTCTGGTATTGGTTATATCAATTGGGATATTATACAAGGCTTGACTTTTAGAACTGAACTTGCGGCAAACAGAAAACACGGTGAAGATCAGTATTACGATGCTGGTGTTGCATTTGCTGATGATAATAACAGAATTCAGGATAGAGAGGCTCGGTTGACAACTCAAAGAGGCTATGGGTATCGTTCAGCAACAACATTGAACTGGGAGGTTCAAAATATGGGAGCAGATCACAGAATGTCCGTATTGGGTGGATTTGAATTAAGTAAATCACAATCTACCAGTACTAGAATTTATGGTAAAGGTTACCCCGCGAATTTTGACTTTAAGACTGCGATGGCGAAAATTCAATTTGCTCGGCTATCAAGTTATGATGCTGAAAATGATCTTTATCCGATTGCAAAATCAAATTTTGATTTTTATAATAGTGTTGGTGTTGCATCAACCACAACTTCTGCTTTTGGTCGATTCAATTATTCATATAAAGGACGTTACCTTTTTACGGCCACTATGCGTGCAGATGGATCATCGAAATTTGCGCCAAACCATCGTTGGGGCTATTTCCCTGCTGGTGCTTTTGCTTGGAGAGTTATTGAAGAGCCATTTTTAGAAGGTACAAGAAATTGGCTAGACAACTTAAAGCTGCGTCTGTCTATTGGTTCTGCTGGAGCTGATAATATTCCTTACGATGCATGGAACGCTCTTTATGATGTCAACTTTTCTGACAATGGTGTCATTACTTACGATCCAAAAGGGGTTTTGCCAAATCCTGATCTGAAGTGGGAGACAACTATTTCAAGAAACATTGGTATTGATTACAGTGTATTCAACAGGGTCTACGGATCTCTTGAAGTGTATTGGAATAACACGAAAGATTTGTTGGGAGAAGTTCCGGTTAATCCAACTACCGGATTTACTACTCAGTTCCAGAATATTGGTAAGACATCCAATAAAGGAATTGAATTCTCACTAGCAGCTGATATTATTCGCAAGAAGGATTTTAACTTAAGTGTTAATGCAACCTATAATTACAATAAAAACAATATTGAAGAATTGGCGGAAGGCATTATTACTGACTATGGAACAGATTGGAATTCAAATTCTACCTATCCAAGAAAAGAATTCTTATTTAAAGAAGGAACTCCTGTTGGTACTGTGATTGGATATGAATATGATGGATTCTATTCTACTGATGACTTTAACTATGATGCAGCTTCCGGACAATATACATTGAAGGATGGAGTGCCTGCCTATGATGGTTTTAACCAAACTGGTAATTACCCTAACCCATTTAGCGTTGTAAACAGTTCTGGAGATAATATCAGCGCACAAATTTTTCCGGGTGCATTGAAAATCAAAGATACAGATGGTGATGGATCGATTACCCCGGATGACGCCACCGAGCTAGGAGAGATTGTGCCACGCCATACAGGAGGATTCGGATTGAGTGCCTACTACAAAGGAATTGATTTCAGTGCTAATTTCACATATGCACTTGGTGGCCACGTATATAACATCGCGAAGCTTTTAAACACAACTGGTAGAAAAGACGATGGATTTGGATCAAACAGATATGCTTTTATAAGTGATGCATACAAAATTTATGATGTTAATACATCTGGTGACCTTGTTGCCATTACTGATCCTGATGCATTGGACGCGCTAAATGCAAATGCGCAATATCACTTACCATACCATGAATTTGGATTGACTCTTTCAGAATGGTTTGAAAAGTCTGATTACCTGCGTTTGAATACCCTGACTGTTGGTTATTCGTTGCCAAAAATGACAACAAAAAGCGTAGGTATCGAGAAACTAAGAGTCTATTTTACTGGAGGTAATCTATTAACTATTACTGGTTATTCAGGTCTTGATCCTGAGGTTAACACTCGTGAAACTTCAAGTGCATATCCAACTCCAGGACTTGATTTTGGAGCTTACCCAAGATCCAGAACCTATACGTTTGGACTAAGTGTTGATTTTTAATTTTAATCAAAAGAAAAATATTAAAACATGATGAAAAATATATTGTATTTATTTATGTTCATAGGAACAATGCTCGCATTTACATCGTGCAGCGATTACCTAGAACAATCTTCGTTATCTGACACTGACATCGAGTTTGTGCTTTCTGATCCGGGCGGTGCTACAGCTTACTTGGATGGAGCTTATGAAGTGTGGAGAGACAGCCGAATTCATTCTAACGGGTTGTTTTATTCTTTAACCGTTTGTAGTTCTGATGCAGAAAGACATCCTGAGAAGTATACTTCTCAGGAACGTCATATTCCTGAAAATTTATATGATGGAGGAACATCCGGATTCAATATCGATTTTGGCGATCCAGCATGGGACAAAGCGTATGATATTATTGCCAGATGTAATATTCTGATCTCTAATTACGAGGCGACAGATTTGTATAAAGAATGGTTGACTAATGGTGAGCCAACGGATTTATCGAATATTTATGGGCAAGCCGTTGCTTTAAGAGCAACCATTTACTATGAACTTTGTCGTTATTACGGCGATGTGCCTCACCAAATTTCAAATTTAGAGATTGACTCAACATTAACTTCAAGAGATGAAATCTACGAATACCAGATTCAGAAGCTTGAAGAGGTAATCCCATTGATGTTCCGTGCTGGAGAGAATCAATTCTCTTCAAAAACAAGAATGACACGTACATATGCTGAAGGACTTGTAGGTCGGTTATGTTTGTTTGCTGGTGGTTATGCCACTCGTCGTACGGATTTAGGTGCCGATTTCTATAGAGATTTAGATGGAAATACTCTTTCGTTCGAGCAAATTGGTAGTGAATACAGTGGGGGCGTATACACTCGTCGTACTGATTACATGCAATTTTATCAAAAGGCGAAGAAGTATTTAACAGATCTTATAGCTAATCCAGGATCGGCTCAATTGATTTCAAGTGACCCACGCGGGATTGGTCCTAATGGAGAAGAATTTGGAAATCCATTTCAATATGTATTTCAGCAAATGCTTGACTTAACTATATCAACAGAGTCTGTTTATGAGATTGCTGAAACGCAAGGTGTAAATTCAGAACGACCATATGCATTTGGTCGTCCATCCGGTGGTGGTGGTTCTAATGCGTATCCATGTAAGAGCTATGGACAAGCCAGAATTCACCCAACGTACTATTATGGTGACTTTGATCCGTATGATTTAAGACGTGATGTTACCGTTGCTGTTACTGCAAGTCAAGGCAATGGGAGAGAAACATTGTTGAGCTTAGAGCCAGGAAGTAAAACCAATGGTGGTCTTGCTTTAAATAAATGGGATGAAAACCGCATGAACCCTCCTTACTATCAAAAGCAACGCAAGTCGGGAGTTAATAACCCCTATATGCGTATGACTGATGTTGTTTTAATGCTTGCCGAAGTGTATGCAGTGTTGGGAGAAGAAGGTAATGCCAAAGCAGAATTGATGAAAGTTCGTAGTCGCGCATTTCCTGAAGATATGCAAACTGAGAAAGTTACTAACTACATCAATAGCTTATCCGGTGATGCTTTGTTAGATGCCATACTTACAGAAAGAAAACTGGAGTTTGGTGGTGAAGGTCTTCGCAAATGGGATATGATCAGGAATGGTAAGTTCCCTGAAATGATTGCTGAGTTGCGGACTAATCTTTCGGACATGATTTCTGGTTTGGAAAATAAGGGGTACTATGAATTTTCTAATGGTAACGTTATTTCAAGCTATGTTTGGACCAAAGAAGTGGACGCAAAATCAATGTATGGACACCGCCTAACAACCGAAGCTCCTGACGCAAATGATCCTGTTTTATTTCCCGGATGGAGAGGTCAGTATAACGACTGGGGAAATGTTGGAGGAACTGGCGTAGGTGCTGATTACAAAGGTGACTTTGCAACAAATACTGCCATTAGGGGATTATTTACCCATATTGATCCTGATGGCCCCGAAGCCGCAGCTCTTGAAACTGATGGCTACATCAAGCAGAAATGGGGACAATGGTTAGTTGAATACAAAGAAGAATATTCCGATTTTGTTTTTGTAGGTTACCGACCAGAGACAGCTCCAATATACTTGATACCAATGAATGCTCAAACGATTGCTACTTCAAACGGATTAATAACCAACGGATATGGTTTTGATCAACAATAAATAACAATTGACATAATACTGAAAATCCGTCAGAAATTCTGACGGATTTTTTTTAATGAATCAATAAAAACGTATTAACTTTCTATGCAAAGAACCAAACCTAATTGATGAATAAAACTAACATGAACCGATTATCTCAAAGCTATCTTATTCTAACTATTATTTTTGCTATTACGCCTCCAACGTATTCTCAAGCCCAAAGCAATTCTATGGTCAATGGTTCCGAACTAAGTTGGAATATGGCTGACCTTCTTAAAGCTGATTTTTCACTTGTTACCATTTGGGGATCTCCCGAGACAATCAAAAGCCCCTTTGGTAGAGCAGTATTTTTTGATGGGGTTGATGATGCGATTTTTTTATACCCTCTACCATTGTCCAATTTATCCAGCTATACCGTCGAAGCAATATTTAAACCTTCTAGTAAAAGTAATTTTGAGCAGCGGTTTGTACATATTGGTGAGGGTTCTGATAACCGAATGCTATTTGAAATTCGTGCTACGGAAACTGACTGGTATTTTGATGCCTACCTGAAGAGTGGTAAAGACGATATTGCATTAATTGACCCAAATATATTACATCCAATCGATCAGTGGTATCATGTGGCTTTAGTGGTGAACAAGGGGCAACTGACCACCTACGTCAATCATGATAAAGAATTGCAAGGGAAAATCGAAATGGTGCCTATAGTCTCAGGGCAAACCTCCATCGGAGTTCGACAAAACAAAGTTTCCTGGTTTAAGGGAGCTATATATAAAGTTCGAATAAGCCCTCATGTATTAAGCCCAGAAGACTTCTTGTCAATCGATAGGTGACCAGATTTTTAAATAAGCTAAACTATACAACCTTAAACTACCGATATGAACACTAAAAAAATATATGCGGTAATTGCATTCGTTCTGTTGACTGCATTTCAATTAGTAACAGCCCAAAACACTAAAATAAAAGAACAAATAGAGTTAACCATGCTAAACGCGACCCGCTTTATGGTTGACGAAGTAAGTTATAATGGTGGATATGTATGGTACTATCTACCCGATTTTTCTCGCCGTTGGGGTGAAATGGAGGCCTACAAAACCATGATTTGGGTCCAAAGTCCTGGAACCGTGACGATGGGGGATTCCTTTCTGGATGCTTACGAAATAACAGGCGATTCGTATTATTATGAAGCCGCAAAGAAAGTTGCAGCAGCTCTTGTTTGGGGACAGAGCCATCAAGGAGGATGGAATTACATGATTGATTTTGGGGGCGACCGTTCGCTGAAAAAATGGTATAACACCATTGGTAAAAATGGCTGGCGGCTCGAAGAATTTCAACATTACTACGGCAACAGTACGTTCGACGATGGAGTGACCTCCGGAGCAGCCCGATATTTGCTTCGTATGTACATGACCAAGCTCGACCCCACCTATAAACCAGCTCTAGATAAGGCGATCAATTTTATTCTTAAAAGCCAATATCCCTTGGGGGGCTGGCCGCAAAGATATCCGTTGAAATTTGATTATAGTAAAAATGGAAATCCGGACTATTCATCCTATTATACGCTCAATGATGATGTGACCTGGGACAATATCCAGTTTCTGATTCAAAGTTATGTACTGCTAGGAGAACAACGATTTTTAGATCCGATCAGGCGGGCAATGAATTTTTATCTTGTTGCTCAGGATGGCAGCGGTGGTTGGAGTCAACAACTCAACATGGAGCTGAAAGCTGCAAGCGCAAGGACCTATGAGCCGGCAGGTCTTTTGCCTTCGGCGACGTTTAAAAACTGCATGCTTCTTCTCAAGTTTTATGAATTTTCCGGCGAAAGAAAATTTTTACTCGCAATTCCACCAGCTATTGAGTGGCTCGAACAGAACCAACTTCCTGAAGATCAAACGCTGGAAGGAAAATATACACATCCTGCTTTTATCGATCCCGAAACTGGTGATCCCATTTATGTGCATCGTACAGGTTCCAATGTAAAATACGGGCACTATTATACCGACCAAAATGATGAAAAGTTGTTGCGCCATTATGGTGGGAAAACCTACATTCCTCTTGATTTTTTAAAGGAGGAATACAAAAGAATCGCTTCTTTATCGCCTGATGAAGCCATTGCGAACTCGCCACTAAATGAATCAGGAGAATATGGGATTGAGATTTTGAAAGGCTTAACGGAACAAAGAAGTATTAGAGATCGCAACGGTTCATTGAAAAAACGCGTTGATGAAATTATTCAGTCGTTGGATAATGAAGGCCGATGGTTAGTAGAACACGCAATGGTAAGCCATCCGTACATTGGAGAAGGTCAGAAGATAAAGCAAACAGACGAATTTCGGTCCACGATGGTTGGCGATGACTCGGATACTTCCCCTTATCTTGATGAGACTGATCAAATGTATATTTCAACACGCCAATACATTCGGAATATGGAATTGTTGATGGAGTACCTTAAAAAAGAGAATTGATGAAACGAGTATCTAAAATTTTGTGTGCCTTGCTAAAGAGTTTAATAACAATAGCTTTGATGGGGGGTGTTTTTATGTCATACACTCAGGAAAAGGTGAATTCGCTAAACCCCAATTTGCATTTTGGCGGCGATTATATCGTCTATAAAGGCGATAAAATACAACTAAACGAGCATGCTTTCTACGTTGATGGACAACTCAGTGAAAAAGAAGCCGGGCAATCTCCCTTCGTTTTTAATTCGTTTACCGAAGCTGTAAAATACCTGTCTGATGGGACCGAAGACAAACCAATGACTTTATATATTGCTCCTTGGGTTTATTGGGTTGATAATCCTGATGATCCAGCAATCAGGTATCCCGAATCTGGACAGCACACCCCTTTTGGAATGGAATTGTCATGTGAATGGCTGACATTTTTTGGTTTGGCGGATAATCCATATCACGTTATTTTGGCTTCCAATCGTGGACAAACCATGGGGGCGAAAGGAAACTTCACCATGTTCAATATTAAAGGAGACGGACTCTACGTTGAAAACATCACCTTTGGAAATTATTGTAATATCGATTTGGTTTATCCGCTCAATCCGGAATTGAACCGAGAGAAACGGGGCTCCGCCATTGTGCAGGCACAACTTGTTTTTTCTGATGGTGACAAAGTTGTCGCTCGGAATACAAATTTCATCAGCCGACTGAATCTTGGGCCTTTTTGGGGAAGCAAGCGCACGTTGTTTGATCGTTGCCATTTTGAGTCAACCGATGATGCGTTGAATGGAAGAGCCCTTTATCTGGACTGTACGTTTGATTTTTACAGCGGTAACCCTTTTTGGGGAACTTCCGGTACAGGAGCTGTTTTTCTGAATTGCGATATTACTTCTTTTACTCGTGGTAGTCAATATTTTACCAAAAGTGGTGGACTGATTGCTGCGGTCGATACCCGTTTCCACTCCGAAACGCTCTCATCTTTGGGCTGGCAAGATCAACCTGCCTTGGAAGCACGCAATTACCAATACAATATTCGTCTAAATAGTATATCAGTTCTTCTGAGTCAACAGCATCCTTACGCAACTGTTGATATGACGAACAAACCTGTTTTGAATGCCTATCGTTTTGTACATGATGAAAAAGTCATTTACAATACCTACAACTTGCTTCGGGGAAATGATGATTGGGATCCGATGGACGTAAAAGGATTGGTTGAAAACGCGGAGAAAGAAAATGGTCAGGATTATACCGATTTACCGACTCAACTTATAATCAAACCAACAAGAGATACGCTGGAAACAGCGACAGATAGCCTGACTTTAACTACTACAATCAACAAATTTGGAAACTACGAATTAAAGGAAGATATCAATGTAAACTGGTCGGTGGCTTCTGATTTAAGAGAGTTTGTTAAATTGCAGGATAAGGGCGACGGCACCTGTTTGGTAATCCCAACAAATGAAAGTGATGAAACCCGCGAAGTGATTATAACAGCGTTAACAGACTCAGGTCTGGAGGCTGCGTCTGTTTTATACATCACTCCATCGTTTCTTTCTCCTCCTGATTTTATTGAACTACCACAGATTCAGAATTCTGGAAAAGGACAGTTAAACGTGCGTTACGAACTGGACATGAACTATGACGATCAGTCTTTGGTGAGTTGGTATCGATGCACTGATTCCAATGGTTCGAATCCGATTGAGGTAGTGGTTTCCCGTTTTAACACGCCGCTAAAAACTTATACCCTCAGTACGGGAGACGTGGGCTACTTTATTATGGCCAGCGTTTCGCCAAAACATTTGCGCTGTGACCTGGGAGCCGAAAAGACAACGATTTTCTCTGAAAAAATAACTACAAATGATGTAAAGAACGATCCCATGGTTCTCACTCCGGATCTTGAACACATGTCAACGGACTATCAACCCAAAATAATTCCAGGTTTTTGGGCTCTCGATAGTTATGCTCCCGCCGACACACACGACTTTAATTGGCAAGCTGACAATAGAAAAAATCCATGGTATTATGGATCTGGAGTAAATGGTGCTGCTAACGATACCGGTTTTGTGCAAGCTACAAAGGGGGCACGGATACGTTATCAACCGGTTGGTGAAAACTTTGGAGATATGAGGGTTCGTTTTCTTGCTGTTCCGGCAAAAACAGCAGGTCAAGGATTTAGCAGTGCTAGGGCGCAATACATGGATATTGGCTTAAAAATGGATCTGAAAAAAATGAACGGTTATGCGCTGCGACTGATTAGAACGACGAAATATAGCGATGCCACAGATTTTATTTTAATGAAATACGAAGATGGTGTTGCCAAAGCGATTAGCGAGCCTGTATCTGCATCATGTTATCGACCAAAATGCCTGATAAGTGCTGAAATAAAGGGTAATAGATTAGTTGTACATGCTGAAAATACCGGGGTGTATTTTACTGCTCATGATGGCGGTCAGGTTAAACGAGTAGTTGATATGGAAGCCGAAATTGAACTATCACCGTTTGGTGGATTTAGTATTCAACATACCGGTAGCATTGGTAGCGGAGCAACCCTGATTAAAGATTTAAAAATTGAATGGTTTTAGTCTATCCAACCTGACATAAAAATCGAATAAAATGAAACAAAAAACCGGAAAACTCCTATTATTAATTCTATTTTTAATGCACGTCATTGATCAATCAGGATTTGCTCATTTTAAAACAACTTCTGATTCTCCGATTCATATTACGTCGGATGGAAAGTTGGAGTATAAATTAAATGAAAAGGGAGATCGGGTGCCCGACTTTTCCTATTGTGGATTTAATGCTTCGGAAAGTTCCATTCCTAATGTTCCTGTAAAAGTTATCGTGCCGTCATCTGAACAGGATGCTACGGTATTAATTCAGTCTGCCATTGACTATGTCTCTGCTTTACCGATTGACGAAAACGGTTTTCGCGGAACAGTTCTTTTGGAAAAAGGTACTTACCATATTGAAGGGAGCCTGAAAATTAGAGCTTCAGGTGTAGTGTTAAGAGGGAGTGGTTCTCAGGAGGACGGGACAACTTTATTAGGAGCAGGAGTTGGTCGCGAAACCTTAATTCAGGTTGTAGGGATAGATAACAAGCACGGGCTTGACACAACGGAATTGGCAAATCGCTATTTCCCGGTTAATACCAGTGAGTTGTCTTTTGAAGATGGTCATGCTTTTAAAGTTGGAGACCGTGTTGTTGTTAACAGACCTTCAACCCAAAAATGGATTGAAAGTATTGGAGCTGATAAAATTGGGATTTATGTGGATTATCCGCTGACTAAATGGGATGCAGGCGATTTCGATTTAAATTGGGATCGAACGGTTGTCGGTGTCACTTCAAACTCAATTCAACTAGATGCTCCATTAACCAATTCGATTGATCCTCAATTTGGTGGCGGGAAAGTAATCAAATATGAATGGGAAGGCCGAATCAGTCATGTCGGAATTGAGAACTTGCGATGTGTTTCAGCGTTCGACGAGTCCAATAAAAAGGATGAAAATCATCGTTGGATGGCCATCACAATGGAGAATATTCAAGATGGATGGGTGCGTAGAGTCGTGGCTGAGAACTTTGTGAGTTCGGTGGTGGCAATTTGGGAAACAGCTAGCCGCGTTACGGTTGAAGACTGCAAGTCGCTCTCTCCGGTTGGTGAGATTGGTAACTACAGACGGTATGCATTTCAAACCTTAGGACAGCAAATACTTTTTCAGCGCTGTTATGCCGAATATGCCTATCATGCTTTTTCAGTAGGGTTTACGACTCCCGGACCAAATGCTTTTGTGCAATGTTATTCCTATCTACCTTACAATTTCAGTGGAGTCGTTGGTGGTTGGTCATCGGGTATTTTGTTCGATAAAATGACGATTGACGGAGGCAACATCAATTTCGCCTTTCGCGATGTCGATGGGCAGGGTGGTGGATGGGCTGCTGCCAACTCACTTTGCTGGCAATGCCGGGCAGCTCAAATTCATTTAGATGCTCCTCCGCAAGCTCAAAACTGGGCTTTCGCAAGCTGGGCGCAAGGTTATGGTAGCGGGCATCATGAGTTACAACATACCTTCGTGAAACCGGAAAGCATTTATTATGCGCAACTCGAAGCCCGAACCGGTAAAAAGTCGAAAGAGGAGCAAAAGATATTGGTTTACGATTCCGGAGAAACAACAGCCCCAACTCCCGAATTGTCTGCAAGAAACAGTGAACGATCGAAAATTCCGGATCTGACAATGGATGGGTGGATTGATCAAATGATAGAAAAGTATCATATTCAAAACTATGTTTCATTGGATAAACGTTGGACAAAAAGCAACGGCAAAGAATGGGATGATTCTGACAAACCAGCAATTTCGGCATCAATTACAAATGGATGGATTACCATTGCGGGCGAAGTTGCAACAGGAGGGAGAGACCGCACATCGCTTTGGCGCGGATCAACACGTCCGAGCTACGTAAAAAAAGCTATTCCAAATTTAACTCGTTTTGTTCCCGGTCGGTATGGACGAGGGTTAACTGATCAGATCGACACGCTGGTTTTAGATATGCAAAGGGCCGGGACGCTCGTTCTGATGCATTATCCGAGCTTATGGTACGAACGCCGTCGCGATGATCATGCCCGCACGCGAAGAGCAGATGCGGATGTCTGGGCTCCGTTTTTTGAACAACCTTTTAGCCGAAGTGGCCTTGGCGAAGCCTTCGATCGCCTGAGCAAATACGACTTGAACAAATGGAACCCCTGGTACTGGATGCGACTCAAAAGATTTGCAGATTTGGCTGATCAAAATGGATTGCTCTTCATTCAGGAACATTACCTGCAGCACAACATTATTGAAGAAGGGGCTCATTGGGTTGATTACCCATGGCGATCGGCAAATAATATCAATGAACTGGGCTTTGCTGAAAATCCGCATTATGCAGGCGATAAACGCGTTTACATGGCCGAGGAGTTTTACGATACAACCCATGTGGTTCGTAAAAAATATCATAAGCAATATATCCGTAAAAGCCTAGATGAATTTAAAAACAATACGAACGTGATTCATCATTTGGGCTTGGAATACACCGGTCCGTTGCATTTTGTTGAGTTTTGGCTGGATGTTATTGCGGAGTGGGAAAAGGAGAATAACCAAGATGTGCTCGTTATGCTTCCAGGAACAAAGGATGTACAGGATGCGATTTTAGCAGATTCGAAACGCTCAAAAATTGTTGATATTGTAGATGTCATTCAATGGCAATATCGGGATGATGGTAGTTTGTATGCACCGATGGGAGGCGTAAGTTTGGCGCCTCGTCAATATCTGAGGATTATGGATGTCGGTGAAACTTCATTTGATCAGATCTACCGCGCTGTAAGTGAATTCAGATGTTTGTATCCGTCCAAAGCGATCGTGTATTCGCGAAGACATAATAAACTGGAGAATTGGGCCGTCTTTCTGGGAGGAGGCTCTTTAGAGATGATCTCTGTGACCGATGATTCTTTCTTGAAAAACGCCATTGAAATGAGCCCTTTGGCGAACAAAAAAGATGATGTTGCTCAATATGCGCTAGGCAAAAAAGGGGCAGGCTACATTGTTTATAGTAAGTCTACATATCTGCAAATTGATTTAACAGATGACTCAACGACTTATCTCGTTAATTGGGTCAATCCTCTGACAGGTGAATTACTGAAAAGTAAAACGGAGATTACAGGCGGAAAGATGATCACCTTAAAAGCTCCTTTTAAAGGGGACGCTGTTTGTTGGCTGAAAATGAAATAACACATACTAAATCATCATCATGAATAGAAGAATTCAGCTTGAAAAACTAATTGTCGTTTTGATCATTATAGGCGGGTTTGCCTTAAATGTAAGAGGGCAAGCAAGATTCAATTCGCTTCCATGGCGAATGAGTACAGCATACAATAAATATCTGATACGTGAAGTTCATCGTCAATATTCAGGTCGGGAACTTCATTTTAGAGAGGCGTCTGCATCAAAGGCTTCTATGATTAAATATCGGGATGAATGTATTGAACGATACAAAAAAATTATTGGCAATTTTCCTGAGAAGGCAGCTTTAAACGCCCAAATTATAGGAAGCTCACAGTATGATGGTTTTCGTATTGAAAAAATCATCTTTGAAAGTATTCCCAATCGATTTGTAACCGCCAATATGTATTTGCCAGATGGTGATGGCCCATTTGCGGCGGTGGTTAAACTTTGTGGTCATGGATTGGGCGGTAAAATACCTGCATCGCAAGCAGCTATCCTTTGTGCTAGGAATGGAATTGCCACCTTGGTTGTCGATCCGATTGGTCAGGGCGAGCGAATACAGTTTGTGGATGCAGACAGCAAGGCACAAACGCGTGGTGCAACAACCGAACATACCTTGCTGAACAGTGGAGCCAATTTACTGGGGGCCAGCCTGGCAGCTTATGAGTTTTGGGATAATCACAGGGCCGTCGATTACTTGGTTAGCCGCACTGATATTGATAAAACACGGATTGGTGCGTTTGGTAGTTCGGGTGGCGGCACTCAAACCAGTTACCTGGTTGGGCTGGACGACCGTATTCAGGTTGCTACTGTTTGCAGCTACTTCTCAAAAAGAGAAAGGGTGTTGGAGTTGGATGGCCCATCCGACGGATGTCAGCACATTCCATACGAAGGAAGGGAACAATTGGAAATCGCTGACTTTGTGTTGATGATGGCTCCAAAGCCGGTTCTCATTATGTCGGGGAAATATGATTTTGTTGACTACTGGGGAGCCACTCAAGCGTTTGATGAACTCAAATTAGCCTATACTGCGCTGGAAGTTCCTGAAAAAGTTAGTTTATTTACAATTGAAAACGGACATGGAATGCCAAAACCCAAGCGAGAAGCAATGGTTAGCTGGTTTCGCCGATGGATGTTTCAGGATACGATAGCGGTGAAAGAGACTGATCAGCCCAATATTCCCGCGGCTGATTTACAATGCACTCCGACAGGGCAAGTTATCACTTCCATCTCTGGCAATGTCTCCATTCCTGAATATCATTTAAAGTTGGCCAACGAATATGAGGCTGAGCGAGACGATTTTCTTCAGAAATATAATGCAGAAGTCAGTCAAAAGGTAATGGAAATCCTCGGCATCAGTTTGCCCAATGAAGAAATTGAGGTGGAACAAACCGGCTTGATTAATAGTCGAAATTACGATCTGATCAAGTATCAGATTGTGCGTAGAGGGCAAATGCCTATTCCTTGCATCGTTGTTAAACCCGAAACAATAGATCCGGAAAGTCCGGTTGTTCTTTATTTGAACGAAGGGGGTAAAAATGAAATTTTGAGCGATGAAACCACCCTCAGTTCATTTGTCAATCAACATCAGATATTGATATGTGCTGATTTGCGTGGATTTGGCGAAACTGCCGATCCTCTTTCTTTAAACGATACAAAATACTGGAATCGCGAATATCGAAATGCGATGACTAGCATGCATATTGGCAAGCCAATTGTTGGTCAGCGAGTAATTGACATTTTCTCATTGCTTGATTTTTGCAAGTCTAACTCTTTGTTGGCCAGTCATCCGGTTCAGCTAAAAGCGAATGGAGGCTACGGGCCTGCTGCTATTCATGCAACGTTTCTTGATTCGCGAATTGAAAATACTGAGGTGTTTAGATCGGTGAAATCATATGTTGAATATCTTGAAAATACAATGCAACGCGATGTTTATTCAAATGTTTTATATGGTGTTTTGAACTACTATGATTTAGCTGATTTGATTAAGCTCTCGGGCGGACGAACCAGGTTTATTGATTGACGGACATAAACGTCGAATCGTTATCACGACTATTAGATGATTAAAAAAAACAAAAATTAAACCTTGGTAAAATGAAATGGAATACACTTTTACTTCTGGTAGCATTGATGGGGACTTTCTTATTTTGCAGTCAGTCAACTCAAAAGGAAAAGAATGATCAAATGGAAGAGGGGAGTTATTACGAAAATCCGGTTTTAGGAGGTGATTATCCTGATCCGTCAGTTGTTCGGGTGGGCGATGATTTTTACATGACTCATTCATCATTTGATTATTATCCGGGATTGTTAGTCTGGCATTCAACAGATCTGATTCATTGGAAAAGAATCAGTCATGCGCTGACAGCATATGTCGGCTCTGTTTGGGCTCCGGATTTAATAGAGCATGAGGGCAAATATTATATCTACTTTCCAGCAGGTGGAACGAACTGGGTAGTTACAGCATCTTCGCCCGAAGGTCCGTGGTCTGAACCAATCGACTTAAAATTGCCGGGCTTTATTGATCCGGGTCATGTTGTCGGACCAGATGGCAATCGTTATTTATGTCTATCGAAAGGGTATGTTGTAAAACTGACAGATAATGGTTTAGCAACCGAGGGTGATCCGGTACATAATTATGACGGATGGGAATTTCCCGCCAGTTGGAGTACCGAGTGCTTTTGCCTGGAGTCTCCGAAATCAACGGTGAAAGATGGTTATTATCATTTAATTACCGCCGAAGGAGGAACTGCCGGTCCTGCAACTTCACACATGGTTGTTTCTGCTCGCGCCAAATCTCCTTTTGGACCATTCGAAAATTCACCGTATAATCCAATTGCGCATACTGAAAGTCGGTCAGAAAGATGGTGGAGCCAGGGACATGGCACATTAGTTGACGATGCTGAAGGAAATTGGTGGATGATATATCATGGCTACGAAAAGCACTTTCATACATTGGGCCGTCAAACACTTATGCTACCTATTGAATGGACGGAGGACAATTGGTTTCGAGTTCCGGAAGGTGTAAATAGTGCCGATAAAATTCAACTACCGGCCGGTGACGAATCAGCAGATGGAACAGGGTTGTCTGATGATTTTAATCGTGATACACTCGGCTTACAATGGCAGTTTTTTAAGTTGTATGAGCCTGGTCGTGTTCGCTTGCTTGGTGGTGAACTGGTATTGAGAGCAGCAGGTAATTCCTTTGATGAGAGTTCGCCATTGTTGGTCAATTCATCCGATCGTAAATATGAGGTTCAGGTTGAATACACGATTGATGAAGGTGTAACTGCTGGCCTTTGCTTGTTTTATAATGAGAAAGGAAATATGCGTATTGCTGTGAATGAAGATCGATTTACGGTTTACAATCAGAGAAATGCAAAAATACGAGAAGAGAACACCTTGGGGAATCATGGTTATTTGAGAATCCTATTTGATGAAAATGAAGTCAGCTTTTATTTCAGTGCTGATGGGCAGCAATGGAACAGAGTTGAGCGTACCCTTGAAGTCAGCGGTTTCAACCACAACGTATTTGGCGAGTTTCTTAGCCTTCGTGCCGGATTATATGCATTTGGCAAAGGTCAGGTACGTTTTGATAATTTTATTTATAACCAACTATAAGAGTTTGAAATATGAAAGTTGTTTTGGTTTTTCTATTATTAATTGGGAGTTTATCTTACGCATCAAAACAGGATAAAAATGAAAAAGGGGCCTTTGATCTGCTTCCTTTTCGAAGCAGCAGCGGTCATTGGTACGGTATAAAAGATAAAGAAAACATCATTAATCCGTTGCCTGACCAGAAACGGTACGACGATATTCAAATTACAGAGATTGCTGATAATATGCTGCTTTATCAGCGTGAAAACGGTGGATGGCCTAAAAATTACGATATGCAGGCTATTTTAACAGAAGAACAAAAACACCGCTTGTTGGAAACCAAGGATGAACTCCACACGACATTCGACAATGGAACATCGTATACGCAGGTCGATTATTTGGCTAAAGTTTATACGGCAACAGAAATAAAAAAATATAAAGAGGCTTGTATAGATGGGTTTCAATTTATTTTGGATGCGCAATACGATAATGGGGGCTGGCCTCAGTATTATCCTTTGCAAGATAATTATAGCCGCCATATTACCTTTAACGATGGCGCATACCTTGGAATTATGAACCTTTTAAAGAAGGTGGTCAATGATAACTCCGATTTCGAGTTTATCGAAGGAGCAATGAGGAAACAGATTGAAACAGCTTATAAAAAGGGGCTTGAATGTATTTTGGATTGTCAGATTGTTGATCAGGGCAGGTTGACGGCCTGGTGCCAGCAGCATGACGAGGTGACCCTCGAACCTGCATGGGCAAGGGCTTTTGAACCACCATCCATTTGCAATGGTGAAAGTGTTTCGATTGTTCTTTTGCTAATGGATATTGAAAATCCGGATCAGGAAGTTATCAATGCAATTCAAGGTGCTGTAAAATGGTTTGCCGATTCTAAAATATATAATACACGTGTTGAAACATTCGATGCCCCCGCGATGGAATCAAAATACAAAACGATTACGAAAGATCGAAGAGTGGTTCATGATCCCACTGCTCCGCCTATTTGGACACGCTATTACGAGTTGGAAACAGAGCGACCTTTGTTTTGCGATCGAAATAGTGAATTTCTTTATTCCATGGCTGAGGTAAGTCGCGAACGACGTGTTGGATACGCGTGGTATATCGATGCACCACAACGTGCGTTAAACAAGTATCCGAAATGGCTTGAGCGAGTAAGAAATGCCGAAAATGTGCTAGAGGAATAAATCTGGAGTGTTATTTTTTTTATAATGCCATTTATTGAGAGGGATTGATAATTGACATTTCTCAATAGTGAATAATTAAAGTTCATCCGATTCAGGGTGAACTTTTTTTTGTACGCTGATAATAAGTCATATAGTTGATTTAAAGAAACATAATACTTGTTAACAAGTGTAACTATTTAGAACCTTGTTAAATTCAACCTATGTATGTGTAATCTGGCTTTTCCTTAATAAATTTGGAATCAATTGAAAAACCAACTTTTAAACAATGAAAAATCAACTAGCAGTACTTTTTATTTTGTTTCTTTTCAATCTTTCCTGTTTTGCTCAACAGCCGACTCAATGGCGTGGGGAAAATTCGGAAGCTAAATACCCAGCTCCTAATTTATTGTCAGAATGGCCTGCTGAAGGCCCCGAAGTTCTTTGGCATTACGACGAGCTGGGCGATGGCTTTTCCAGTCCTGTTTTTGTGAATAATAAAATATACTGCACCGGTATGGAAGTTGAAATTGGCTATTTAAATATTTTCAGTGAAGACGGAGCTTTTCTGAAAAAGATCAAATATGGGAAAGAGTTTGATGTCAGTTATCCGGGCTCACGTCCTACACCAACCATTGTGGACGATTTGGCATATATTTCATCGGGCTACGGTGAATTGGTTTGTCTGGACTTAAATTCAGGAGAAATCAAATGGAGCAAAAAGATTGACGATGATTTTGGTTCCGAAAATCTTCGTTTTGGTTTTACTGAGTCTGTTGTTGTTGACGGAGAGAAAGTATATTTCACGCCCGGTGGAGAAGAATTCAATATGGTTGCCTTGAACCGTATGAATGGAGATTTGATTTGGAAAAGCGCTGGAAAAGGTAAACTTTCAGCTTATTGTACGCCGAAATTGGTCAAGTTGTCTCAACGTCAGATTCTGGTGACTCACACCGGAGATCAGATTGTTGCTTTTGATACAAATAATGGGGAATTTTTATGGAGTTACCCTCACCCTAATCAATACAATATCCACCCAAATACACCAATTTACGAAAACGGAGCACTTTTTTGCTTTAGCGGTTACGGACAGGGATGTGTTAAATTGTCTCTAAGTGAAGACGGATCGTCTGTTACCAAAGCGTGGAGTACGGAGAAGATGGACAACCAGATGGGAGGAGCTATGATTGTTGATGGCTATGTTTACGGATCCGGTCATAAGTCACGTGGATGGTATTGTCTGTATTACCAAACAGGTGAAGAAAAATGGAATTCAACAGAAATTGGGAATGGCGTAATAATTATGGCTGCCGATAAATTCATTTTATATTCGGATCGCGGCCAACTGGCATTGGTTAATCCAAGTACTGAGAAACTAGATCTAATTTCTGAAACTAAAGTTGAGCTTGGGTCGGCACAACATTGGGCTCATCCGGTGGTACATAATGGCATTTTGTATGTTCGGCATGGAAAATCGCTCATAGCCTATAAAATATCCGCGTAGCCTTTCTGGTATGGAGTACTAGTTTAACCAAGTAAAATAAAGCAAAAAGACAGATGAAACGACCATGATCAAAATTTCGCTCACACAGGAGGATAATTAATTGGGAGTTCCATGCGTCGTGTACGAAATAAAAGCACTACAGTGAAGTACGGAAGTTGCACGAACTTAAATTGAAAAATATAAACATGAAAAAAATAGTCCTCATTCAATTAATTCTATGTTTTGGCTTGTTGGTGAACGCGCAGATTTTTCAATTTCGAGGTTCGAACCGAGATGGCAAATTTACCGATACTGAGCTTTTGAAAGAATGGCCCGAAGCAGGCCCCGATTTGCTGCTGGAATTTGAAGGAATAGGAAAAGGATTCTCTTCGGCCGTTTCTAATGGAGAATACATTTATGTCTCGGGTATGATTGATACGCTGGACTACCTGACCTGTATCGATTTTGAAGGCAATCAGAAATGGCAGGTAGCCTATGGTGAATCCTGGAAAAAATCATTTCCAGACACAAGAAGTACGCCAACTATAGAAGGCGATCGTATTTACGCAATTAGTGGGATCGGCGAGCTGGTTTGTTTGAATGCTGAAACCGGAGAGATTAACTGGAAAGTGAATGTCGATCGCGATTATTACTCAGAATGGCACATTTGGGGCGTTTCTGAATCTCCCCTGGTTGTTGATGATAAAGTGATTTGTACGCCGGGTGGAAATGAAACTTCTGTTGTTGCTTTTGATAAAATAACAGGCGAAGAGGTATGGAAAACAGAAAGTGTTGGTGGACAAAGGGCTTATGCGTCGGCAACGACATACAATTACAACGGCCAACAGTATGTATTAGCAGTTACCGCTACCCACCTCATCATGTTAGATCCGTCAACTGGCGAAGTGAAAATAACTTACAAATACTATGAGCACGATAAGTGGTCAGATCAACCAGGCCTGATTTGGACGAATGTTCCCCTGTCTAAAAACAATGAGATATTCTTGTCGATGGGCTACGATTATCCAGCTAAAATGCTCAGGATAAACGCAGAGGCATCGGATTTTGAGGAAGTGTATACCGACACCATTTTTGATAATCACCACCATGGAATGATCGAACTGGATGGTTTTATCTATGGATCAAACTGGGAAAATAACCGAAAGGGAAACTGGCTATGTAAAAATTGGGATACCGGAGAACTTACTTACGATACGACCTGGCACACCAAAGGCGCATTGATTTATGCCGATGGTTTGCTGTACATTTATGAAGAACAACGTGGAAATGTGGCGCTGGTAAAACCGGATCCTGCAGGTTTTGATGTCATCAGTTCCTTCAGGATTGAGAAAGGAGCCGGTCCGCATTGGGCTCATCCTTTCATCAACGATGGCAAGCTTTTTCTGCGTCATGGCAATGTATTGATGGTTTATAATATAAAAGCTGAAGTGTGAAGCGAATTTTGATAAATTCTTTGGTTGGTTTGGTGGCGATAGTTGGACTAACGGCGTTTGTTTTTTGGTTGTCAAAAGATCCGACAGACGATCTTCAGGTAAGCATGCCTGGTGCTGATAACCGGCAGGCCGGAAGTTTGATCAAGGAGATTATCCGCATCGGAGAAAATTTCAACTTTTTTGGACACGATGCCCCGGAAATGGATGGCACTTGGCCTCGATTTCGGGGAGAAAATTTTGATAATATCGTTTCTGAAAAGCAAAACCTGAAAGATTCGTGGACACCCGAAGAGCCGGAAGTGTTATGGACATTAGAGTTGGGCGAAGGGCATGCCGGCCCTGCAATTTACAAAGGGGAAGTCTATTTGCTTGATTATGATGAAGAAGCACGCGAAGATGCACTCCGCTGCTTTTCATTAGCTGATGGACAGGAAATTTGGCGACGCTCTTACGGTGTGCATGTGAAACGAAATCATGGAATGTCCCGCACAGTTCCAACGGTCACTGAAGATTATGTGATCACGATCGGCCCGCGTTGTCATGTGATGTGTGTTGAGCGTGAATCGGGCAATTTCGTTTGGGGCTTGGATATCGTGAAAGAATACGGAACGGAAATCCCACAGTGGTACACCGCACAATGTCCGTTGGTTGATGGAGATCAGGTTATTTTGGCTCCCGGGGGAAGTACCATTATGATGGCTGTTGATATTCATTCGGGTGAGAAATTGTGGGAATGTCCAAATACCATGAAGTGGAAGATGTCGCATTCATCGATCGTTCCAATGAATTTTAATGGCAGAAGAATGTATGTGTATAGCGCTGATGGAGGCGTTTGCGGAATCGCTGCCGACGGTGAGGATGAAGGAACTGTTTTATGGCAATCCAATGCCTGGAACCATTCCGTGGTAGCTCCTTCGCCGGTTGTTTTCGACGATGGACGTATTTTTCTGACAGCAGGATATGGAGCTGGTGGCATGATGATTCGTATTGTTCCTCAAGGAGACCAATTCGAAGTAGAAGTTTTAGCCGAATATAAAGCCAAAGAGGGGCTAGCGAGTGAACAACAAACACCGATCGTTTGGCAAGGGCATCTGTTTGGAATTTTGCCCAAAGATGGTGGAGCTAACCGTAATCAGCTGGTTTGTGTTAGCCCCGATGATGTGAAGACAATGGTGTGGACTTCTGGTAAAGAAGCTCGGTTTGGATTAGGACCATACATTATTGCTGACGAGAAAATGTACATTCTGGATGATGATGGCACACTGACGATGATAAAACCGGATACATCACGATATATTCAATTGGCACAAAAAAAGATTTTGGATGGACATGATGCCTGGGGACCGTTGGCAATTGCAGATGGTCGACTCTTGATGCGTGATGCAAAAACGATGGTTTGCCTAGATATTGCGGAGTAGTTTTTTACCCCAAACCCCTGAAGGGGCTTAAATAAAAAGGATGAATATAAGTGATAATGTTTCGATGTTTTATAACGCTAAGCCTCATATATTTGAAAGAGCCAAGGCTTTGAGGAAATGTATGACTGGTTCGGAACAAAAGCTTTGGGAGTATTTACGGGGAAGAAAGGTAGGAAATCATCGCTTTCGTGCGCAGCATCCGATTAATATCTTTATTGCGGATTTTTATTGTCATGAGTTGAAATTGATCATAGAAGTAGATGGAGGTATTCACAGGTCAAAAGAGAATGCAGAATATGATTTGGGAAGAGAAGCAGAGCTGAATGAATGGGGAATAAAAGTCATTCGATTTACAAATGACGAAATTGAAATGAAAATTTCTGATGTATTGAAGAAAATTGAGGCGATCTGTAAAAGGCGAAAAGTTGAACGATTAAAAACAGATTCAATATAAGCTGAACCTTAAGTTCGATGCAGGCCGAAAGTCCCCTTCAGGGGATTTAGGGGTGAAATTGCGAATATGTTAGTGACACATGAAATATAAAAAGCTGATTAATTTGATTTTAGTGCTAATGGCAGTAGCTATTGCAGCTATCATTGCTCGTGATTTTGTAGTCAACCGGGGTGGAAAGAATATTGAAAACCCGTATGCTTTTGATGTTAGTGAGTATACTAAGGTAGACGCTTCTGAAATAATTTATCAGGAAGAGAAGGTGTTGCAATTGAAGGTTGATGAACCAAAAGGAATTGATTTTTATAATGAAGCTATTTATGTGATAGCAGACAGCAGCTTACTGAAATTGAATCAGCAAGGGCAATTGCTTCAGGAGATTCTGCTGGGCGATGAACCGACTGCAATTAATGCTGGATCGCAAGTTTGGCTGGCTTTTAAAAATCAAATAGTTTGTATCGACGAGAATGGTAAGGAACTACAACGTTGGCCTGATTTCGGCCCTCGCTCGGTCGTTACTTCTCTGGTTGTTTCACCCGACTATGTTTATGTCGCCGACGCCGGAAATCGCTTGGTGTATCAATTTTCACGTGATGGCAAACTAATTCGGGAAATTGGAGCCAAAGATGAGCAAAAAGCTGTTCCGGGCTTTATTATTCCCAGTCCGTATTTCGATGTCGATTTAAATGAAGATGGTTACCTCTGGGCAGTCGATCCCGGACGCCATAGCTTGGAAAATTTCAATGCGGATGGTTCGTTACGAACATCCTGGACGATTTCATCAGTAAAAATAGAAGGGTTTAGCGGGTGTTGCAACCCGGCTCACATGTCTATCATGTCCGAAGATAAATTCGTAACCAGCGAGAAAGGAATTGTGCGGGTGAAAATTTACGATCAACATGGAGAATACCTGGGAGTAGTGGCTACAGCAAATCAGTTTAACGAGGTTTCCCATGCTCCTGATGTTTGTGTGTCTGATGATGGAAAAGTGATTTTGTTGGACTTTGACAGGAAGCAAGTACGTCTGTTTAACCCAAAAGAAAGCAATTGATGGATAGAAAAGAGTTTATTAAAAAAAGCTTGCGGCTAGGCGTTTTAACAGGAATTATTGGAGGCTCGGTCTTTTTAATCAAGCGCAATAAGATTGATTTTACTTGTTCGGTTGATGGCGTCTGCAAATCATGCTCGTTATTCACTGGTTGTGATTTGGATAAAGTGAAACAAAGCAGAAACGATGAGCGATAAAAAAGATAGTAACCAAACCAACAGGCGCGAATTTATTCAAAAAGGGATGCGACTGACTTTGGGCGCATCACTGGCCGGAGTGGCTGGTTTTGCTGCGTTAAAAGTCAGTGCCGATGATTATGTGTGGCAGCTCGATCCGTTTAAATGCGTGTACTGCGGTCGGTGTGCTGACTACTGTGTGGTGACACCTTCCGCTGTGAAATGTGTTCATGCTTTCGATTTGTGTGGTTACTGCGACTTGTGTGGTGGCTATCTCAAACCGGATGCTAATGCCCGGTCTACAGCAGCAGAAAATCAGCTTTGTCCAACGGCAGCTATCAAGCGTAAGTTTGTGGAAGATCCTTATTTTGAATATGAGATTGATGAAGAATTATGCATTGGATGTGCTAAATGTGTGGAAGGTTGCACATCGTTTGGAAATGGTTCGCTGCATTTGCAAGTGCGTCATGATTTATGCGTGAATTGTAATGAATGTTCCATTGCCCGGGTATGTCCGGCTGATGCTTTCGAGCGGGTGCCAGCCAGCCAACCATACAAAATAAAGGGTGACTTTACGAACAAGGATGACAACAACAAGCCAGCTTAAACCGACAAAACGAATGAACCGAACCGCTAAAATATTTTTTTCAATTTCTGCTTTAATACTGAGCATTCCGGTCTGGGCGCAACAGCGTTTTCCAAAACCGGAATTTGAAACCGGCTATGTACAGCCGTCCACAACGCAGGCAGCTCCGCGAGCTTTATTTTTGGAGTATCTGGATGTGTTTGTTTTAATCGCAGCGTTGGTGATTGCCACCTGGTTTGTAGTTAAAAAGCGTTCGCGTAGGGGGGTGATGTGGACCTCTGTTTTTGCCTTACTTTATTTTGGTTTTTTTCGCGAAGGATGCATTTGCGCCATTGGAGCGATTCAAAATGTCACACTCGCCATTTTTGATCCTACGTATGTTTTGCCATTTACAGCGTTGGCCTTTTTTGTCATTCCGTTGGTCGTAACGCTTTTCTACGGAAGGACTTTTTGTGCTGCTGTCTGTCCGTTGGGGGCTATTCAGGATTTAGTCGCTTTTCGACCGATTGAGATTCCCAAATGGCTGCAAAAAATATTGGGGATGATTCCCTACTTATATCTGGGCTTAGCTATTTTATATGCCGCAACCCGGTCTGAGTTTTTAATCTGCCGATATGATCCGTTTGTTGGTATCTTTCGCTTCGATGCTGAATTTCAAATGTTACTGCTTGGCGGACTATTTTTACTTGTAGGAATTTTTGTTGCCCGTCCTTATTGCCGCTTTTTCTGTCCTTACGGCGTGCTGCTTGGGTGGATGTCAACGTTCTCCCAAAAGCACATGAGCATAACCCCGTCCAACTGTATTCAGTGTAAGTTGTGTGCCAACTCATGTCCTTATGGAGTCATTGAAAAACCGGAGGAAGAACAAGGAAACCGGCGATCAAATGTACAACGGCTAATGACTTACTTGTTTTTTATTCCACTGTGGATCGGAATTGGAGGTTTGGCCGGATCAATGTTGCACGGGCCGTTATCCAAATTCAACTCGAAAGTTTATTTGGCAGAACAGCTAGTGGAAAACCCGGAATTGAAGAACGATCCCAACTATATTGATGCCCGTGCTTTTGTACAATCCGGCGAATCAATGGACGAACTTGTAAAAGAAGCCAGGGAAATTAGAAGTCAATTTTACTGGGGAGGTTGGATTTTGGGAGGATTTATGGGCTTGGTTGTTGGACTGACCCTTTTAAAACTGGCTTCGCATAGAAACCGTCATGACTATGAACCCGATAAAACCAATTGCTTAAGTTGTGGACGATGTATGGATTATTGCCCGGTGAAGAACTAAATCGATAGAAAATAAAATGAATTGGACGATTAACGATAAAATGAACTTGGCGAAAGGTATCACCTGGATTGCCGCTCTTTTTAGTTTGGTGGTTAGCTTGATGCTAATTGCCAATTACCTGCAATTAGAAAGCGTAGACCCATTGGAAAGTCCGGCTTTGCAAACCTTGGTTGAACAGCTGCATGATCATCCGAATGACGAAGTATTGAAGGAAAATATCCGGGCACTGGACCTGCTGATTCGGAAGGCGTATTTCACCAGTCAGTGGCAAATTCGGACAGGTGCCTACCTGTTAATATTTAGTGTGCTTGTGTTTGTGTTGGCAATCCGTTATCAAAAATCGCTTCGCTCCGGGCTGGAAGAATTGGAAAGCATTGAAAAGGACGCTTTTCTGGACAAACAGTTAGCACGAAAGTGGTTGGTTTATTCAGGCTTGGGACTTTTTGTTTTCGCTCTGCTGGCGGGCTTCTTGTCAAATGATTTGTTAGACTCGTATGAACCGAAAGGTGCCTTAGCGGATAATCAGGCTGCATCAAATGTTGAGGTTATCGATGTTCAACCAGTGGCAGTTGCTGAGCAAGCCGAAGTTGAAACAGCAACAAAAGAAAAACAAGTTGAAGCAATACCTGAAGAAGAGGTCAGCAATAGTCAAACTGATCATGATTCTCAACAAGATAATTCCCAACCTGAAATAGCGAAAAAGGAAGAACCGAAAGCACAGGTAGCCCAAACCCCTGCAAAATCGGCTGTTCCGACTGAAGAAGAATTTCGGGAGAACTATCCATTTTTTCGGGGACCGGATGGCAATGGAATCACTTACAAAACAAATGTGCCAGACAAATTTGACGCTGCGGCAGGAGAGAATGTGCTTTGGAAAGTTCAGGTTCCTAAACATGGCTACAATTCTCCCATTGTTTGGGGAGACAAGTTATTTGTTTCAGGGGCTGATAAAGAAGCCCGCGAAGTGTATTGTTACGATACAAAAAACGGTGATTTGTTATGGCAAGCTAAGGCTGACCAAATTTCAGGATCACCGGCAAAAATGCCGAGTGTGACGGAAGATACCGGATTGGCTGCTTCAACAATGGCAACCAATGGCAATGCTGTTTTTGCCATTTTCGGAACCGGTGATTTAATCGCACTCGATTTTGAAGGCAAGCGGTTGTGGGCCAAAAATCTGGGTGTCCCCGATAACCACTATGGTCATTCGTCATCGCTCATCATCTATAAGGACAAGCTCATTGTTCAGTATGACACCAATCGTGGCTCTAAAGTGATGGCGCTAAACACGGCTGACGGCTCTGCTCAATGGGAAACCGTGCGCGATGTGCGAATTTCCTGGGCTTCGCCGGTGTTGGCTGATGTTGATGGGCAAGCACAGCTAATTTTGAATGCTGAACCATTGGTTGCAGGTTATGATCCGGAAACCGGAAAGGAATTATGGACAGTGGAATGCATGATGGGTGAAGTTGGCCCATCGGTTGGCTATTCAGACGGAATGGTTTATGCGGCCAATGAATATGCGACTTTAGCGGCCATTAAAGTGGGGGAGCAGGCTGAAATCGTTTGGGAAGACAGCGAGTATCTGCCGGAAGTTGCCAGTCCGTTAGCGGCTGATGGCTTTTTAATTATTGCCACAAGCTATGGAGTCGTGGCTTGTTATGATGCCAAAGATGGTGCCAAATACTGGGAGCAGGAGTATGGCGATGGTATTTACGCTTCGCCTGTTTATGCTGATGGGAACGTCTACCTGATGGACATGGGGGGTGATTTACATGTCTTCAAACTAGGAAAAGAGTTTCAGTTAGTAGCAGAATCGTCTTTAGGCGAGCGGTCGGTTTGCTCGCCGGTTTTTGCTCAAGGGAAAATGTTTTTACGCGGATTTAATCATTTGTATTGCATTGGAAATTAAAGGAATGACAGAGGAAATTAAACATATCATTACTCAGGTTGACCAGATTGTTCAGCAGAAAGGAAAGACGAAAGGCTCGTTAATTCCAATTTTGCAGGCCATTCAGGACCAATACAACTACCTGCCGGAAGAAGCCTTGCGACACGTTTGCGAGACAACTGAGATTACCCCTGAAAATATCACAGGAGTAGCCAGTTTTTATTCTCAATTTCGAATGCAGCCGGCCGGACAACATATGGTGAAAGTTTGTGTGGGAACAGCTTGCCATGTAAAAGGAGCAATGCAGGTATATGATGCTTTTAAGCGACATTTTAACCTGAATGGCAATGAAGAGACTGATGCAGAAGGAAAATATACACTTGAAAAAGTTTCTTGTCTCGGGTGTTGCACGTTGGCTCCCGTTGTGCAAGTCGATGATATTACATATGGGCACGTGACAACCGACAAAGTAGATTCAGTTCTTCACGATTTTGAAAGCCAGGTTGGGAAAGTTGGAAAAAAAGGCAAGTACAGAAATGCCGATGGAAGTGAGTTTCAAGGGGAGATTCGAATTGGGCTGGGCTCCTGTTGCGTGGCCAGTGGAAGCGAAGAAGTTAAGACGGAAATTGAGCAGACGATTGAAAATACGGGGATAAACCTGCAACTAAAAAACGTGGGCTGTGTGGGCATGTGTCACCAGGTGCCACTGGTTGAAGTGATTGATGAAAACAAACAACACAAGTTATATGCTAGAGTTAAACCCAATGAAATAGCTGATATTGTCAATACCCATTTTAAATCAAAAAGCCTGATCGGACGGGTTAAAAACAGAGCATTTAGCTTTCTGGAAAAAGTACAAACCGATGAAGTTTGGGAAGGTGTTGATCGTTATGCGATTGACGTGCGAGATGAAATGGTGTCCAGTTTTTTAGATCGGCAGTTACCCATTGCTACTGAACATCGAGGAGTAATTAATCCGCTGGACATGGATGAATATCGAAGTTTTGGTGGATTCGAGGCGTTAAAAACAGTCTTGAGTATGGATCGGCATGAGCTCATACAAATAGTAAAAGACAGTGGTTTGCGTGGTCGGGGCGGAGCAGGCTTTTTAACCGGGTTGAAATGGGAGTTGGTGGAGAAGGAACACGGCGAAAAGAAATATCTCATTTGCAATGGCGATGAAGGAGACCCCGGAGCGTTTATGGATCGGATGCTGTTGGAATCGTACCCATACCGGGTGATTGAAGGTATGTTGATTGCAGCCAGGGCAGTGCAGGCCACCGATGGTTATTTCTATATTCGGGCGGAGTATCCGCTTGCAGTTACAAGAATTAGGCAAGCCCTGATTAATTGCCGGGAGCAAAATCTACTGGGTGAAAATATTTTAGGCTCCACCTTTAATTTTGATATTCAAATCTATGAGGGAGCCGGAGCTTTTGTGTGCGGAGAGGAAACCGCTTTGATGGCTTCCATTGAGGGGAATCGTGGTTTTCCGACCATTCGTCCGCCATTTCCCGCACAAAAAGGATTGTGGGGGCAGCCAACCCTGATCAACAATACAGAAACATTCGCGCAGGTTTCCTATATTATCCGAAATGGAAAGGAGCATTTTGGAGGCATTGGAACTGATGCCTCTAAGGGAACAAAAGTATTTTCACTAACCGGAAAGGTAAATCGTGGCGGACTGATTGAAGTGCCAATGGGAATTACCATTCGTCAGATTGTGGAGGATATTGGTGGCGGCGTACAAAACGGTAAAAAATTCAAAGCGGTGCAAGTTGGAGGGCCATCCGGAGGTTGTATTCCGGCATCGTTATATGACACGCCAATTGATTATCAATCGTTGATTGAAGTGGGAGCAATGATGGGATCCGGTGGTTTGGTGGTGCTGGATGAAGATGACTGCATGGTGGATATTGCCCGTTATTTTCTTTCGTTTACGCAAGAAGAATCCTGCGGAAAGTGCACTTTTTGCCGGGTAGGAACCAAACGTATGTTGGATATTCTGAATAAGATTACCACTGGAAAAGGAACCCAAAAAGACTTGGAGGAACTGAGGTATTTAGCTGACTGGACCAAAAAAGGAAGTTTGTGTAACCTGGGAAAATCGGCACCAAATCCGATTATTACTACTTTACGCTATTTTTCTGATGAATATGAAGCTCACATTGAGGGGCGATGTCCGTCAGGGAAATGTGCCGAAATGATTAGCTATTCTATCAACGACGAATGTATCGGCTGTACGAAATGCGCACAAAAATGCCCGGTTGAGGCCATCAAATTTGAGCCCCATAAAAAGCATTCGGTCAATATGGAATTGTGTATTAAATGTGATGCTTGCCGGCAAGTATGCCCGGTTGATGCAGTTATCGTAGAGTAAATGTCTGAACTGAGATTTTATGGATTACTGGGATTAATGGGTTTAAGATGATTGGAGGAAATACTTTATAAAATAGAATAAATGAAATATGAAGAGTTGACCCATAAAATTATTGGATGCGCCATGAGAGTGCATTCGGCTTTGGGAAATGGTTTTCAGGAAGTCATTTATCAAAGAGCCTTGGAAATTGAAATGGCAGATTGTGGCATTCCTTTTTCCAGGGAGTACGAGATGCCTGTTTTTTATAAAAACCAGCAAATAGGAACAAGACGGGTTGATTTTTTGATTGAAGGAAAGATATCTGTAGAATTGAAAGCGATTATTCACTTGAAGGATGTTCATTTAGCACAAGCCATTAATTATCTCGAAGCCTACGATTTGGAAGTTGGGCTGCTTGTCAACTTTGGAGCAAGAAGTTTGGATTTTAAACGGCTCGTCAATAAAAAGTTTAACCAAAAGAATCAAGGAAATCCTTTAATCAATTAAATCTTGGTTCTGACGATTAATCGAATAATCGAACTTGTAATCCGTAACCTTTTTACAATGATCAAACTAAAAATAAATAACCAAGCCATAGAAGTTTCGGAAGGTACTACACTTTTAGAAGCGGCCCGGAAACTGGAGATCGACATTCCAACGATGTGTCATCTGGAGGGAACGGGGCATTTTACCTCATGTATGGTGTGTTTAGTGAAAGATGTACGCAATGGAAAGTTGATGGCTTCATGCTCAATGCCGGCGATGGATGGAATGGAAATTATAACGGACGATGCAGAATGCAGTGAATCGCGAAAGGCCTCACTGGAATTGCTGTTGAGTGAGCACGTGGGCGATTGCGAGGCGCCCTGCCAGTTGGTATGTCCGGCACACATGAATATTCCATTGATGAACCGCCTGATAGCTTCTGGCAATTATGCAAAAGCTATAGAAGTGGTGAATCGCGATATTGCACTGCCTGCTATTTTAGGTCGAATCTGTCCTGCTCCTTGCGAAGCGGGATGTCGGAGAAAGCAAGTTGATGATCCGGTTTCGATTTGCCTGTTAAAAGGTTTTGCTGCTGATCAGGAATTGGAAAAAGGGATTGCTCCTCTGGTTCAACTGAAAGAAAAATCGGGTAAACAAGTGGCGATTGTTGGTGCTGGGCCAGCCGGATTAGCAGCGGCTTTCTATCTGAATAGAACAGGACATGAGGTGGTCCTTTTTGAGAAAAATGAAAAAGCTGGCGGTGAGCTATTGGAAATAGAGGAATCTGTTCTGCCAACCAAAATCAGAGAAGCTGAAATCAGCGCTATTTTGAATTCATCAATTCATATTAAATATAATTCAGTAATTGATCAGGTACAATTTGAGAAATTGCAAGAGGACTATGATGCGGTAATAATAGCTGCGGGAGGTTCAACTGATCAATGGAAATATTATGGACTATCTTTTTCTAAAACAGGTGTCGAAGTCGACAAAGCAACTTATCAAACGTCCATCGAAAACGTATTTGCCATCGGTAACGCGCTACGTCCGTCTAAGTTAGCGGTTCGTTCGGTTGGGCAGGGCAAAGAACTGGCTTTTGTATTGGATAAGCTTTTCCAAACAGGGGAGCTAAAAGCTTATCCCAGCCGTTTTAATTCGAAGTTTGGAAAATTACAAGAGCCCGAGTTTGGTGAGTACCTGAAGGAATCAAACGATTCAAAACGTCAGGAGGCGAGCCGCGGAAAATCAATTGGCTTTAATAAAGAAGAAGCTATCGCCGAGGCTAAACGTTGCCTGCATTGCGATTGCCGTAACCCGGAAAGCTGTAAGTTACGGGAGTTGTCCGATACATTTGGTGCGGTGCAAAGGCGCTTTCAATACACGGATCGTTTTCCTATTCAAAAAGAGTTTGCACCCCAAAACATTATTTACGAAAGCTCCAAGTGCATTAAGTGTGGTATTTGTGTGCGCATTACACAGCAACATCAGGAAACCTTTGGATTCTCATTCATTGGCCGTGGTTTCGATGTCAAAGTAGGTGTTCCTTTTTCGGAATCGGTAGAAAAAGCATTGGAAAAAACCGCTGCTTTGGTAGCGGAAAAATGTCCGACAGGTGCGCTTGCAAAAACTGATTCTGAAGAACAGCTCAATAATCTAACGAAATCCTCCTGAATTTGCTTCTGGATCTTTGTCAATTAAGATAATGGTCTTTATAGCGTTTGTAAAAGATAAAAGTATGAAACGAGCATGTTTAGTCAAAACACAAAAGGCAATGATTAAAGTGCGAGTTCCATATGATACCTTATAAATAGACAATTTTAATCAGATGAAGTACAAAATCCTATTCTTTTTAATCATTCTGGCCAATACCTTGCTGGCTCAATCTCAATGGCCCATCTTCCGGGGCGATCAACAATTGACTGCGTCTGTGTCCGCTAAGCTTCCGGAGCAACTTCAACTTTTAGCCTCTTTTCAAACCGATGATGATATCAAGGCATCTCCCGTTGTTAAGGATGGAATTGTTTATTGTGGATCGACCGATGGTTTTTTCTATGCGTTCAATTTGAAAGGAGAGTTGAAATGGAAGTTTAATGCTGAGAATGCGATTGAAGCTCCCGCGATTTTATTGGATGGAAAAGCCATTTTTGGCTCTTTGGATGGCTGGCTTTTTTGTTTGAACCAGACAGATGGTAAGCTGGTGTGGAAATATAAAACCGACAATCAAATTATAGGTTCGGCCAATTGGCACACTGAGGGAGCCAGAACAGTGATTGCCGTGGGAAGTTATGATTATTATTTACACGGAGTAGACCTTGAAAATGGACAAAACCTATGGAAATATGAGTCCGATAATTTTATCAACGGTGCTCCTGCACTGTATCAGGAAAATGTTGTTTTTGGTGGTTGTGATGGCTTTTTACATTTGGTGAATCTTCAAACCGGACAGGCAACCCGCAAAATTGAATTGTCGACGTATGTGGCTTCATCGCCTGCTATTATTGGAAAAGAAGCATATATTGGTGATTATGACGGGCGTTTTTTTGCGGTGGAGTTAAACGAAGGAAAAATTCTATGGATCTATGACGATCCTGATAAGAATTTACCTTTTGTGTCGTCACCGACAGTTGCAGGAGATTACATTGTTATTGGAAATGAAGATCGGAATCTTTACTGTTTTAATCGAAAAGATGGTAAATTAGTTTGGTCGAAACGCTTATCAAACCGGGTCAACTCATCATCCATAATTATTGGAAATAGAGTAATTACCGCAACGATGGATGGTATGCTTTATATGAATGCATTGAAAACCGGAGAGGAACTATGGAGTTACGAAATTGGAAGCCAGATGGTAAGTTCTCCGGCCTATTACGAAGGCAAGATAATTATTGGCGCGAATGACGGTCGATTGTATATATTGGGAGAATCGAATTGACGAATGATAAATCAAGCAACGATCAATTCATGAAACTAACACGAGCTTTTTTAATCAAAAATTCACAAGCAAGGATGATTAAAAAAGTTTATGTGAGAGCGGAGCGGTTCCATCCGTTCTCAAATTTTAAAGAGAGTTTTTAAAAACTTGAAAATTTTAAACGAATGAAAATTGCACACATCATACCCGGTTCGGGCGGTAGCTTTTACTGCGGTAACTGCCTGCGCGATAGTAAGTACATGAAGGCTCTGCAGGATTTAGGTCAAGAGGTGATTAAGGTCCCTTTATACTTGCCGTTGTTTGAAGATGCGCATGACTTAAACGACATCCCTGTTTTTTACGGGGCTGTGGATATTTATTTGAAACAGCGCTTCCCAATTTTTCGCCATATGCCAACATTTGTCGATAAAATGTTGAATTCAAAATCGGTTCTTCATCTTGCTGCTCAAAATGCCGGATCGACCCGTGCAAAGGGTTTGGAAGAAATGACTGTCTCCATGCTTTTGGGAGAAGAAGGCTTGCAGAAAGAAGAACTGGAACGCTTGGTGGAGTGGTTGCGCGATGACGCCAAGCCGGATGTTGTGCACCTTTCGAACGCACTGCTTTTGGGGCTTGCCCGACGTATTAAGCAGGAAATGAATATTCCTGTAGTTTGTTCATTGCAGGACGAAGATGTATGGGTAGATGTGATGAGCGATAAGCATCGTGAAGAGGTTTGGCAATTGATGGAAGAACGCGGTAGGGAAGTGGATGCCTTTGTCGCTGTCAGTCATTTTTACGCGAAAGAGATGTTGACGCGAATGCATATTCGCCGCGATCAGCTTTTCATCAATCATATTGGTGTAGATGCAGCCGATTACTCGGTAAAACCAGTTGAGCAAAAGGAGCCGATTATCGGATTCATTTCGCGCATGTGTGAAGAAAATGGCTTGGGCATATTGGTTGATGCTTTCATTCATTTAAAAGAAGATGAAGCTTACCAGTCGGTGAAACTTAAAATTACCGGTGGAAGAACAAACGACGATACTCATTTCATTAAAGAGCAAAAGAAAAAAATTGCGAAAGCCGGGTTAGAAGGTGACGTATTTTGGGTCGAAGAATTTGAAAATCCTTCCCGTCAGAAATTTTTTGATACCGTGGCATTATTGACGGTTCCTGTTTTGAACGGAGAAGCTTTTGGTTTGTATCAGCTGGAAGCATTAGCGTCAGGTATTCCTTTAGTGCAACCTAAACTTGGGGCTTTCCCTGAAGTGGCTGAGATTTCCGGTGGCGGATTGACTTATCATCCGAACAGTGCAAAGAAGTTAGCCAAAGTTTGGAAGACGGTCATTTTGGATCAAAAAGAGCTGGCAAGGATGAGCCAACAAGGTTTGAAGGGAGTGAAGGCCCATTTTGATATTCATAAGCAGTCGGAAAAGCTCGTAGAAATTTATAAGAAGGTAACGATAAAATAGGAATGCAAAGATTGAGTTTGTTTTTTTATTCGAAACTCAACGCACGAAACCCAAAAAAATATGCTCGAAATAAAATCACTAACCAAAAATTTTCAATCCGGATCGGGCGAAAAAAGAGTCATTCTTGATGGATTGAATTTAACGGTAAAGGAAGGCGAAAGTGTGGCCATTGTAGGGCCGTCCGGCTCAGGGAAAACCACATTGCTGAATATGTTGGGAGCATTAGACCAACCAGATAGCGGCGATGTTTTGTTGGATGGCGAATCCGTTTTCACAAAAAATGAGAAGGAGCTGGCTGCATTTCGCAACCGGTCGATTGGCTTCGTATTTCAATTGCACCATTTGCTGCCGCAGTTAAACTTGTTGGAGAACGTGCTGCTTCCTGTTATTGCCCAACAAAAGCAAGTTGATGAGTCTGCTAAAAAGCGAGCAGAAGAGTTGACTTATAAATTGGGAATTGAAGCCTTGCTTTTACAGAAGCCGGGACAGCTTTCAGGTGGCGAATGCCAGCGCACAGCAGTTGCCCGGGCATTGATCAACCAACCCAGAATATTGCTGGCCGATGAACCAACCGGGGCGTTGGATCAGCATGCATCGGATCAACTAACCGATTTGTTACTGCAACTCAATAAAGAGCACAAGACAAGCTTGATTGTGGTTACTCACTCGATGAACCTCGCTTCAAAAATGGATAAAATTTATCATCTCAACGAAGGGAAACTACAACTGAATAAGGCATGAATAGTTTGAAATATGCGCTTAAATCGTGGCTTCACTATTGGAAATTAAACCTGACTATTGTACTTGGTGTAGCGCTGAGTGCCGCCATTTTGTTTGGCGCCTTTATCATCGGTGATACCGTAAAATACAGCCTCCAACAAATCACCCTGCAACGATTAGGCGAAACCAATTGGGTTGTAACAGGTGGCGAACGATTGTTTCGCGCGGATTTAGCAAGTGAAATTGTGACCGAAAGCAATGAGGCAACTTCGATTTTGTTTGCCAACGGTATGGCCGTGTTGAACGGAGGCCAAGCGCGGGCAGGTCAATTACAAGTTTGGGGAGTAGAAAATGGTTTTAATGGTTTTGTCGGAGTCGACAGTTTATATACGTTTAACGGAAATGAAGCGGTAATTAACGCGCAGCTGGCCGAAGTATTGGGCGTGAATTTGGGAGAGGAAATCCTGCTAAGGGTGAACAAACAGAGCACCTTTCCGGCAAATACGCCTTTTGTGTCGGCCGATGAAAGTATGGTTTCATTTCGTGTGAAGGTAAAGGCCATTGCCGGGCAGAACGAAACAGGCAATTTCAATTTACAAAACATTCAATCGGTTCCTAAAAATGTGTTCCTGTCGTTGGACTTTTTAAACCGACAAATGGACTTGAACGAAAGGGCAAACGTTATTTTGGTGAATGCCGGGGAAATGCAGGAAAAAGATCTGTATGAACGGATTTCGGTGCATTGGAAGTTAGAAGATTTGAATCTTGCCATCCGGGAAAATGTAGCTTTGGATTATACTGAGTTGATCTCTGACCGTGTTTTTGTTGAGCCATCCATTCTTGATAAAATAGTACACAGAGAAGAAAAAGCCTATCCGGTGTTTTCTTATTTCGTCAACAAATTTCAGTTGGGTGATCGGCAAACGCCTTATTCGTTTGTTACAGGTTTGCCCGGGCAAATAGCTGCTATCGGTGATGGCGAAATGATCATCAATCAATGGTTAGCCGAAGATTTGCAGACTGAACTTGGTGACTCTATTTCGGTGACTTATTTTGAGGTTGGCCCGCTTCGTCAGTTGAAGAAAAAGACAGCTCGGTTTCAAATTTCCGGGGTTGTTGAAATGGAAGGACAGTGGGCCGATCTGAACCTGATGCCTGATATCCCGGGCTTGTCAGATGCCGGGCACTGTAGCGATTGGGAAACAGGTGTTCCCATTGATTTGTCTGACATCCGCCAGAAAGATGAAGATTATTGGAATAAATATAAAGGAACACCAAAGGCATTTGTCAGCCTGAAAACAGCTCAAGAATTGTGGGGTAATCGCTTTGGAAAGGCCACAGCTATTCGCGTTAATCATAGCGATGAAGCTGATTTAGAAAAATTGGTATTATCGACGCTTCAGCCACAGGATATTGGTTTTCAAGTGAAAGATGCTAAAGCGAATGGTTTGCAAGCTGCATCGCAAGGAAGCGATTTTAGCGGTCTGTTTATAGGCCTTAGCTTTTTTGTGTTGTTTGCGGCTTTATTATTGGCTTATCTGATGTTTGAACTGTATCTGAATTTTCGTCGGCGCGAAATCGGAACCTTACATGCTATGGGATTCTCTCCATCCAGAATTCAACAGTTTTTCTTCTCCGAAGCCTTATTTATTGTGTTCACAGGAATCATACTCGGCTTGCCACTCGGCTTGGCATACAACAGCCTGATTATGGATGCCATCAATTCCATTTGGCGCGATATTGTGCGAACTTCTATTTTGCACGTTTTGGTTAGGCCAATGGCTGCTTTACAAACGATTTTAATTGTGCTTGTTATTAGCTTGACAACAGTATGGTTTGTGTTGAGGCGCTTTGCCAAACAGGCAATCGTATCCGTTCAGCAACAGCAAGTTCCAAAATCCAAATCGGGTAAACGATCATTTTGGATTGGGATAAGCTTGGTTGTTCTATCTGTTATGTTGATGCTCTGGCAGGGGATTGGTCAGGAATTAAATGCTGAAATCTTTTTCATCAGTGGTTTTGTCTTACTTCCCGGCTTAATTTTGTTGGTAAATAATTGGTTTATTCGGAACGAAACTGATGCTTCTTCGAAACTGTCAGCAAACTACATTTCGTATAAACTGATTCTGGCTAATTGCCGAAGAAATATGTTGATCATTAGCTTCCTTTCGATCGGCGTGTTTTTAGTGCTTTCTACCGGGCTTAACCGTAAAGATTTGACGAGTCATGCCGATCAAGCTTCGTCTGGTACCGGTGGCTATGCTTTTTTTGCTCAAACCAGTTATCCTGTTTTGTATGATTTAAATGCTGCGGAAGGTCGATTTGAATTAGGCTTTGAAGAATCTCCAGCTCAATTTGTACAGTTTCAGGCGCTACCGGGTGATGATGCCAGTTGCCTGAACCTGAACCGGGTGAAACGGCCTCGGATTTTAGGTTTCGACGTGACAAAATTTGATCAACGTCAGGCGTTTACCTTTGCCACAAAGTCTGATGAGTTGGATGCAGAGCATCCGTGGATGACCCTGGAAAAGCCGTTGGAAAATGGGCAAATTCCGGCTGTTGCCGATCAAACGGTCATAAAATGGGGATTGGGAAAATCAGTTGGCGACACGCTCGTATATCAAAATGAAGCGGGAAAACAAATTGTGTTGAAGTTGGTTGGTGGATTAGCTAATTCTGTTTTTCAGGGAAATATTTTGATTGCCGACAGTTTGTTTTATGGTAATTTCCCATCGGTAAGTGGTTCGCAAGTATTTTTAGTTGACGCACCCATTTCGGAGGAAGAAAGCCTTCGATCAGCCTTTCGGAATTATGGTTTGGAGATTTTAACAACCAAAGAACGCTTATTGCTTTTTTATCAGGTTGAAAACACTTACCTGAACATCTTTTTATTGTTAGGTGCCTTGGGCTTGCTTATTGGAACAGCCGGGCTTGGTATTATTATTTTTCGGAGTATTTATGAGAGTCGCACACAGTTTGCCTTGTTGGAAGCAACCGGTTTTCGAAAACAGAATATCCGACAACTCGTTTTACGCGGTCACCTGCTTCTTGTTTTGGTGTCGCTTGTGTTAGGGGTCATACCGGCGATTCTTTCCGCTTTACCTCGTTTGTTGTCTGCATTGTATGTCGGTTTGCTTTACTGGAGCTTATTAATTTTTGTAATTGTCCTGCTGAGTGGCTGGCTTTGGGTTTTTATCGGCAACCGACTGGCCATGCGAGGAAATTTATATCAATCGCTTCGAAATGAATAACACCTAAAAAGGGAGCAATTCATGTTGAATTGTTCCCTTTTTGTGTATTGACTTCTATCTAAATTTTATTTCCGCATCATCATGTGCATAATTCCACCACCATTACTGACACTCTCAAATCCGGCTTGTTGCAATATTCGTTGACCGTATGCTGAACGGGCTCCGGAGGCACAGTAAAGTGTAATTTCCCGCGATTTACTACCCAGTTCTTTCATACGACCGGTTAATTCATCCAGTGGAATATTAATGGCGTTTGGATAAGCACCACCTTGGAATTCCTAGGGAGTGCGCACATCTACCACAATTGGTTCATTTGAAGCAGTAGTTGTTTTTTCCTTGGGTTTTTGGTTTGCCATCATGGTTGTCAAACCACCGCCATTTTTTACATTGCTAAAGCCAACTTGCATGAGCATTCGTTGTGCATATCCCGAGCGTGCGCCTGAAGCACAATAAACGACAATCTCACGCGAAGCATTTTCTCCCAATTCTTCAAATCGGTACATTAATTCATCCAACGGAATGTTAATCGCATCGGGATAAGCGCCGCTTTCGAACTCTTCAACAGTACGCACGTCAACAACAATTGGTGAATGATCGTCGATTACCTTGCTGGTTGTCTGTTCTTCTTGCTCAGCTACTTCTTCTTCTAAAGTCTTATTTTCGATCTGTAGCAAATCAATCGCAATATGTTCAAATCCGATCGTTCTGGCGTGACGTTGCAATGACGTATGACCACCTGATATGTTGGTTACATCGCTAAATCCAGCTCCACGCAGTGTTCTCAGAGCTTGATGGCCTTTTTTGCCGGTTTCGTCATAAACGATTATTTGCCGGTCGGAAGGTATTTCATCCAATTGCTGTGATAGTAATTCGAGCGGAATATGAATCGCCCCTTCAATATGAGTTTTTTCAAAAGCAAAAATGTCGCGCACATCAATGTAAACCGGATTTTTATCCGCTACAAAACTATCCAATTCAGAAGCTGTAACCGATGGACTGAAGCCTGACTTTCTGTTTTCAGCTGTGTACGCAGCCATATTGATGGCATCGTTTGCTGTTCCAATAGGTGGTGAGTAAGCCAAATCAATATCGGCCAAATCGTGAATCGTTAGTTTGGTGGCAGCAGCAGTAGCAATAACGTCCAGACGTTTGTCTGCGCCTTTATAGCCGGCAGTTTGTCCACCTATAATAACTCCGGTGTTTCGATCGTAAACCAAAAGGCTGGTCACTGTTTCTGCTCCCGGATAATAGGCCGTGTGATGTTCTTTATGAACGGAGACAGCATCGGCATCAATTCCCAAAGCACGGGCTTGTTTTAATGACAAACCCGTAATTCCGGCAACAGCTTCAAAAACACGAACCACAGATGTTCCGATAGCTCCTCTGTATTCATGATTGCCTCCTAAGGCATTTTCGGCAGCGATTCGTCCTTGACGGTTAGCCGGTCCTGCTAAGGGAATACGGACTTTTTTACCGCTCACACGATGTTCAATTTCCACCATGTCGCCAGCTGCGTAAATATTAGGATCGGAAGTTTGTAACTGAGTATTAACCAACAAGCCTCCCGCTTCTCCTAATTCTAATCCGGCATCTTTTGCGAGTTGCAGGGTAGGGCGTACACCAATCGACATGATTACGATATCAGCGTCTAATGTTTTTCCGTTACTGAGCGAAACGGTGTTGGATTTTATTGTGGTTACTCCGGTGTTCGTGTGAATTCCCACTCCGTATGAAAGTAATTCATTTTCAATAAATCCGGCAGTTTCACCTTCCATAATACCCATTACGTGCGGCATCATTTCAACTACATTTACGTTTAACCCTTGTTTTGCCAGGGCTTCAACCATTTCAAGTCCAATAAATCCACCACCTACAACTACGGCATTCTTTGGTTTTTTCTGTTCCAGATGCTCTGCAATTTGATCCATGTCATTCAACGTCCACAAGCTGAAAACATGATCCAGATCAGCGCCTGGTAATGTTGGATTGATTGGTTTCCCTCCCTGGGCCAAAATCAGCTTTGTGTACTCATAAGCTTTTTTTTCGCCGGTAATTGCATGAGAGGTCAACACTTGAAGTGCAGCTCTATCTATTTTAACAACAGCGGTATTTGTATGCACATCTACGTTATACTGTTCCTTAAAACTTTCCGGACTCTGTAAAATCAGTTTTGAACGGCTTTTGATGTCTCCGCCAATGTAATAGGGCAATCCGCAGTTTGCAAATGAGATGTCTGGCCCTGCTTCGAGCATAATTATTTGAGCTGAGGAGGAAATGCGTCTCACTTTTGCTGCAGCTGTTGCTCCGGCTGCAACTCCTCCTATAATTACAATTTTTTCCATGTCTTTCGTATTTTAATTTGGGTGAAAAGGCTACTTTTTAGCTGGCCTTTGCAATTTCATTCAATAAATATTTTTTGCTTTTAATTCCGACGAAGCGTCCAACTTCTTTTCCGTTTCTAAAAAGGATGAGGGTGGGAATATTTCGAACTTTAAATTTTTGAGCTAATATCTGGTATTGCTCGATATTCACTTTCCCGATGTAGGAGTTTCCATTTAATTCTTCTGATACATCATTTAAAATAGGGGCCATCATTTTGCATGGTGCACACCAACTGGCCCAGAAGTCAACCAAAACCAATTTGTTTTTTGTTTTTTGTTGAAAATTTTTGTCTGTAAGTGTTATAATGTTTTTGTGGTCATCAACCATTGGCGTATTTTTCATTTTGTTTTTGGCAACTTTAGCTAGAATGAAAAATCCGACAATGACGAGAGCAAGTATTCCAATAATTATTTGTGCCATTTTTTTTGTTTAATTGTTTTCGTGACAAAAGTATTTCTAATGCACATCGTGTGAAAGAGTATTGACTGAAGGCTTTCCAACTTTCGGGTTGAAATACATCAACTTTTTTATTGATTTATTCCTAACTTCACAACTTCATAAATTATTAGAATTTCATGAAGACGATTTCAGAAAACGATAAAGATTTTATTTGCGACATACAGGCGCCTTGTTTCCAGGTGCTTGAGCCGGAAGAGGTGGAGCTGGTGCGATCAAGCCGTGCTCAGGTACATTTTAGGAAAGGGGATAACTTAACCAAGCAGGGGGCTTTTGCTTCATATATTCTATTTATTATCAGTGGTTTGTCTAGACAGTATTTGGAGGGTGAAAATAATAAAGTTTATAATCTCAAAATAATACAGCAGGGTGAGTTTGTTGGGCTATCATCTGCCTTTGTGAATAATACCTTTGATTATTCGGCCGTAGCATTAACCGATTGTATGGCATTTTTGATCGAAAAACAGGCAATTGCAAAAGTTGCTAACCAAAATGGTTTGTTTGCTTCCACTTTTATTCAGCGGTTTTGCAAGCAAGAATCCGGACTGTATGAAACAATAAGACAGGTTCTTTACAAGCAAATGAATGGGCGATTGGCCGAAACTTTGCTTTATTTGAATGGTTTTAAAGCTAGTAATCCAGAAATTTTTCAGTTGCTTACCCGAAAGGACTTGGCTGATTTTGCCGGCATATCTATGGAAAGTGCGGTTAAACTTTTGAAAGGATATGAAAAAGACGGGTTGATCGAATTGAAAGATAAAGATATTACCATTTTGAAAAGTGAAATGTTGCAGGAGATTAGTTTGAGAGGGTAGTGTTACTATGAACCTACCAAAAACAACAATGGGAACCACTCGTTATGAATAGCTCCCATTCACTACTTAACAACCGGAGTTGTTTTTCGTGTCAGGCTACTGTTATTTTGACTGGCTGATCCTTGAATCGAGGATTCTGGTTTTCAACCCCTGGCTTTCCGGTAGTGCCTTTTACAGCAAAACTTTCCAGCTGTCCTTTCAACAAACCCGAAGGTTATTTTCCGGGACGAAGTTTTCGATAGCTTTTGAGTATTTCGGGTCTTTCGATCCTCTATTTCCCAAATTTTGATGTCTAATGAACGTGAGTTCCTTCGATCTCTTGTTTTCTTTCGGGAACGAATTCCTTTCAGAAAACAGCCATCAATCTTAAAATTACTTTCGTCTTACCGAAGTAAGTTGATTTCGTTTTAATCAAGCTTTTAAAGAACTGGTCTTTGGTTGCTTAAACTTCGGCTCTTACGATGTGCAAACCCTGAGGTTTGGATGATTTGACGCTGGTTCAACTAAGTACTTTTGTCGCCTCCACATCTTCGGAGCGGTCTTTTATCGCTTACCTGATACAATCAAAATTACGACACAAAAGCTATATAAGGCAACTATTTTAACTCTTTTAAATTAACGCTGTTTCAACCAGAGAAATTAACAATTGTTAGTAAGCTACACATCTCTTTATTTACGGGTAGTTGTAGAGGTTTTGGGTCTGGAGAATTGGTTGTTATTAACGGTTTATAGCGAGTTTTTGAATTGTGTTTTTAACAATTGCCGTTTTTTCTTATAAGATTATTGACCAATTCGATAGGAAAGTTTTAATAGAAAGACGCTGTGTGGTTTTCCATTAGAGCTTGTCAATATCTCTTCCAAGGCCAAAATTGGAATCAACTGCTGATGAGTTGCTGTTTTGCAACCAAACAATAAATAAAGATCATCCGGGGCGAATATACCCTGGGAAGTACCCTCTCGAATAAAAGGTTACTTTGGAGGGATCAATTTTCGAAAAAAAATGCCCTTTTTTCAAAGAGCATTTCAAGTCATTTATTTTAAATATTAATTAACATCCGCCATTTTTGTCACCTGCTTTTTCATGATACCATTTGAGCGGGAATGAAGAAGGACGTTCTATTGGGAGACCGTATAAACGATCCATCACCAAACTTGCCAGTACTCCAAGTGCTCTTGAAACACCAAATAATACGGTATAGAATGAATGTTCTTTCAATCCGTAGTGGTAAAGCAATGCTCCAGAGTAAGCATCGACGTTTGGCCAAGGATTTTTAACCTTTCCGGTATCTTCCAAAATTGGAGGAACAACTCGGTGAAGCGTATTTACAATATTGATTAATTTATCGTCTTTCACATACTTTTTAGCAAACTCTTGCTGTGCAGTAAATCGTGGATCTGTTTGACGTAACACAGCATGACCGTATCCCGGGATTACACGACCTTCACCCAAGGTTTTCTTTGTGTAAGCGATAATATCCTCTTCTGTTGGATCGTCTTTATCCAATTCCTGAATCATGTCGAAAATCCAGTTAATTACTTCCTGATTTGCGTAACCATGAAGCGGACCGGCTAATCCCAACATTCCGGCAGCATATGAGTAATAAGGATTACTCAATGCGGAACCGACCAGATGCGTGGTATGCGCCGAAACATTTCCACCTTCATGATCAGAATGAATTACCATATACAAACGCATTAAGCGCTTTACTTCCTCCGAATCATGCCCCATCATGTGCGCCAGGTTTCCAGCCCAGTCTAAGCGTGGATCCGGCTCAATATGTTCGTCGTTATAAAACTGACGACGATAAATGTAAGCTGCAATTCTTGGCAAGCGTGCAATAAGGTTCATCACATCTTCATAAGTCGTATCCCAATAGTGCTTTTTATGTACTCCTGCTCGGTATGCTTTTTGGAAAATAGAGTCAGTAGCCATACTTAAGATGGCGGCACTAAACTGTGTCATCGGACGCGAAGTTTTGGGTAACGCATCAATGACATCAAAAACGTGCTGAGGTACATAAGCACGAGTTGCCCAGTCTTTACTAATGTTTAAAACATCATCTCTTTCAGGAATTTCACCAATTAGCATTAAGTAAAAAAGTCCCTCGGGTAGTGGTTCTCCCTCAGGGTTTAGCCTTGGCAATTTATCACGCAATTCTGGTATTGTGTGACCTCGAAAGCGAATCCCAGTTGTTGGATCTAACTTTGAAGTGTCAGTAATTAAGCTCGGAACTCCTTTCATACCGGTCATAACTTGACCGATAGTAACATTCGCAATCACTTTGTCACCATGCTCATTTTTTAGCTTTTGGTATTCACCGATGCACTTGCTGGCTTTTTGATAAAACTTATTCTTAATGTATTCCATTCTTATTTTATTTTAGTTTTCATTTTACTCATAAGTTAACAAATATTTCAGACTATATAATTCAACCCTACCGATTCTACCATTATTTAGTTTGCAGTTAAACTATTTCTCAAGTTTTCATCAATGGCATTTAAAAACTCTTGGGTCGTCAGGTAGTGTTCTTCTTTTAAATCTTTCCCATGAATAATTAAAGCCAGGTCTTTTGTCATCTTGCCACTTTCAACCGTGCTGATACAAACCTGTTCAAGTGTGTTGGCGAAATCAATCAATGCTTGGTTCTCATCCAGTTTCCCACGGAAAGCCAGTCCTCTTGTCCATGCAAAAATTGAAGCAATTGGGTTGGTCGATGTTGGATTTCCTTTCTGGTGCTGACGGAAATGTCTGGTAACTGTTCCGTGAGCAGCTTCAGCTTCCATTGTTTTTCCATCGGGCGTCACTAATGTTGATGTCATTAATCCGAGTGATCCAAAGCCTTGAGCAACGGTGTCTGACTGAACATCACCGTCATAATTTTTACAAGCCCAAACAAAGCCACCTTCCCATTTCATGGCTGCAGCTACCATGTCATCAATTAAACGATGTTCATAGGTGATGCCGGCTTCTTCGAATTTTTCTTTGAACTCGTCATTAAAGACTTTCTCAAAAATATCTTTGAAGCGCCCGTCGTATTTTTTGAGAATAGTGTTTTTGGTGGACATGTACAGTGGCCATTTTTTTGCAAGAGCTTGGTTCATGCATGCGCGGGCAAAGCCAAAAATAGATTCATCGGTATTGTACATTGCCATTGCGATACCGTCACCTTCGAAATCATAAACGTCGTATGACTGTACTTCACCGCCGTCTTCAGGTGTGAATGTAATGGTTAGTTTTCCTTTTCCTTTTGTTAGGAAATCGGTTGCACGGTATTGGTCACCAAAAGCATGACGTCCGATACAAATGGGTTTTTTCCAACCTGGCACCAATCGGGGAATATTATTAATGATAATGGGCTCTCTAAATACAGTACCACCTAAAATATTACGGATGGTACCGTTTGGAGATCTCCACATGCTTTTCAAATTAAATTCGGAAACTCGCAACTCGTCGGGAGTGATGGTTGCACATTTGATGCCTACTCCGTATTTTTTTATTGCGTTGGCTGCATCAACTGTAATCTGATCATCGGTTTCGTCACGTTTTTCCATGCCCAAGTCGTAATACTTGATATTAAGATCAAGATATGGGAAGACTAATTTTTCTTTAATGAATGACCAAATAACCCGGGTCATTTCATCTCCGTCTAGCTCTACTACTGGATTTGCTACTTTGATTTTTTCCATTTTCGGGTGTCTAAAAAATTTTATTAGTTATTTTGTTGTCTGATTAAATTTAAGGCTGAACCTGCTTTGAACCAACCAATTTGTTGACTATTAAATGTATGATTTAATTCGATTACCTCCTTATTGCCATCATCATGAACCAATTCTACATGAAGTGTTTTACCCGGCGCAAAATCCTCAAGATCGATAAAGTTGAATGTGTCGTTTTCCTGGATTTTATCGTAATCAGCTTCGTTCGTAAAAGTTAAGCCCAACATGCCTTGCTTTTTCAGATTTGTTTCATGAATTCGGGCAAATGATTTTACAATGACAGCTTTTACACCTAAATGACGTGGTTCCATGGCAGCATGCTCGCGAGATGAGCCTTCTCCATAATTGTGGTCACCCACAACAACTGTTGGAATATTAGATGCTTTATATGCTCTTTGAACCTTCGGAACTTCATCGTATTCACCATTCAATTGGTTTTTTACTTTGTTGGTTTCACCATTGAACGCATTTACTGCACCAATCAACATGTTGTTCGAAATATTGTCCAAATGCCCACGAAAGCGTAGCCATGGTCCAGCCATGGAAATATGGTCGGTTGTGCATTTCCCTTCAGCTTTAATCAAAAGCTTTGCTCCAGTCATGTTTTTTCCATCCCAGGGTTCAAAAGCTTCAAGCAATTGGAGTCGTTTTGACTCAGGAGAAACTGCTATTTTTACAGAAGAACCATCTTTTGCCGGACTTTGATATCCTGCATCTTCGACTGCAAAACCTTTGCTTGGTAATTCTTCGCCTGTTGGCGGATCAAGTTTCACCTTTTCTCCCGAGTCATTAACCAATGAATCAGTTAGCGGATTAAAGGTTAAATCTCCGGCAATTGCCAACGCTGTAACTAGTTCTGGCGATGCTACAAAAGCATGTGTATTTGGGTTCCCATCGGCACGTTTTGAGAAGTTTCTGTTAAAGGAATGGACAATGGTGTTTTTCTCGCCTTTGTCTGCTCCCGCACGATTCCACTGGCCAATGCAAGGTCCGCAGGCATTGGCAAATACACTGGCTCCAATCTTGTCAAAAATATCAATAAATCCATCGCGCTCAATGGTGTAGCGTACTTGTTCTGAACCAGGTGTTATTGTGAATTCTGATTTCGTTTTCAAATTTTTATCTACGGCCTGTTGCGCCAAAGACGCTGCTCTCGAGATATCCTCGTAAGAGGAGTTTGTACAAGAACCAATTAAGCCAACTTCAATTTTTGTTGGCCAGCCATTTTTTTCAGCAGCTTCGGCAACTTTTGAGATTGGAGTTGCCAGGTCTGGAGTGAATGGTCCGTTCAAATGAGGCTCTAATTCATCCAGATTGATTTCAATAAGCTCATCAAAATATTTTTCAGGATTAGCATACACTTCATCGTCAGCAGTTAAATGCTCTTTAATCCTGTTAGCTTCATCTGCAACTTCAGATCTGCCAGTCGCACGCAGATAGCGTTCGATCGATTCGTCGTATCCGAAGGTGGAAGTTGTTGCACCAATTTCAGCACCCATGTTACAGATTGTTCCTTTTCCGGTTGCCGAAAGTGATTTTGCACCTTCGCCAAAGTACTCAACGATGGCTCCAGTTCCACCCTTTACTGTTAAAATTCCTGCAACTTTAAGGATAATATCCTTAGATGCAGTCCATCCACTCAGTTTTCCGGTTAGCTTTACACCGATCAATTTTGGAAATTTAAGTTCCCAGGCCATTCCTGCCATGACGTCAACAGCATCGGCACCACCAACTCCGATAGCGACCATACCAAGTCCACCAGCGTTAACGGTATGCGAGTCAGTACCGATCATCATTCCTCCGGGAAATGCGTAATTTTCGAGCACCACCTGGTGGATAATTCCCGCTCCGGGTTTCCAAAAGCCAATTCCGTATTTATTTGATACCGATTCTAAAAAGTCAAATACTTCTTTATTATTGTTGAGGGCAAACTTCAAGTCTGCTCGTCCACCTACGCTAGCTTGAATCAGGTGATCGCAATGAACGGTTGAAGGAACAGCTGTTTGTTCTTTCCCTGAATTCATAAACTGAAGCAATGCCATTTGTGCTGTCGCATCCTGCATAGCTACTCGATCAGGAGCAAAGTCAACATAGTCAACACCACGCTTGAACGCCTCTACTTTTTCGGGATCAAAAAGGTGGGTATACAATATTTTTTCGGCCAAAGTAAGGGGCCTTTTAAGTACGTTTCTGGCCGATTTTATACGAGGGCCAAAATTCTCGTAGGTTTTTTTTATTAAATCCAGATCAAACATATTATGGTTTTTTAATCAATTGTATCTTTCGAGGTAAAATAAATTCATCTTCCTTAACAAAAACAGGGCATAAAGGTTTGTTGCAACGGCATTAAGATATCAAAAAAATATGAGATTTGGCAGGTTTATACACTCATGTTGTAGAAGCGTATTCTTTTATTTAGAATTAATAAAAAGAAGCGGATTGCTTTTTTCTTGATGAAATGAGTTGGTTGAAAATTGGAAATCGGAATTTAGTAGTGCTGATATTAATGAAAGAGACAAAAGCTGATTTTTGATTGTCGCAGACTTCAAACTTGCAGAAATTATAGAGTTTCTCGCTCATCCTTGTAGAATGTATATTCCATTTTAACCGAATGTGTTGGATAAATATACAGTGTTGAAAAAATAAACAAATATTTTAAGAGGTAGAAATACAGGTAGATAGGTGAATTCGGGGTGTTCACTGTTTAAAAATTCAACAATCCTTTCTGTTGAATCATTTAGCGATTTCACTTTCAATTGCCTGAAATTGAGATTGTTGATACCTGTGTGTTTTTTTGGCACTCTATTTGGCTAATGACTAATCAGATGAATTATTGATCAGCATATCAGAGTGTTAAGCATCTATTAGTAATTGAAACCAATTAATATCAACACAATGAAAACCTTTTTATTATTTTTTTCTCTGTTATCATTGATTATTTGCAGCGTGACAGGTTTTTGCAATGAGGTCAGTGATACCCAGACAGGAGATGAGCCCACGTCCGGCGAAGTAAGATCTTTGTAGCTAATGAGTTCTCCTGAGTTATCTGAACTGACATTGAATTGGGTGGACGACTTCGGTAAAACAAAGCCGGATCTAAAAATCGCTTTCTCACAAATAGACGATGGGGCAGCGATTGAACCGGAAACCCTCTATTTTCTTGATACCGATCAACAGGCAATGGATCAAAACGAGCTTGCGTGGAAGATGGTTATCGCCCACGATGTGATTGTACCAATCATCAATTCCAAAAATCCACTTCTTGAGGAAATATACAGGATTGGGATTACTGCAGAAGATTTAGGAAAGGTTCTGTCTGAAGATTCGGGTTGGTCTTTAGTTGTGGATGGCGCACCCGAAAAGCCTATTAATTGTTTTATGTTGGATAATCAGCAGGTAGCTTCAACGATTACCAATTATACAAAAACAGAGGTGCCAGCGTTTCAGACGACAACAATTGTTTCCGCACAGGACTTAATTTCATCCGTTCAGAGAGATCCATATGCGATTGGCTTTTGCAAACTTGTCGACGTTCTGCAACCGGAAACAAATGCTTTTACCGATCAAATCAGTATTCTTCCGGTTGACAAAAATAGAAACGGACGTCTTGATAGTTTTGAAAACATGTATGACAGTCCCGATCAATTGACTAGGGGAGCTTGGATTGGAAAGTATCCACGGAGTTTATCTGGGAATATTTATGCACTGGCAACTTCGGAACCATCCAATCAAACAACTTTAGACTTTTTGGTGTGGTTGAACAAGAATGGACAAAACTATTTAAATAACTCAGGCTATAGCATTCTTTCGGGTAGAGAAAAGACGGAAAACCTTCTGGCGTTGGTCAAGCCGGAGGCACAACCAACTTTGGCAGACGCTCCTTTAATTCCTTTGGGCTGGAAACTGGCGATTGGTACAATGATTTTACTTTTACTTATCGTTCTGATCCGGTCCAGGCGTAAAGAACAGAATGGTATCCTAAGTGAAGATATTGCCACTACAAATTCGCTGAACGAGAAGTCCATTCATGCACCCGCTGGTTTGTATTACGGAAAATCACACACCTGGGCTTATATGGAACCGGATGGAATGGTAATTGTCGGGATTGATGATTTTATGCAACATCTCACCGGATCCCTCACTCAGGTTATAATGAGGGAATCAGGTGAGAAAATCCGCAAAGGTGAAAAAATTATAACTCTGGTTCGCGAAGGAAAACAATTGGATCTTTATTCGCCGGTTTCAGGAGTGATCAAACTACAAAATCAGCGATTGCATGATCATCCTGCCGGTATCAATGCAGCACCATACACTGATGGGTGGACCTATTTAATTGAGCCGGCAAACTGGCATCGGGAAACCCGGTTTTTGTTAGTGGCTGAAAAGTACAAGGAATGGCTCGAAGATGAATTCAACCGGCTGAAGGATTTTCTGGCCAATTCAGCCAATGCCAACGATAAGGTTTTTAATCAACTCATCATGCAGGATGGTGGCGAACTGACTGACCATGTTCTGGCCAACCTTTCACCGGAAGTTTGGCAAGATTTTCAAACCGAATTTATTGATCATGCCCGCTAACGAATTTGAAAATCCTCACTAAATATTGAAACTATGGGATTAAATCGACGAGGCTTTTTTAATGTACTGGCTGTCACAGGAGCATCTCTGGCAGTTGGTAAAAAGACGGTTGCCTCACCAAAAAGTGAAAAAGAGATTGAATTCTACGGGATTTTATACGATTCTACCCGTTGTGTGGCTTGTCGCACCTGCGAGTATGAATGCGCTGCTGCACATGGATTGCCTGAACCTCCGGCAGAGGTTGAAGCTATTCGAAAAACGGACGAAACCTGCAACACCGTGGTTAATACCTTTCAAACTGAAAACGGGGAAGTGTATACGAAACGGCAGTGTATGCATTGTAATGAACCAGCCTGTGCATCCGCCTGTCTCACTCAGGCGATGCATAAAAGCAAAACCGGCCCGATTACCTGGAATGGCGATAAATGTATGGGATGCCGATACTGTATGGTTTCCTGTCCGTTTGACATGCCAAAGTTTGAATACCAGAGTACCAACCCCAAAATTCAGAAATGTGACATGTGCATGGAGAGGCAACAAGCTGGAGAGGTACCAATCTGTGTTGCAAATTGCCCTGCCGAAGCCGTTCTTTTTGGGAAACGCCGGGATTTGATTAACGAGGCCCGAAGGCGAATTTATGAAAATCCTGATCAGTATGTTGATCATATTTATGGCGAACACGAAGCTGGAGGAACCGGATGGCTCTACTTATCTTCTGTACCATTCGAGGAACTAGGAATGAATACGCACCTGCGACAGTCTTCTTACCCCGAGCTTACGAAAGGGTTCCTGTACAGTGTTCCATCAGTATTTGTGCTGGTGCCAACTTTATTATTGGGCATTCATCAGGCAACAGTAAACAATCACCTAAAAGTAGATGATAACGATGAATAAAGAAATTCAACTAGCAGCCGACCGTGATGGAAAATCCATCTGGAAATTTCTTCTAAGTGAGCTAAAACCCAGAGGCAAATGGCTCATGCCTTTTAACCTGATCTCCATACCGATTATTCTGGTGGGTCTGGCTTTAATTGTCCTTCGCTTCGCAGAAGGGCTCGGTGCCGTTTCAAACATCAACCAGGAAATTCCCTGGGGCTTGTGGAAAGGCTTTAATGTGGTAACTGGTGTGGCTTTTGCCGGAGGAGCTTATGTATTGACTTTCATTGTTTATATTCTGAAGGTCGATAAGTATCACTCCATTGTTCGGGTAACGGTGCTGAATGGCTTTTTGGCCTATTTGTTCTACGCCGGGGCGCTGGTACTCGACCTGGGCAAACCCTGGAACATCTTCAACCCGATTATTGGCAATAGTTTTGGAGCCAGCTCTGTATTGTTTCTGGTTGCCTGGCACTTTTTGTTGTATATTGTTGCCCAGCTCATTGAGTTCTCGCCGGCAGTAGCCGAGTGGTTGGGAGCAAAGCGGGCTCACAAAATTTTATCGGGGCTGACCTTGGGAGCCGTTATTTTTGGTATCACCTTGTCAACCTTACACCAGTCAGGTTTGGGGGCGCTGTTTCTCATGGCCAGCGAGAAAATTCACCCCCTGTGGTACAATGAATTTATTCCACTTCTGTTTCTGGTGTCCAGCGTTTTTGCTGGCTTGTCGATGGTCATTTTTGAAGGCTCAATCAGCCAGCGCGTGTTTTTCAGGAAGATCAGCTCAAAGAATCGTGAAGCACGCAACAATATGGTTCAAAGCTTGTCGAAGATTTGTGCTTTCGGTATGTTTGCCTACCTGTTCATGCAATTTCTGGTGTTTATTCACGGACAGCACTGGGACTTGCTGAACACCCCCATGGGATACTGGTTTCTGCTTGAAATCATTGGTTTCGTGGCTGTTCCGACGATTTTGTTTTTCTATGCCTCTCGCACATCCAGCTTGTTGCTGAGCCGGGTGGCCGCCATCATCACCATTGTGGGAATTATTGTGAACCGGCTCAATGTGTCAATTATCGCTTTTCGCTGGGATGCTGCCGTACGCTATGTTCCTTCCTGGATGGAGATCGTGGTCAGCATTACCATCATATTAATTCAAATTTGGATTTTCAGGTGGGTCATTAGCCGCATGCCGGTACTGGACGAACCCCCTAAATGGGCTAAAAATAACAGTCGTTAAACCCCCTTGTTGCCAATAAAGAACAACCTAGAAATAAAATGTTATGGACGGATTTACATATACCAATATTTTTGAAACCAAAGGAATCGAATACCTGGCTATCATTGCCTTCTTTCTGATTATGGTTCCTTTTTGGATGTTATTGACACGAAAGTCGAAACAAACCATGCAACCCCAACTGGCTGACGGACTCATCACGGCCAAATCACTGCGTATTCCTCAAGGAATCTTTTTTAGCAAGTTTCACAGTTGGGCCTACCTTGAGAAAACCGGTAAAGCCCGGGTTGGACTCGATGACCTGCTGCTTCATCTGACTGGTGAGGTAAGTATCAGCCATCTGCGGGAGCCGGGCGAGCAAGTACTAAAAGGAGAGTTATTAACCCGAATTAACCACGATGGTAAAAGTCTGAAAATTTTTGCTCCCATCTCCGGCGAAGTTATGCGAACCAATGAACAGCTGGTGGACGATCCCGGTCTGATGAAGGCCGATCCGTACCAACAAGGATGGATGTACGTGATTAAGCCATCGAACTGGAAAGTTGACACTGATACCCATTACCTGGCCGAAGATGCCAGCGCTTGGGCTGCCCGTGAGCTGGATCGTTTCAAGGACTTTTTGTCGGTCTCGGTGATGAAGCATTTGGCCAACCCAAATCAGGTGGTGCTACAGGATGGTGGTGAACTGATTGACCAGCCGCTGGCTGAACTTCCGGAAGAAGTCTGGAGCGATTTTCAGCAGACTTTTCTGAGTTAAGAGATTGAATAAAACAATTGCTTCCGACTGGTAACACTTTAGCATGACTAAAGTGAGCCAGTCGGATATTTTTGTTTCCGGACGCAGGCCTTTTGTGGTATCTTTTTTACTTAGAATAATGAACAGGTGTTGTAAAACAAGATCACGAATCGAATCTGGTTTCAATTATAAAAATTAACTTCGTCCTGAGTAACTAACTTTTTGCCTTTACCTATGCCTTGGTATAAAAGAATGAAAAACAAAAACCATATCGGAACACCCCTTGTCAAAGGGTATGTCAAGTTCCGGTCGTCCATCTACGGACGTGTTGTATTTATTATCACAATCGCTTCGCTAGTGCTGTTTGTTTCTTTCGGGGTTATTTTTCGCTCGGTCAATGAAAATTACATGAAATCGGTGATCAGCGAAAACGGCAATAACATTGGCTATCTGGTTGAAGGTGCTTTGTACGATGCCATGTTAAAAAATGACCAAGCTTCGCTCCAAAGAACCTTGGATCTTATCAACTCCATGTCGGGTATTGATAACGTGAGTATGTATGATAACAGCAACAACCTGGCCTATACGTCAATTTCGCCCAACTCGCCCAATCATAGCGATCCTGACTGCGCCAGTTGCCACGAGGATTTTGAGCATTTCGCGCGACGAAAAATCTTACCGCATTATAGAAGCGAAAAGCGAATGCATTATGAACCCGGAGAATGACAGCATTCGTAACTTGATGATCAAGTCGCCCATTCTGAATAATCCATCCTGCTTCACTGCGGCATGTCATGCCCACAGCGCAGACGAAAAAGTGCTTGGATCGTTAATCATTAAAATGCCGCTAAAAAAGTTGGACAGCGCATTACAAGAATCAACCACTGATTTCTTTTTGATGGCCGCACTGATGACTGTCATACTTATTGTGTTTTTAATCCTGTTCACCAATAAGAAAATTAAAAATCCACTCAACAAGATTATTTTGGCCTCAGAGGCAGTAGCCAAAGGAGACAAAAATACACGACTGGAAATCAGATCAAACCAGCTTTCAGACATGCGCATGGTTTCCTATGCTTTCAACAAAATGCTGGATAACCTGCAAACGGCAACAACGGAGCTTCAAAATTGGTCACAACAACTGGAATACAAAGTCCAGAAGAAATCAGAAGAACTGGGACAAGCGCAGAATGAGTTAATTAATATTGAGCGGATTTCGTCACTCGGCAAATTATCCCTTTCGGTTGCCCATGAAATCAACAACCCACTTTCGGGCATTTTAGTGTACACAAAGTTGATCCACAAACAGCTAAGCAATCCAAACCTGGATCAGGATAAAGTTGGCACGATGCTAAAACATTTAAAATTTATTGAAAGCGAAACGAAGCGTTGTGGAGACATTGTGAAAGGATTGCTGGACTTTTCAAGAAAAGACCAAGAAGGTTTTGAGCCACGCCATTTGCATGAAATCCTGACGGACACTGTGGAACTGATGACCCACCCTATGAAAATTGCCAACATTCATTTTCTATCCGATTTTTCTGCCAAAAAGGATTTAATCTCGTGTAGTCCCAATCAAATTAAACAAGTCTGCATTGCGATTTTGGTCAATTCCTCGGAAGCCGTTTCTGAGAATGGTGAAATTGTCGTTTATTCCCATAACCCAGACAATGAACAGATCAGGATCGAATTTACTGATAATGGAATTGGAATTGCAGAAGAAGATCTTCCCCACGTTTTTGAACCCTTCTTTTCAACCAAGGAGAAAGCTAGCGGTATTGGCCTTGGCTTGTCAGTAGTACATGGCATTGTGCAAAACCACAAGGGAAAGATTGAAGTGAAATCAGAACGTGGGAAAGAAACGACTATAGCCATCACCTTACCTTTAATAAAGACATAAAAAACAAACCATGGCGAAGAAAATATCCATATTGATTGTTGATGATGAAAGGTCTGTCAGGGACTCCCTGTGCAGTTGGTTTATCGAAGACGGTTACCGTGTTGTCTCTGCAGAAGATGCAAAAAAAGCATTGTCGCTAATTGAATCCGAAACTTTCGATATTGTGCTGGCCGATATTAAAATGCCCGGAATGGATGGGCTGGAGATGTTGAAGCGGATCAAAACCATCCGAAAAGAGGTCATTGTCATTATGATGACGGCGTTTGCGATGGTTGATACCGCGGTGCAGGCGTTAAAAGATGGCGCATTCGATTATGTGACTAAGCCTTTTGATCCGGACGACCTGTCTCATTTGATTCGCAATGCCTCCAGACAGATCAGTCTGATGGAGGAAAATGAGGTGCTAAAAGATAAAGTGGTTTCGCTTGAAAATGTGGAAGACCTGATTGGCGAAAGTAAGGCTATGCAACAAGTACTTCTAGAAATTGAGAGTGTTGCACAATCCACCGCTTCGGTTATTATTACTGGTGAAAGCGGAACCGGAAAGGAACTGGTTGCCCGTGCCATTCATGTCAATTCGCCCCGCAAATTTTTCCCATTGGTTAGTGTGCATTGCGGAGCTTTGTCCGAAAGTTTGCTGGAAAGTGAATTGTTCGGCCACGAAAAAGGAGCTTTCACAGGAGCTGTTTATAACCGGAAAGGTCGGTTTGAAATGGCTGACAATGGAACAATTTTTCTGGATGAAATAGCCACCATCTCAACAAAAATGCAGGTAGAATTATTGCGAGTGCTGGAAACCAAAAGCTTTGTTCGGGTTGGTGGAAACAAGGAGACCAAGTCCGACTTTCGGGTTATTTGTGCGACCAATCGCGACCTAAAAACGATGGTGGACAATGGAGCATTCAGAGAAGATTTATTTTTACAGGCTCAATGTGGTCAATATTCGTGTTCCGCCGTTGCGCGAGCGAACGGAAGACATTCCTTTGTTGACCGAGTATTTCATCAAAAAGTACTGCACTACCATGAACCGGCCGGTCATGTCTATCGAGCCGGCAGCATTGTCGCGGTTAGCAGAGTTTCCGTTTCCTGGCAATATTCGCGAACTGGAGAATATGATAGAAAGGGCAATTGTGGTTGGGAACGGCAAAAAGATCTGCTTGAAAGATTTGCCAATCGAAAAAAACAAATCGATGCCGTCCTTTGAGAGTCTCAATGAACTGGAGAAACATCACGTCCTTCAAATTCTGGACAAATACAATTGGAATATTTCCGTTTCTGCAAAGGCCCTGAAAATTGACCGGGTGACTCTGTACAATAAAATTAAGAAGTACAATTTAAAACAAAGCAACTAGATTGGCATTGAGAATGAAGCCGGAAAGCATCAAATTAATTTCATTTGGATATTTTGGGAGAGATTTTCTCGCCGAAATCATTCATGATGTGGAACGCGAATTCTCGGTACTGGTAAGAACACAGGAAGGATACCTCGATTTAAGCGAATATTTTGAGCCTGCCCGCAAACAATATGATGGCAATAGATTGTTGGAAGAAATTGGAAGGCGTTTTGCTTCGGACAAATCAAAAACCTTAGGGATTTTAAATGTTGATCTTTACATCCCTATTTTAACGTTCATTTTTGGTCAGGCTTATTTAAACGGAAGATGCGGCATCGCATCAGCGTACCGTTTGAAAAACGAACGCTATGGGCTTGAAGCCGATGAAACGGTTTTCGTTGACCGGTTGCGCAAAGAAGTGATTCATGAACTCGGTCACACCTTCGGTCTGATCCACTGCCAAAATCCAGTCTGCGTGATGCGTTCAAGCACTTACGTTGAAGATATCGATCAAAAAAGCTGGTCATTCTGTTCCAAATGCAGGACGAAATTGGATACTTCATTTGTTTCAGAATCTATCTAGAATAAGAAAAACCTGTGGGCTCTGTCTCTCTTAATTGATCAAAAAAAACCACCGTTGAGAGCGGTGGTTTCAAATATCTTTAGGTGAAAATTCTTGTTTATGGAAGAAAGCTAAGTAGGGTATCTCCCCGAAGCCCTCTGCGAAGTGTTTCTAGTGGAATCACTTCGGTGTTTGAAATATTACCGAGGTTTACATTGGCTCCTAATAGTTTGATAAACCAAACTTGCTGACTTTTAAGTGGTGCTTCCCACAAAATATCTTCCGTATTAATTTCTTTTTTGATATCCATTACCAAATTGCAATTGGCTGATCCATCTTCTTTGTAGATGCCCATGTTGCCACTCTCACGTGCTTCGGCAATTACTTTCCACGCTCCCGCTTCCAGCTCGCTTTTCATCCACGAAACCCACTCGATGTTGCTAATCTCTTTTCCTTTTAATTTTGTGCCTACTTCTGAAAAGGTTTGGAAGTCTTTTGATAACACCCGAATATATTCGCATTTTTTATCGTGGTTGATCGGCAAAACACCATCGGAAACTTCAGCGGCTTCAACGCCACTGTCATCAATAAATCGACGGTAGTCATCAAACATATTCCGGGCGATGAAGGCTTCGAAAAGTGTACCGCCAAAATAGGGCGTAATTCCGGCCTGTTTATAAACGTTTATTTTTTCCTTCAGTCCCGGAGTTAATAGCCCGGTGCCAAATCCAAGTTTTACAAAATCAGAATAATCCGATGCGACTTCACATAGACTTTCGGCTTCTTTAAGGCTTAATCCCTTATCCATTACCATGGTTAAGCCAGAAGATCTTGGTTTTTCCGGACGCTCAGGAATAAACGGTAAGTTGAAATTCATTATTAAAATTTGGTTGATTGGTATTCTTTTATCAATTGTTTGATGGACTCGTTTTGTTGGGCTTTCGGGTAATAATCAAATAAGGTGTTGTATCCGTTAAAATCAGCTTTAAGTGCGATTTTAAAATAGTCAGTAGCTGATCGCTCATCGTTGTTTTCAAGCAGATAAGCTGTCAAACGATAATTAATGCTCGAATCATCAGCAATCATATCATGAGCTTTCTTCAGTATGGTTATTGACTCTTGAAGCATGCCTCGCTCGTACTGCATTTCGGCGTAAGCAATCCAGCTTTCACGGTTATCAGGATCAAGATTGGTTGCTCTTTCAAATGCTGTTTCTGCCAGATCGTAAATACTCAGTTCGTGGTTTATTTTACCGTACATCAGCCAGAATTCAGGATTTTCATCTTCCAGTTTAATGGCTTTTTTAATGAGAATTTGACTTTCATCTATTTGGTTTTCAATCCACATCACCAGGCCTGATCCATACCACGCATTCGCGTTGTTTTTATTAATCCGAATAGCTTTTTGATAATATACCAAGGCTTCACTATAACGATCCAGATTCAGATAACATTCGCCTAAATAACAATAAGCATCATCGTTCTCTTTGTCGATCTCAATGTAATCCTGGTAGCACTTGATGGCTTCTTCGTATTGGTTATTATTTGATAAGGCATTGGCTTTATTAAAAAGTGCTTGTTCAAACTCATCGTTAAGCGCGATTGAAAAGTCATACGCTTCGATCGCTTTGTCGTGCTTTCCTAATCGGTTTAATGAAATGCCCAGATTGTACCAAACTGACGAATTAAATGGATCAATGTCGAGGTATTTGTTGTAGTAATGAATGCTCTTTTCATCCAGACCTTCTTTGTCACAATAGTAAGCCAATTCGTATAAAACCTGTTCATTGCCTGGGTTTGCACGGTAAGCACGTTCCAGAAATGAAATCGCTTTTTTATACTCATCAGCTTGCCCGAGCGTGATGCCGATGTTGTATAGCAACTCATCTTCTTCGTCGTAATTGTGAAAAACAGATTGCTCATAGGCCACAATTGCTTCGTCAATCATCCCCATCATAATTAACGCTGAACCTTTAATCAGATAGATGTCCGAATTGCTGTTTTCGACCATTTCGACTAAGTGAATTAAATCAAGTGATTTTTCCACTTTCCCATCAACCAGAAGTAGTTGTGCTTTCTTAATTTGAAGGGCTATTGAAGAAGGATGAATTTTGATACCATTATCGATGGCTAAATTGGCCATGCTAATTTTACCTTCATCCAAAAAATAATCAACAATACCTTCCACTTCAAAAACATCAAAGTAGTCTGTTTGATCGGAGTTCATCATCCTCTTGAAGCGTCTGACCGCTTCATCAATTTCCTCATTTTCGTAAAAGTCCCTTGAGTCTTCTTCCATAGAATCCAAAAAATAGCAGGTGCAAATTTAATAATACTTTTTAGAATTACTTAATCTGGCTGGTGCTCTTTTCGTAATAAGTCGTTCACCGTTTTTACCGGATTGAAAGTCAGGATTGGAACTTCCACAAAAAGTGTGTTCCAATCAGCCATAGCTCCATTCCAAAGTCCAGGCAATTCCTGGGCTTTTAGTTCTTTTCCATCTTTTGACTTATAAGAAATAAATCCTGTTTTAGGATCTCTGTATTCTAGCAAATTATACGCTTCTCCTTTGTAATTTTTCACCCCGCAAACCAGATCAACCGGATTGAAGTGGCTGGCTTGTTGGGCGATTAATTTTTGTTGCTCAATTTGCATGTCAATCTGGCTGCTTTCAACAACCTGAAGCGAGACTGAATCATCGGCGTTTTTTGCCCAAAACGGACCACCGCCGGGTTCCCCTTCATTTTTCACCATCCCACAAACCCGAATTGGGCGATTGAATTTTGATTTCAGGTAGTGATATAATTCTTCTTTTTCGGTGTAATATTGATTGGATGGTGGTTTTATATTTAAAACATGTTCGAGAAAACTAGATGCTTCAGAATAAAACTTACTATCTAATGCTGAGTAGTGACGCTCGTCCAAAATTTGCTGGTAGCTGAAGATTCTCTTTTGGTAGTTAAGCAGCAAACCAGCCAATGCCTTTTTATGCTTGACCGTTTCGTCCTTTAAATAATCAGGGACAACATTGTCAATGTTTTTTATAAAGATCAAATCTGCATCTAAATCATTCAGGTTGTCCAGCAAAGCTCCGTGTCCTCCGGGCCGGAAAAGTAAACTTTGATCTTCATTGCGAAAAGGCCCGTTTTGCATGTCTACCGCTATCGTGTCAGTCGATGGTTTTTGCTGGCTGAATGTAATGTCGTAAGTTAATCCGAACTGATCTTCGTAAGTTGATTGTATTTCTTTCAGATGTGCTTGAAAAGCTTCCTGATGTTCGGGCGATACCGTAAAATGAATTTTTACTTTTCCCGATGTATCCTTGGAGTAAAGTGCTCCTTCAACACAATGTTCTTCAAAAGGGGTACGTGATTTTTCTCCGTACTGATGGAATTGTAACAGTCCTTTTGGAAGGTTGCCATAATTCAAGCCACCTTCGGTGAGCACAAGATTTAAAATTTCGAGCGCAGTGAGTTGGTCAATCGGTTTGCCTGCAGCTTTCTTCAGGTCAGAATAAAACGCAAAATCTGTTAAACGATCGAAAAAAGTTTTGATGTCCTTGTCGTTACAAACTTCTTTCTCGCTTACTCCGCTTTCCAATTTCGACTTCGCTTCAAACAAGCTTTTAAACATCCGGCTGGCAGCTCCGGAGGCAGGAACGAACTTCAAGATTGAGATTCCCTTTTCAAGGTTTTTGTCGAAAAAATTGATGAATTCTTCAGCATGTTCAGCATTCAGTTGAATGATGCCTTTTCCAATATTGGCTGCTTGTATGATTTCCATAAATGGAAACCCTTTTTCGAAATTTTTGACTTGTTCTTTTACGGTGGATAAACTGCTCCCTCTCTCTTCGATAAAATCTAAATCTTTAGCTGTAAACATAGATTGATGTATTATTGAGTTACTATAAAATTAGAAAATAGGTGATACAATAAGAACGTTATCTCACTTGAAGGAGTTTAAAGTTTTTAACATTTGTTGATAAGAAGCAGCTTGTTTTTTCATTTTCAGCTGAATAAGCACATGCGATTCAGCTGTGTGTGCTATTCTAATAAGTGGATTTCAGATTGAATTTATCTTTATTGAATCACATTTATTTTATTTTCGCATAATATTTTAAGTTATGAATGATCAAATTTTCCCATGGGGGCATCATAAACGTTATAACGACTTTTCGACACATTTTCGAACGCTGTTTTTCGAACGCGTACAGAAAATTTCGATTGATGCCAGTTTTACCTGTCCGAACCGCGATGGAAGAAAGGCCCTTAATGGTTGTTCGTACTGTAATAACAAGACATTTCAGCCTGACTATTGTGGTTTGGAAAAGAGTATTACCGAGCAGGTAGTAGAAGGGATCGATTTTTTCTCGAAGAAGTATCAATCGATGAAGTTTCTGGCCTATTTTCAGGCTTACTCAAATACCTATGCTAATCTTTCTGTATTAAAGGAACGATATGAAGAGGCTTTGGCTCACCCTAAAATTATTGGGTTGGTAATTGGCACCCGACCTGATTGCGTCGATGATGAGATACTGGATTACTTGGCCGAACTTTCGAAAGATTATTATGTGATGGTTGAATATGGCGTGGAGTCGGTAAACGATGAAACACTGGAGAGAATAAACCGAGGACATACTTTTGAGCAGGCTTGTTGGGCTATTCGTGAAACAGCTTCCAGGGGTATTCATACTTGTGCGCATCTAATTCTTGGTCTGCCGGGCGAAAGCAGGGAGCAATTGTTATCCCAAGCGACAATAATAGGTGAGCTACCGGTTGAAAATTTAAAATTGCACCAGCTACAAATTCACAAAGGAACCCGAATGGCAGTCGAGTTTCAGGAGCATCCGGAGGATTTTCAGTTGTTTACAGCCGACGAGTATATCGATTTGGTGATTGAATATCTGGAGTTACTGAATCCTGAAATTATTGTAGAACGATTTATTAGTCAGGCGCCCAAAGAGTTGTTGATTGCCCCTAAATGGGGATTAAAGAATTTTGAGTTTGTAGCTAAACTTGAAAAACGCCTGAAAGAACGAAATACCTGGCAAGGACGACTCCGTTCCTGAGGTTCTTGGTTTCAAATTTCAAATTCAGAAAATAGAAATGATTATTGTTTTGAGAAAACCCGTTTCAGCAGGTCTGTAACCCTCGCGGTAGGATCTTGGCGAATGTTTTTCTCTGTTTCTCCAATCTTTAGGAAAAGACCATCCATTGCACGTTTGGTAAGGTATGCGCTCAGATCAGTTTCAACTTTATCTAAATCAGCCAGCTGGCCAACAAACGAACCGGCAACCTTATTCCATTGCCCGGTCATTTCGTCCCACGATTGTTGAGCCGAAAGATTTCCGACCAATTTTTTATCGAGAGAAGTCTCAATTTTAGGCTGGTAAAGGTCAACTAGCGCATCGTAGTTGGTGCGTTTCAGGTATTCTGTGGCAGCATTGTCTCCTCCGGTTAAAATGCCGGCGGCATCCTGAATAGTCATTTGCTTAATGCTGTTCAATAAAATTGGTGCAGCGTCCTTTGCTGCATCCGACGCTGCCCGATTGATGTTGGCAATCACTTTGTCAACCAAGTCTTGTCCACCCGGAAGTTTACTTAGATTTTTGGTAATGGCATCAGCTTCGGGTGGAAGTAGGATTTTTACTGCCTCATCTTTTAAATAGCCATTCAAGCCGGAGAGTTCTGCGACCGAACTGTCGGTTCCAACAATCAGGGCTTGTTTTAATCCTGCAATTATTTCTGACTGAGACAATGGTGCTTCCTCGTCGTAAATTGTTTTTGCAATTTGTTGCATCTCCGCGCATCCGGCAAGTACGATCATCAAAATTCCGATAAAGGCAAATTTTATTTTCATGGTAAAAAGTTTCAAATTCTAAATATAAACAAGTGACTAATTGTTCAATTACGAATGGCTAATTCATAATTTTTTTCAATAAGTCTTTGCGGTTCAATTTAGTTAATTCTTGTCGAATTTGTTGCTGATATTCTCTTTTATACCAGAAAAAGAATTTACGTTGCGATAGTTTTTCTTTTTTCGATTTAGCCGTGTAAACTTTTTCCATGGTGTACGGATGATAGCCGGTATAATAAATAACGGTGGCTAACGTCATCGGTGTAGGAGTGAAGTCCTGCACCTGCTCCAGCTTGAAATCCAATTGCTTGGTTTCTGCAGCCAGGTTGGCCATATCGGTGTTTTGGCATCCGGGATGACTCGAAATGAAGTAGGGAACTAATTGTTGGTTTAGCCCTTCCTTTTTATTGATTTCGTTAAAAGCCTTATTTAATTTGTAAAATAAACTGAATGAAGGTTTTCGCATGATTTTCAATACATCGTCTGAAGTGTGCTCGGGAGCAACTTTTAACCGACCTGAAACATGGTGTTTAACCACTTCGCGTAAATAGGTCATGTTATTCTTGTTGACCTGTTTATCTTTGGTTTCATGCAAAATCATATCGTAACGAATGCCGCTTCCGACAAAAGCTTTCTTTATTTTCGGGTGCTGACGGACTTTTCGGTACAAATCGAGCATGGGCTTGTGGTCGACATCGAGATTCTTACAAACATCAGGGAAAATACAGGAAGGACGTTTGCATTTACGACAGATTTCCTCATGAATCCCCTTCATTTTATACATATTGGCTGAAGGTCCGCCAAGGTCGGAAATATAGCCTTTAAAGTCGGGCATCTGGGTAACTTGCTCCAACTCTTTCAAAATGGATTTTTCGGAACGGCTGGCTATAAATTTACCCTGATGTGCCGAAATGGTACAAAACGTACAGCCGCCAAAACATCCCCGGTGAATGTTGATCGAGTGGCGAATCATATCGTAGGCCGGAATGGTTTCTTTGCTTTTATATTTTGGATGCGGAAGCCGAGTAAAGGGCAAATCATAAAAGCGGTCAATCTCTTTTTCTTCCAGTGGCGGCCATGGCGGATTTACAACCACCTGTTTGTTGCCAATTTGCTGGGTAATTTTGTTGGCTTCCGACTTGTTTGACTCTTCCTCGATGTGCATGAAGTTTTTGGCAAACTTTTTCTTGTCACCCAAACACTCGTCGTGCGAAAACAAATCGATGTTGTTCCACTTTTTATTGGTGGCATATTTTTCTCCTTGCTCCACCAAAAAAGCGGTTTGTGGCAAGTTGGTAATGGTTCGGGCATCAACGCCTCGTTTGACTAAATTGGTAAAATCGATAATTGATTTTTCGCCCATTCCATAGAAAAGCAGATCGGCTTTTGAATCCACCAAAATGGAGGGCTTTAATTCATTTTGCCAATAATCGTAATGTGTAACCCGACGCAGAGAGGCTTCAATACCACCCAACATAATTGGAGTTTCAGGATAGAGATCTTTCAGAATGTTGCAATATACAGTCGCAGCATAGTCGGGACGTTTACTTTGTTGTCCTCCCGGTGTGTAGGCGTCGTTGGATCGCTTTCGTTTGTTGGCCGTGTAGTGGTTTACCATCGAGTCCATATTGCCCGAGGTTACCGCGAAATACAGCCGTGGCGACCCGAGTTTTTTAAAGTCTCGCAAATCATCCTGCCAGTTGGGTTGAGGCACAATCGCAATTCGCAATCCTTCTGCTTCCAATATACGGCCAATCACAGCAGCTCCAAACGATGGATGATCAACATAGGCATCTCCGGTAAATAAAATGACATCCAATTCATCCCATCCCCTCTGCTCGATTTCTTTTTTTGTTGTTGGTAACCAATCGCTTGGTTTGTATTTTGCGTATAATTGATTCACGTTATTTCGTTTTGAAATTTGCAACTGTAAAGATACCATGCTTTTGCTGATTAAAAAGACTTTAAGCTCTTTTTTGAGATGGGAGGTTTAAAAATAGCCGCTTTAAGGTTTAGGTGCTATCAAACCTGTTTTATATTTTGGGAAAACCTAATTGGTTGTTTTCAAGAGAAAGAAATTACTAAATATCAATTTGTAATCTAACTTTATTATAAATGCTTTGTTTATTTTTAAAGGATATCAGAATTAATCGATGAATTTTAAAATACAATTTATGAGACTTCTTATTGCACTATTTCTTATTGCTAGCATGACACTATCTTCTTGTGTACAGAAAAAGAAGGAACCTGTTAAACCTATCGATACCAATGCTTTGATGCACCAGGTGACTGTGAATGAAATTGTTCAAACGGATAGTTATACTTATTTGAGGGTTGAAGAAAATGGAAAAGAATTTTGGATGGCGGTTAACAGTCAGGAAGTTAGTGAAGGTGATAAATATTATTACGATTCGCCATTGGAAATGAAAAACTTTAATAGTAAAGCATTGGATCGTACGTTTGAGACTATTTTCTTTGTACAGAACTTCAGTACAGAACCTATTAAAGCGACTACGAGTAATCCAATGGCCGGAAAAACTTCGCCTCAGGGAAAAGCGATTGAAGATTATAATTCGGATATTGACATTCAACCGGTTGATGGTGGGTTGACAATTGCTCAATTGTATGAATCAAAAGCTGATTATTCAAACAAAACTGTAAAGGTTAAGGGCAAGGTTGTAAAAGTCAACTTAAATATCATGGGGCGTAACTGGTTGCACATTCAGGATGGTACCAAGTTTGGCGAGAGTTACGATTTAACGTTTACATCGGATGAAACAGCTCAGGTTGGCGATGTGATCATCGTTGAGGGTGTTGTTGTTTTAGATAAGGACTTTGGAGCCGGCTATTTTTACGAATTGATTTTGGAACGAGGAAAGATTATAAAGTAAAATATTATAAGCAATAAAAGACTCCTTTGATAAAAAAATCAAAGGAGTCTTTTTGCTATATTAAGTTGAGTGAATTTGTTCTTGTCTTTGGCTTCGCTCACTCCTAATCCTTGGCTTGCACTTTTTCCGGATTCGATTTGTATAATCAATTTTGCACCTGATTTTGTGGTTAGTCTGTATATCCGTGGCATAATCTACCGCCTCTATTAGCTCTAATATAGAGCTTCGTTCAAAGTTATCTATCTTCGCACTTCGAAAATCGTTGAACTAAGTTTATGGCAATGGAGTGGTACTATTATTTTGCACTGGTAGGTGTCGGACTTGTTGCTGGCATTATTAATGCAATGGCAGCTGGAGGATCGATGTTATCTTTACCTTTCTTGATTTTTTTTGGTTTGCCGGCAAATATTGCCAATGCAACTAATCGTGTTGCTATTCTCCTCCAAAATATTGTTGGTGTTAATTCATTTCGGCAAGAAAAAGTTTTCAATATAAAAACAGACTATAAACTGGCGTTTCCTGCTGCTATTGGGGCAATGATTGGCGCTTTAATTGCCGTGGAAATCGATCCAGAACTGTTTGAGAAAATTATTGGTGTCGTCATGTTTATTATGCTCTTACTTATTGTTTTTAACCCGGATGCTTGGGTGAAAAAGCAGGTAGGAGTAGTGAATTCCAAGCCGAGTCTCATTCAATATATTGTCTTTTTCTTTATCGGAATGTACGGTGGTTTTATTCAGTTAGGTGTGGGAGTCTTTTTGCTGGGTGGGTTGGTTTTAGGATGTGGGTACGATTTGGTTAAGGCTAATGCTATTAAGCTTTTCATTGTATTGGTGTATACCATATTTGCTATAGTGATCTTTATTTTTTATGATCAGATTGACTGGCTAAGTGGGTTTATATTAGCTTGTGGAAATATGCTAGGAGTATGGCTCGGAGTAAAGTTCACTATGAAAGGTGGCGCAAAATTGGTTCGTTATGTGCTAATTGCTGTCCTTGCACTGACAACTGTAAAATTGCTTATCGGCTTATAAAAAATAAGACCGGAAGTGATTCCGGCCTTATTGCTATTTACTGGATTTTTTTTCTTCGTTCATTTCTTTCATCGGGTCTAGTTTTTCTAAAAACTTGTCAGCAATTTTCGCAATAGGCAGTTCTCCTATATCATCACCGAGGTTAGAACATAGGGTTACTACCAGTTTCTGATCGGGGAAAATTCCGACTGCTGAGCTGCCGCCAATTGTTGTCCCCAATTTTGCAATTAATTTCCGGTTGAATCGGTCTGTTGTTGAAATCCAACCAAAACTTCTCAAAACTTCTTGTCCACCGCTTAGTCTGTGTTTATTGTAAAAAAGATCCAGTGTTTCCTGATTGAAAAAGCCAGGGGTGAGTATTTGCTGAGCTAGCTGATTTAAATCATCGGCAGTTGATAAATATCCCAAGGTTGGAGCAAATGGCAACATATTTACTTCTGGCGCTTTAATCAATCGTGCAATGAAATCACGATAATAGGTTTCACTTCTGTTCGGAATAATTACATGTTGGTAATCGATAAGTGTATTTTCTATGTTCAAGGTGTCAAGAATCTGATTTTTAACTAATTTGCTAAATTTTTCGTTGCCAATATTCTCTGCCAAAATACCTAATAGGGCGTAATTGTACTCCGAATCGTTAAAGTAGGTGTCTGGTTCGTATACAAGTGTATCATTCTCCAATTTTTGAACATACTCTTTTAGGTTTTTTAGATCTTTATATTTCACGAGATCTTCCATTTTCATATCTCTAAAACCTGAAACACTTGAACCTAGTTCGAGCAGGGTAAAATCATATTTCTTTTTCGGAAAATTGGGAACATATTTATAAAAACTATGAGTCAGATCCAGTTTGCCTTGTTCGTGCAATTTTGCAATGAGGTAGCTGGTCAGTATTTCAGACGCGTTTCCAATTCGAAATTTGGTTTCCCGGGTTGCCGGGGCTTTCAACTCTTTACTGGCAACCCCAATCCCTTCAGACCATACAATTTCACCATCAATCGATACACAAACCGACATACCCGGAACAGAACTGCTTATTAGGTAACTTCTTAAGTCATCTCTGGATTTAAGAATCTCTTCTTTGTACTTTTTCTTATAAATTGGAGCATTTTTAGTTTGCTTATTCGTTTTTTGACACGAAGTAAATACCATTAGAAATGCAACCAGGGGAAGGAACGTTTTCAACACTATTTTCTTTTTCATGTTTGTATTTTTTATTTTTACTTAGGATCGTGCAAATCTCATACTCTAATGTAGCGCTTTTATATCTTGCATAAGTATATGTAAATTTCAGGTAATGAGACTTCTGTGTGAGTTGGTCTTGATCGTCTCGTTATTCTGAAATTTTAGTCTCTTAATGTTGATGTTCTGATGTGTTAAAATGGTTTCGAAAAAGTGCATCTCATTTTCGGGGGCATGAAATTAAAAAAATCAGGAATAAAAGCGCGTTCTTCGACATGAAAAAAGGTTAATAAATGCAAAAAAGGCTTTCAAATGAATGAAAGCCTCCTTGTATTTGTAGTCGTGTTAAATGAACTAAAATTTCTCCAGAATGTCTTTTACAGCATCTTTATGAATTGTAAATCCCATCATTTTTAGTTTGATATAGTCTTCGTGGAAAAAATAGTAGCCAAATTTCCGATCATCTTCACCTACATTTCTCGAGCCCGAGCTGGAGTCTTTAATCAAGTACCAATCGTCACCACTGCCTTTGTAATTTTCCAAAATGCCAATCAGGTGCATTCCATGATCGTCAGTGGTCGTTTCATTTGAAAAGCGGAATTGTCGGGCATCCTCATTAATGTATGCTGATGGAATATCATAATCGGGAACCATCGCACAATTGGTTTCGCGGCTAAAGCCAGTTTCCGAAACATCACCACCAATACTCATCGTATATCCCTTTTTCACGGCCTTTTTAACAACATCCATAAATACGTCGAGCGGAATATTGTAATAGTCATCGCTGTGCCACCAGTTATCCGGCACTTTGTATTCCACTTGCTGCCAGTATGGTTCTTGCTTGTACGAAAGTATTTCAACAAAATCATTTGGACTTAACTGGAGATAATCAGTCATGTATGTTTGGGGTGTGTATGTTTTTCCCTCTACCGTAAATTCTACCGGAGGCTCACCAATATGGTGGTTCATGATAGCTTTAATTGTTTCCAGTCCATATTCAACATTCCAGGCATTGTTTTTCTTCAGCGACTCCAGAAATCCGCGCATTTCTTCCATCATTTTTGCGTGTGTGTGAAATTTCCTTTCATCCAATAAACCAGTATAAACTTCTTCGGGAACAACTCCATAACGGTTCATAATTCTAGCCACCGCATTACCTTCCGATCCTTCGTCAAACAATGATTCGCCACGTTTCTCAATATAACGGCGGGCTTTTTCAACGTACTCCCAATACACGGTATATATTTCCGAAAGTTCTACTTTTTTCCCAGTTTGCCTGAATATTTCAGACTCGTAAAATGAAGTGGTTGAGAATGACCAGCAAGTTCCTGCATTTCCTTGTGATTCAGTTTGATTGCACCAGACAGTTTCATATAAACCCGGATCGTTCGGTAGATCGAGGTCAGACTGATCCATCTTGAATCGTACAAAAGGTTCTTTCTCTTCGAGCTTCTCATTTATTGCGTTTACGTCTTTCAGGATTGATTCGTAGTAATAACCTTCTCCTTTTTCGAAAACTTCAACTTTCCCTTTACTGGTGTTTTTTTGTGCATAGCCATTCATGGCCAGACAAATGGCAAATAGGGGTAATAATTTCTTATACATTATATCATAATTTTAAAGTGACAAAATACGATCTCTGGGTGAATCGGTCACTGAGTAATGTCAGGAATTACAAAAGTTAAGAATAATTTTGCAAAACTTTTTCTAGAACTGCAAGCTTTTAAAAAAGAGTTTTTTATGTCCTTAAATCGGTTATTCGTTGATAAAAAACAGATTTGTCTCATTGGGAGAGAACTTTTTTTCTTATACATTTAGATTTTGTTGAAAATCAGTATTGTAATAATTGATTTTGAGCGCTTTTAGCAGACTGGATTGTTTTAGTCGAAGCTGATAGTCAATCTATTCTGTTTTGACATTCCGATGTTTTCGTAAGTATGAAATTCCCTGAAAAAGAATCGAGAGCCTTAATATTTTGCACCGGGAAACATAGTTACTTTGGGCGAGTTTCAGTTATTACATTTAAAAAGCAAACAATTGCAATCATATGAAAATACCTGTTGAGTTAATTGAAAAATATAATGTTCCGGTTCCTCGTTATACAAGTTATCCGCCAGCCAATTTTTTTTGCGGCGATTTTGAAACCGATGATTACCTGGTGGCAGTCGAAGAGTCGAATAAGAAAGAACCTCAAAATATCTCGATTTATTTACACATTCCTTTTTGTACACAACTGTGTTTATACTGCGGATGTAATACACATATTACTAAGGATGAGGATATGATGAAGCATTATATGGAAGCGCTGAAAACGGAAATCCATATGCTAAATAAATTGATTAATCATGATCGAAAAATTTCGCAGATACATTGGGGAGGAGGAACTCCAAATGTTTTACCTGCCGAATTGGTTGGTGAAGTGATGGCTATTTTTCATTCGGAATATCAATTTATTGATAACCCGGAGATCGCCATTGAATGTAACCCCGCACTATTAGATCAAGCTTATATCGATCAATTGGTATCTTTCGGTTTTAATCGAATTAGTCTGGGAGTACAGGATTTTCAGGAGAAAGTGTTAAATGCTGTACGTCGCGAAGTGCCTGAAATACCAATTAGCGAGCTGGTTCACATGATCCGCCAGCATGCTGGGGTGTCGGTTAATCTCGACTTTATTTATGGATTACCCTATCAAACTGTCGAGTCGTTTGGTGAAGCCATTGAAAAAGCGATTGTCATTAACCCTGATCGTTTGGTTACTTTTTCATATGCTCATGTGCCTTGGGTAAAAAAGGCTCAAAAAAAGCTGGAAGATTATGGTTTGCCTGCTGCTGAAGATAAAGTAAAGATGTTTGAGGAGGCCTGGTCGCTGATGACGAATGCTGGTTATGTTCCCATTGGTCTGGATCATTATGCCAAGCCGAATGATGACATGGCAATCGCGTTGAGAAATCGCTCGCTTCACCGAAATTTTCAGGGCTACTGTACCCGCGAAACGACGGGGCAAGTTTATGCTTTTGGTGTAACCGGAATTAGTCAGTTGGAAGATGTATACGCGCAAAATGCGAGAACAGTAAAAGAATATATTGATACCGTTGAAAGCGGATCAATCAAAATTGTGAAAGGTTATTCGCTTTCTGAAACTGATAAAATTATCAGACAAATTATAAACGAGATCATGTGCAACCAGTTTTTATCATGGGCACAAATTGCGGATCAATTTCAAACTACAGAAAGGAGTTTGAAGAAATTGCTCGATTTTAAGGAATCAAAACTAGATGATTTTGTAGCAGACGAGTTGTTGACTTACACGAAAGAAGAGATTTTTATAACTGACTTAGGCCGTTTCTTTTTACGAAATATTGCCGCCGTATTCGATGTTCGATTGGAAGGAAGCGTGAAAAAGTTTTCAAAATCAGTTTAAACGATGAGTAAAAAAGTAGCTGTTATTGGAGCCGGATTGACCGGGTTAACCACTGCCTATTACCTGAAAAAGAAAGGAATTGATTTTCAGGTTTTCGAAAAATCGGATCGGGTAGGAGGAGTGATTCAAACGGTTAAGAAGGATGGGTTCATGTATGAAAATGGGCCAAGTACCGGTGTGTTGGGACATCCGGAGGCAGCGGCTTTAATTGAAGAATTGGGAGATGCTTGCGAATTAGAGATTGCAGATGAAGATGCCAAGTTTCGATGGATTTGGAAAAGTGGCCGTTGGCATGCTTTGCCTTCGGGTTTGATAGGGGGAATTAAAACGCCCCTGTTTTCGTGGTACGACAAGTTCCGAATCCTTGGCGAACCATTTCGGAAACCGGGGACTGATCCAAACGAGTCGTTGGCCAGTTTGGTGAGGCGACGCATGGGCGAAAGCTTTCTGAAATATGCTGTTGATCCGTTTATTCTGGGAATTTATTCCGGCGATCCCGAAAAACTGGTTACAAAATACGCATTGCCAAAATTGTATAATTTGGAGCAAAAGTATGGCAGTTTTATTGGTGGTGCAATTAAAAAATCAAAAGAACCCAAAACTGACTGGGATAAGAAAGCAACACGGGAAGTGTTTTCTATGAAAGGTGGTTTGAGGTCACTAGTCAATGCTTTGGCTGATTCCGTTGGAGAAGAACGCATAACGCTAAATCAGAAAGATTTGCAGATTGCTCACTCAAATGGTAAATATCAGATTTCAAATAAATCGACTCAATTCGAGGAATTTGATCAGGTAATTTCTACCGTTGGTGGGTATGCTTTACGCCAGCTTTTTCCTTTTCTTCCTTCAGCTGAAATAGAAAAAATTGAAGCCATGCCTTACGCAAAAGTCGTGCAGGTCTCAGTTGGCTATAATAAGTGGAACGGAATGCCAATCAAAGCTTTTGGAGGATTGATCCCTTTTCATGAAAACCGCGATATTCTCGGCGTCTTGTTTTTATCAACATTTTTGAAGAACCGTGCTCCCCATGGCGGAGCGTTATTGTCAACTTTTTTGGGTGGTGTACGAAAGCCTGAAATGCTTGACTTGGCGGATGATGAAATTGTTGGATTGGTTGAAAAGGAAATGAAAAGCATGCTCGGGCTAACAAAATGGCAACCTGATTTGTTGGTTATTAATCGTTATCAGCATGCTATTCCGCAGTATGGTAAAGAGTCAGCCGATCGCCTAAAAGCGATTGAGGAAATTGAGTCCACTTATGCCGGTTTGTTGTTGGGAGGAAATATTCGTGACGGTATTGGCATGGCCGACCGGATTAAGCAAGGACGAATGCTGGCTGAGACTGTCGAATAGCGCAAATATTTGATTAATATGAGAAATGAGAGAGTTGCTTCTGCGTATCGTGAAAAACAACAGCAAATCTGTTTCGAATTAGCTTCGGCTGATGGGGCTGCCATTTTTGAGACCGACCACTGGGAAAAAGAAATTGGACAAGGCTACACCATGGTGCTTGAAAATGGCGATGCCATTGAAAAAGCTGCGGTTAACTTTTCGGCAGTTGGAGGTCAGGTTAGTGAGCGAATGCGTCAGGCATTGAGCATTCAGGATGGCGAAGAGTATTTTGCTACGGGGATTTCGTCCATCATTCATCCACGCAATGTGCATGTACCTATAACCCATATGAATGTCCGTTTTTTTCAACTAAGCTCCGGAAAAGCATGGTTTGGTGGTGGAATTGATTTGACACCTCACTATGTCAATAAAAAGGAAGCTAGTTGGTTTCATCAGGAACTCAAAAAGGTTTGCGATCAGTTCGACATGGAGTTCTACCGGGAGTATAAAAAGTGGGCTGACGACTATTTTTATCTGCCTCATCGGGATGAAACAAGAGGCGTTGGTGGAATTTTCTTCGATCATCAGGATGGTACTTCGGAAGCAAATTTTGAAAAGTTTTTTGCTTTTACACAGGCGCTGGCTGAGGCTTATCCGAAGATATATATTGAGTTATTGAACAACAATCGTAAGAAAGAGATCAGCGAAGATGAAAGACAATGGCAACTACTGCGAAGAGGCCGTTATGTGGAGTTTAATTTGCTTTATGATCGGGGAACTAAATTCGGATTAGAGTCAAATGGTCGCACCGAATCAATCTTTTTAAGCATGCCACCACTGGCATCGTGGACCTACGATTATCAACCTGATAAAGGCTCTAAGGAAGAAGAGACACTCAGATTATTAAAAAAAGACATCGATTGGATTTACAATATTTAAATTTGTTTTGAAAATCATTGATAGGAATACATAAGCTTATGGACAATTCAAAAAGAACAGCCGTTTTACTGGTTAATGTGGGAACACCTGATGAACCCAAAGTTTCTGCCGTTCGACGGTATTTATTCGAGTTTTTGAATGACCGTAGAGTGATTGATCTGCCTTTAATTCCACAAAAGTTGTTGGTGAACCTGATTATTGTGCCATTTAGGGCTCCCAAATCCACCAAGCTTTATGAGATGCTTTGGACCGATGAAGGTTCTCCTCTATTTGTAAATGCCAATAAAAACAGAGATAAGCTGCAAGCATCATTGGGTGATGACTATCAGGTTTTCACAGCCATGCGCTATCAGAATCCGCATTTAAAAAAAGTGCTTCGTCAGGTTCGTGACCAGCGTTTTGGGAAGATGATCATTATTCCGGTGTTCCCGCAGTACGCATCGTCAACAACCGGAACCATCGGCCAATTTGTATCAAAGGAAGTGGCTAAATGGACAGTTATCCCTGAGATTCGATTCGTAAGCCAGTTTTACGATCATCCTGCTTTTATCAAAGCATTTACTGAACGCATTAAAGAGTTCAAGCCTGAAACATACGACCACATCGTTTTTTCCTATCACGGTTTACCGAACAGACAGGTCGATAAGGTGCATCCGGAAATTGCTTCAACGGAATGTACCTGCGAACAGGCCATGCCTGAGCATGGTAAATATTGCTACAAGGCAACTTGTTACCAAACAACCCGCTTGTTGGCAAAGTCACTGGGTCTTAAACCGGATGATTACACTTTATCTTTTCAATCTCGGCTGACCAAAAACTGGCTCAAGCCCTTCTCTGATGAACTGGTTATTCAAAAAGCGAAAGAAGGAGTAAAACGAATGTTGTTTGTAGCGCCCGCATTTGTGGCCGATTGCCTGGAAACAACCGTTGAAATTGGAGTTGAATATCAGGAATTATTTGAAGAACACGGTGGCGAAAAAATTCAATTGGTCGAAAGTTTGAACGATCATCCCTTGTGGATTGAGACCCTGAAAGAATTGATTAATTCATGAAAAGCCATTTCATTTAGACAAATAACCTTCAGAATCATTCAGATGATAGACTTGATTTTTGACAATAGTACCTTTTAATTAAACATTGAACTCATGACAAAGCAATTTCTCTTAGTCCTTGTGCTTTCTTTATTTTTTTTCGCGTGCAACGATGAAGGCCAGAAGCCTGATTATCCTTCAATAATAGAACTAATTGCTTATGATAATAATTCATTGTCGAAAGAGATGTTGACGACTTTTTGTGCAGAAAATGGTATTGATAAGAACGCTGTGTATAATTGGGAAAATCACTGGGTTCTCTATTCTCAGTTTCAGGAACTGCAACAAATAAGCGAAAAGTTAGAAGCAAATTTTGCGAATGTTACCATTAAAACTTACGATCAGCCATTTTATAGTTTTGATCGAACAAGGTGTGATGATTCTTCTATTGCCGAGGAATGGGATAATATTTTGCTGACAGCAAATCTGGTTGAAGATACGTTGAAGCAAAGTGAATATATGGAGTATCACCGCACTCAGTTTGAAGAGTGGCCCGAGGTTGCTCAAGGATTTTGTAATGCCAGTTTTCAGCAATTGTTGGTTTTTCGCACCGGAAGGCAGTTAATGTTGATTATCAGCATTCCGAAAGGGGAGAGCCTAGATGAGCTAAACCCTAAAACGACAGAAAATAATCTTCGCGTTGATGAGTGGAATGCTCAAATGAGTCAATATCAAGAAGGCCTTGAAGAAGCACCAGAAGGAGTTGTCTGGCTATTTCTAAATCCGGTTGAATAAATTTATTTTTCTATACTGGCAGAAGAGAAGACTGAACATTCATAAACACAAGAACTTATTTTTCTTACTTTTGATGAGCATTGCTTGTGCTAATCTACATGGAAGATCAAGATATTTGGAGAAATATTGTGGCTGACGATATGAATGCTTTAAAGAGGCTTCATGATAAATACTATTCTCAATTGTTTTTATGGGCTTGTAAATATCTTCAGCAGGAGACGGTTGTTGAAGAATTGGTTTCCGACTGTTTTATAAAGCTTTGGAATCGGCGGAAGTACATTATTATAGAAAAGTCGCTGAAAGCCTATATATTTCTCGTGTTGCGCAACCAGATCGTAAGTTATATCAGGAAAAGTAAAAATAAGTTCGAGGTAAAAGTAAAAGAGCTTCCAGAGGTTCCGAATGAAGAATCGATCAATGAGCAAGAATACTACGCAAATCTTTATAAGGCCATTCAACGAATTCCGGAACAGCGGCGAAAAATTCTGGAACTTGCTGTTTATGAATCACTAACTTATCGAGAAATAGCTGAGCGTTTAAGGATCTCAATCAATACCGTTAAAACTCAAATTGCCCGATCTTATCAATTTTTAAAGGGAGAATTAGATCCGAAGGATTTTGTATTACTACATTTTCATTGCATAAAAAAATAAATAAGTTTCTGGTATATAGTTTATTAGTGTCTGATCGTTTAAGGAAATTAAAAAAAGGAGAAAACTCTGTCACCCTCATGTGAATCGGATTGCGTCTTACTAGTAGAAATCAATCATTCAATGAGTAATACAAATCAAGATACTTGGGAGCTAATTTCTGGTAAACTTCATGCTGAGTTGGGTGAAGAAGAAAAGGAGAAATTTGAGGCATGGAGCAATACCCCGGAAAATCAGAAATTACTTCAGAAAGGCCAATCGATAAAGGATGGTTTGTTCGAATCGAGAAAACTACAAAAGGCCGATAAGAAAAATTCATGGAACAGGGTTGAGAAGCTCGTTCGCAAACAAAAATTTACGATCTACTTTAAGCGGACTCTTCAGTATGCAGCTGTCCTTATTTTTGCATTTTTAGTTGGTAACTTTTTTTCACCAATCTTCGAAACTGCTAACAATAATCAGTACGCACAAGTAGAGGTGATGTATGGTCAAACAAGCCATCTTTTTCTTTTTGATGGAACAGAGGTGTGGCTAAATGCAGGAACCACATTCAGATATCCCAAGAGTTTCAATAGCAGCTCTCGCGAAGTCTCTATTGAAGGAGAAGCATTCTTTAAAGTTGCGCCAAACAAACATTTACCATTCAAAGTCAAAACCAGCAAAATGGAGGTAGAAGTACTGGGTACTTCTTTTAATGTAGCTGCTTATCGTGGCGAAGAGAATCATTCGGTCGTATTGGTCGAAGGAAAGGTGCAGATCAATAATCTTAAAGGAAAGAAAATAGGAGAAATTGCTCCTGGCCAAATTGCAGTGCAATCAAGTAGAAAACCTCTAACAGTTGCAAACACTGATCCTTATTTTTATACCAGCTGGAAAGACGGCAAGGTTGCTTTTAATAGAGAGAAGATCAGTGATATTGCCATGCGTCTGGAACGTTGGTACAATGTGGAAATTCAGTTTGAAAAGGAAAGTTTAAAAGAATATGATTTGACAGGAACCATCTTGTTGAATAAACCTATTGAGCAAACCATTATGGCCTTGGAGTTACTAGCGCCAATAAAATTTGAAACCAAAGAGAGAGCAAATGCCAGAAATTTAATAACCGTAATTTCAAAATAGAATAAATTAAACCATTAACAAAAAGGGCGATGAAAGTGCTTGAGACCCATTTCATCGCCCGGAAAATAAAACAATTATTGTTTCATTAAACCTTACAAATTTATGAAAAAACAACGTGAATTCAGCGGACATACTGTGCTGCTGCTAAAATTATTGCGTATTATGAAACTAACTAGTTTTTTGATGTTGGTTTTTGCGTTGAGTGTAAGTGCATCTAGTTACTCACAATCAACAAAATTAAACCTGAATGTAAAAAACGGGACATTGGTTGACGCTCTTAAACAGATCGAGGACCAGTCTGAATTTTACTTTTACTACAGCAACGATGAAATTTCGTCTCTTCAAGATGTTTCAATTAGTACTGAGAATAAACAAATTCAAGACGTTCTTGATGAGTTGCTAGCTGAAACAGACCTTGAATACAAAATGATTGACCGTTACATCGTTGTTAAACGCAAGCAAGGATCTGTATTTGATATGCGGTCAATGCAAACGCTGGATGTTTCCGGAGTAGTAACAAATACTTCAGGCGAAGGTATTCCAGGTGTAACCGTTGTAGTAAAAGGAACTACTAATGGAACAATTACCGATTTTGATGGTAATTACGCTTTGAGAGAGGTTGTTAACGGTTCTTCTTTGGTTTTTTCTTTTATTGGGTTGAAAACAAAGGAAGTTGTTGTTGACGGCCAATCGAGATTAAATGTAACGATGGAAGAAGAAACCATTGGCTTGGATGAAGTTGTGGCTATTGGGTATGGAACAACATCTATAAAAGATGCAACGGGAGCTATTTCCTCGGTTCGTGCCGACGATTTTAATAAGGGGATGGTTGCGTCTCCCGAGCAGCTAATTCAAGGTCGTTCTGCAGGGGTGCAGATTACTTCAGCAAGTGGCGAACCAGGTGGAAGCATCAATATTAATATTCGAGGTACCTCTTCGGTTCGAAGTGGCAATAATCCTCTTTACGTAATTGATGGTGTTGCATTGAGTGGTGATGCTGTTTCTCCCGGTGGAGAAGATGTTAGTTTTGGCGGAAGTACGGCTCGTAATCCACTAAACTTCTTAAATCCTGATGATATTAAAGATATCAGTATTTTGAAGGATGCTTCAGCAACTGCAATTTATGGTTCGCGTGGAGCCAATGGTGTTGTTATTATTACTACTAAAAGTGGTAAAGGTGCTGGTGGTGGTATTGAGTATTCTTCATCAGTTGGGTTTAGTTCTATCACTAAAAAGTATGATGTACTAGGCCCCGATGAGTATTTAAGTGCAATTAATGGTTTAGGGGGTAACTCAAGTAACTTGGATGCGGGATCCAATACTGATTGGCAGGATCAGATATTTAGAACAGGAGTTTCTCAATCTCATAACATTTCATATGGCACAGCTGATACAAAAGGAGACTACCGTGTTTCAATGAGCTATTTTGATCAGAATGGTATTGTTGAAGAAAGTAAATTAACGAGATACACGCTTCGTGTAAACGGAAACCGAAGCTTCTTTAATGACAAACTGAAATTATCCAGTCAATTAACAGTTTCTGATGTTGATGATCAGGGAGTTCCTATTGGGAATTCGCCCAACCATTATGGAGATTTAATTGCATCAGCCCTCTATATGAATCCAACAGAACCGGTTTATTTGCCTGACGGCTCATACAATCAGCCATCGTTTGATCGGTTAAACCCCAAAGCCATGTTGGCATATAGTGCCGATAATACCAATACGCTTAGAGCACTCGTCAGTCTTTCTGCCGAATATCAAATCAGCAAGGACTTGAGCTTGAAGTCGGTTTACGGCCGGGACTTTTCAAAATCGGAAAGGTATTATGCTTATTCACCATTATTGTATGCCAACTATATTTTTGAAAACGGAAAAGCAGGTTTGAGTTCGGTAACGATGGATAACGGACTTTGGGAAAACTTTTTGAACTACAATAAGGAGTTTGGCGAAGTCGCTTTTACCGGTCTTTTAGGGTACTCATACCAGTATTTCGAAACAAAAACAGCATCCATGAATGCTGGTAAATTTCGCTTCGATGATCTGGATTTGATGATGAATAATTTAGCTGCCGGTGAATCAATTGTAGGAAATACAACGATGCAAAGGGATGAATTGCAATCGTATTTTGCAAGAGTAAACTTTGTAACCAAAGACAAATGGTTGTTTACAGCGACTGTTCGCGCTGATGGCTCTACCAAATTTGGAGGAAACAACCAGTATGGCTATTTCCCATCAATGGCTTTAGGATATCGTATATCGGAAGAAGATTTTATCCCAGAGTCTATTTCAAATTTGAAGGTTAGATTAGGTTGGGGGATAACAGGTAATCAGGAAATTCCTCACAACCTTTATTCGCAAAGACAACGCTACGGAAGTTCAACCATTGATGGTTCAGGAAACATTACTACCGGATCATTAGGAAACGTAACCTTCGCTAATCCTGATCTTAAGTGGGAAACAACTAGTCAATTTAATGCCGGTGTCGACTTCGGTTTCAATAATAATAGAATTCGCGGTTCATTGGATGTATATCAAAAAAAGACCACTGATTTATTGCTTCAATTGAAAAGTGCCCAACCAGCACCACAAGCTTACTATTGGACAAATTTAGACGGAAATATTGTCAACTCAGGTGTTGAACTGTCGCTTTCTGCTGATATTGTTGAAGCAAATGACTTTGATTGGGGAGTTACTGCAAACATGAGCTATAACAAAAATAAGGTTGAAGATTTGTCAACGACAATTGAAACAGGAGTATTGGACGGACAAGGACTTTCTGGTGTAACCATTCAGCGAATTACCAATGACTATCCAATGTACACCTATTACATCCGGGTATTTGAGGGATTTGATGAAAATGGTATTGCTATTTACGATGGTGATAATCCTCAATTTACCGGCGATAGTCCGATCCCTAAATTTACAATGGGTTTGACTAATACGTTCAGATATAAAAACTTTGATTTCAATGTGTACTTGAATGGACAGTTCGGTCATAAGATATACAGTAACACGGCTAATGCATTTTTCTATGCCGGTAACTTGGCGATCGGACGTAATGTAACTAGCGACATTGTTGGGAATGGTGAGGCTGCTATAAATACAGCTGACCCTTCTACTCGCTTCCTCGAAGATGGTTCATTTGTTAGATTACAGGACGTGAGTTTAGGCTATAACGTTCCTTTCAAAAACTCTAAATACATCTCAAAACTAAGATTGTATGTAACCGGTCAAAACTTATTTGTAATTACAAATTATAGTGGACAAGACCCTGAGGTGAATGTTAACAAGGGGAGTGGTGGCGTACCTTCTATGGGTATCGACTATACAACATACCCTCGTGCAAGAACAATATTGATGGGACTTAAAGTACAATTTTAAAATTGAATAATTTGATTAATATGAAAAAGAATTATAAATATATACTGATTGTTTGTGGTCTGGTGGCAGGATTTTTTATGCCAGGGTGCACTGACCTCGAAGTTGAATTTAACGATTCCTATTTTGTTGAACAATCGGATGACGGCTTTTCAGCTGTTGATGTGGCCGCCGTTTTGAACTCAGCTTACGGAAAGCTTGGAGATATCGTTGGAAGTTCGTACACCGGTGTCGCCGGGTTAAATGAACCCACTTCTGATGAAATGATCATCCCGACTCGTGCAACCGACTGGGGAAATGGTGGCGTATTTCGTTTGTTGCACACGCATACCTGGGATCCAGCTCATACGTACATCCTGGATACTTGGGATGATTTGAACGTTGGTGTCTATTATTGCACACAAATTTTAGCATCAAACCCTTCAGCCCAACAGGCCGCAGAAGCGAAGACCTTAAGGGCTTATTTCATGTATCATATCATAGATTTGTTTGGGCAGGTGCCTTTTCGTGAGGTTAATCAAGGAGTTGATGTATACCCCGCGGTTTGGACTCGTTCTGCTGCTTTTGATTATGCCGTGAGTGAATTGGAATCTGCAATGGCAGATCTTCCTGACGGTGGTCCGGAATCTGCCGATCCAACCCAGGTTAGTAAAGCTTTTGCTCATGCTCTGCTTGCAAAATTATATATAAATAAGGCTGTTTATAAGGCCGATAACCCTGCTGGTCCTTACAGTTTTGATGCTGCTGACATGAATAAAGTGATTGAGCATTGTGATGCTGTTGAGTCGTATGGTTTTGAACTGGAAGCCAACTATTTTGACAACTTCAATCAAAACAGCAAAAAAGAGAAGATTCTGACTTACACCAGATGGTGGAATGGGATGTGGATTTGGCCTCAGCTGCACAACAGCCAGGGAGGTTGGAATGGAGCGACAACTTTAGGAAGCTTCTATGATATATTTGAAGACAACGATAACCGCTTTTACTACAACCCCGATGGAGGAAGGGGATTTGGATTCTTAGCCGGAGCTCAAACAAAGAGTGATGGAACCCCTTATTTGAATCGTTCTGGGGAACCATTAGTCTATACGCGAGAGATTCTTCTTTCGGGAAATACCGATTATGCTGGAATTCGGGTATTGAAGTACGATCCGGATAGCGACGATGGTTTTGTATTGATGCGTTATGCTGATATCCGGTTGATGAAAGCTGAAGCGATTTTGCGTGGAGGGGCACCAACCGGAGGTGAAACCGCACAGAGTATTGTTGATGAATTGAGAACCATTCGTGGTGCCAGTAGCATCTCAGTAAATATCGATATGATGCTGGATGAAAGAGGTCGTGAATTGTATTGGGAAGGAATGCGTAGGACGGATCAAGTTCGTTTCGAAACCTTTACAAAAACAACATGGGAAAGCAAATCGGTACTAGATGATAATATGGTGTTGTTCCCAATTCCACAGCGAGCAATGGACTCGAATCCGAATTTTACACAAAATGCTGGTTATAAGTAGACAATTGTTGACTAACTGATACTAATACTAGATTTTGGGAACCTTTAATTCGTTAGAGGTTCCCAATTCGTTTCTACTGGTCGGCTTTAAAGGAATTATGGAAGATGGGTTTTTGAATTTCGAATTTAATTAACAAAGCATATGTGTAAAAAGATGTCTGTGAAAACGTTTTCATCTTTGGTTCTGGCTCTGTATCTTTACAGCTTGAGTTTGTCTAAAACTTATCGTGAATCAGCAGGAGCAGTTCGTTTTTAAGAAGTGCAATGCGATTTTAGCATAGGGGTAACTCAACTATAGTTGTTTATAGAGTAAAGTATTCTATCAAATTAGTTAATCGAATTTTATCAATTAAGAAAGCGGTAATATTTCCATAGTTATGATTTTATTCCTCCGAAAAAAGTTAACTCTTACAATTTTCTCTCTCTTTAGTTTATGTGTTTCAGCTCAACAAACTGAAACAAAATACCTTTCCGGAACTGGTTGCGACCATACCGTTGATTGGCAGTTCTATTGTGCCGATGGTCTCCGGTCGGGTGAGTGGACAACCATACCCGTTCCGTCGAATTGGGAGCTTCAGGGATTTGGTGAATACAATTATGGGCACGTTAAAGAAGACGAACGCGTCAATGAAAAGGGCTTGTACAAATATGATTTTTCAGTTCCGGCAGACTGGAAGCAACAACAGGTCAATATCGTTTTTCAAGGCTCGATGACAGATACCGAAGTGAAGATTAATGGAAAATTAGCCGGGCCAATCCATCAGGGAGCTTATTATGAGTTTCGTTACGATATCAGCAAATTGCTGAAGTATGGGCAATCAAACTTATTGGAGGTTACAGTGGCCAAGCTTTCAGAGAATGAGTCGGTCAATAAAGCCGAACTGCATGGTGATTACTGGATTTTTGGAGGAATTTTTCGGCCTGTATTTTTGGAAGCCAAACCCAAAGAAAGTATAGAACGCGTAGCCATTGATGCAAAAGCTGATGGCAGTCTTACGGCTGATGTTTTTCTGAAAAACAGTCCGAAAGATGGAGAATTGCGAGCGCAAGTTTTCACCCTTGACTATCAAAAGATCGGGGAACCTTTTCATGTACCGGTTTCGAAAGAGGTCGAAAAAGTTAGAGTTCAATCCAAATTAGAGAATATTGAAAGCTGGAATCCGGAAGATCCCAATTTATACCGGGTAAAATTTGAGTTGGTTTCAAAAGGAAAAACGATTCACGAAACCACGACTCGTTTTGGATTCCGGACGGTTGAGGTTCGTCAGCGCGATGGTATTTATGTAAATGGTGTAAAAGTGAAATTCAAAGGCGTGAACCGCCACACATTTCGGTCAACTTGTGGACGTGCTTCAAGTAAGGCATTAAGCATTGAAGATGTTGAACTGATTAAGTCTATGAATATGAATGCCGTGCGCATGTCGCATTATCCACCCGATTCTCACTTTTTGGATGTTTGCGATTCCCTTGGTCTGTTTGTGTTGGATGAGCTGGGCGGATGGCATGGTAGCTACGATGATGTGGTGGGGCCGAAACTGGTTAAAGCAATGGTGACACGTGATGTGAATCACCCTTCGATTGTGATGTGGGACAATGGGAATGAAGGCGGCCATAATCCGGATTTTGATTCCTTGTTCGCACAATACGATATTCAAAAGCGAGTGGTTATTTACCCTTGGATGGAGCACAATGGAATAGCAACGCAGCACTATCGTGGTTATAATTACGGTGCCGGAACATTTTGGAACGGCCCGCTAATTACATTGCCTACCGAATTTTTGCACGGGATGTACGACGGAGGCCATGGAGCCAGCTTGTATGATTATTGGGAATATATTTGGAACAAACCCAAGGCAGCAGGTGGCTTCCTCTGGGATTTGTTAGATCAGGGAATTTTACGAACCGATAAGGATGGTGAAGTCTATGACACTGACGGTAATCATGGTGCAGACGGTATTGTGGGGCCAAAGCTGGAACGTGAAGGTAGCTATTTTGCCATCAAAGAAATTTGGTCGCCGGTTAAACTGGAAGATCGTGAAATTACTGCCCAATGGGATCAAAAAATCGAAATTGAGAATCGCTACATATACACAAATCTAAAAACATGTTCTTTTAGTTATCAACTGGTAAAACTGCCGTTGCCATCGGAAGAGGCAGAACCGGAGGAAGTGAACGGAAGTATTCCATCTCCTGATTTAGCGCCCGGAAGAAAGGGGACCCTTGAGATTCCGGTACCAGCCAATTGGGCTAAATACGATGTGCTTTATATCACGGCTACTGATCAATATGGCAAGGAACTTTATACCTGGAGTTACCCGCTGGTGATTCCGGCAGATATTGTTGCGGAATTGGTGACTACAGCTACCAGCAATTCGGATTTGTCTCTCACTGAAACTGCTGATTTGCTTCGAATTAATGCTGGAGAAATTGAGTTTTTAATTGGAAAAAATGACGGCATGTTAAAGAAAGTAACTAATGCCAAAGGGGAAATTCCATTCCACAGCGGACCTGAAATCAGTGCTGGGGTTACCGCCTTTAAAAGTCTTACAACAAATACTTATAATGATAGTTTGACCGTTACCTGTTCGTTTGAAACTGAAAAATCAGATTCATCGCGCATGAAAGAGTTCACCTGGACTTTTTACCCAAATGGCTGGGCAAAGTTGCACTTGTATTATACCTCGCCGCAGTACGATAAGGATTTCGACTACATGGGCGTGAACTTTAGCTATCCTGAAGAACTAGTTGAGGGAGTTAAATGGTTGGGAAGTGGCCCTTATCGGGTCTGGAAAAACCGCATGCACGGAGTCGAATTCGGCATTCATCAGAAGGACTATAACAATACAATCACTAGTGTCAGTCCAATTATTTACCCCGAATTTAAAGGCTACCATGCCAATTTGTATTGGGCAAAAATTGAGTCAACAGAACAATCCTTTACGGTGGCTACTTCAACTGACAATGTCTTCCTGAGGTTATATACCCCTGCGCAACCCGATCAATTCGATCCACGCGTGGTTCCAGCTTTCCCTGAAGGAGATATTTCTTTTATGCAGGCCATTCCAGCTATTGGGTCAAAAACCAACGAAGCCTGGAATATTGGGCCATCGGGGCAAAAGAATAAATTTTTCGATTACGGGCCATTTGACGATTGGCGGATTCGCAGTCAGCAAATGACGCTCTATTTCAACTTCACTTCAAACCAATAAACGAACAGCACAATGAATCAATCAATTCTTCATCCTTTAGCGAACAAATATTTTCTCGTTATCACAATCGCTCTGCTATCTTTTGCATGTGGACAAAACAAAAAAGTTAGTCTTGTTTCAAAACAGCAAAATAGCCGGGAGGAGTATGCTGTTCAAAAATTAAACAGTGCACTTATTGCAGAAGGCTACCAAGTGCAGATTGCAACAAGCCCGGTAAATGAAGAGGACACAAGACAAATCGTGGTGGGTAATTTAGGAGACGATATTTTTGAAACTAGTCATATTCAGCAGCCAGATTCACTATTGGCAGAAGGGTTTGTTATCAGTACTTCAGCTCAAAATATTTACGTGGCGGGAGCAGATGCCAGTGGTACGCTTTATGGTTGTATTGAGCTAATTGACCGACTAAAATCGACTGGTGAATTGCCTGAGAAATTGAATCTGGTTGATCAACCGGAAATGGTGATGCGAGGAACGTGTATTGGTCTTCAAAAGACAGAATACTTGCCGGGTCGCACGGTTTACGAATATCCATATACGGAAGAGAGTTTTCCATGGTTTTACGACAAGGAGCTTTGGATTGAGTATTTAGACATGTTGGTCGAAAACCGCTACAATTCACTTTACTTGTGGAATGGCCATCCTTTTGCCTCATTGGTGAAATTGGAGGACTACCCATATGCCGTCGAGGTTGATGAGGAAACGTTCAAAAAGAACGAAGAGGTATTTGCATTTTTAACCGAAGAGGCTAATAAACGCGGAATCTGGGTGATTCAAATGTTCTACAATATTATTGTTTCAAAACCTTTTGCTGAAAAGCATGATATAAAAACACAGGAACGCAGCCGACCAATTACTCCGGTTATTGCAGACTACACCCGAAAATCGATTGCCGCTTTCATTGAAAAATATCCGAATGTGGGCTTATTGGTGACTTTGGGAGAGGCAATGCACACAATTGATGATGACGTAGAATGGTTCACCAAAACCATTATTCCCGGAGTGCAAGACGGACTGAAAGCGCTCGGAATTAAAGAGGAACCGCCGATTGTTTTACGTGGACATGATACGGATGCGAAACGTGTGATGGAAGCTGCCTTGCCTATTTATAAGAATTTGTACACGACTTTCAAATACAATGGCGAATCGCTTACAACCTACGAGCCGCGCGATGACTGGTCGTCTATTCCAACAGCATTAAGTGAGCTCGGTTCGGTGCATATCTCGAACGTGCATATTTTAGCGAATCTAGAGCCTTTCCGCTATGGGTCGCCCGATTTTATTCAGAAAAGCGTTCAGGCCATGCATGAAAAGCAGGGAGCCAACGGGCTTCATTTGTATCCTCAGGCTTCTTATTGGGATTGGCCTTATACGGCAGATAAAACCGATCCTCGCTTACTTGAAATCGAGCGTGATTGGATTTGGTATCAGGCGTGGGCACGATATGCTTGGCAAGCCGATAGAGAGCGAGCCGACGAAGTGACTTATTGGAGCTCCAATCTAGGTAATTTTTATGGTACATCTCAGGGAGAAAATATCCTGGAAGCTTATGAGCAAATAGGGGAAATTGCTCCGAAATTACTGCGAACTTTCGGAATATCAGATGGGAATCGTCAAACGCTGTTGTTGGGAATGTTTATGGGGCAGTTGGTTAATCCATACAAATATCATGTTTATGAAAACTTTTTGACTTCGAACGGGCCAGTTGGTGAGATACTGATAGATTATGCAGAAAAAGAGTGGAAAGGCGAGAAACATGTTGGCGAAACACCACCACAAATTATAAACGAGGTTTTGACTCACGCCAATGTAGCCGTCGAAGCGATAGAAAGTGCTGCATCTTCGGTTGGAAAAAATGAAGCAGAATTTGAACGGCTTAAAAATGACGTCTATTGTTATGAAGCTTTCGCCAAATTTTTTGCTGAGAAAGAAAAAGCAGCTGAATTGGTGTTGCGTTATCAGTATTCCGATGATATTGATGATTTAGAAAAAGCCTTACCACATCTTGAAAAAAGCTTCAACCACTTTAATGACTTGGTAAAATTGACTGAAGAAACTTATTTGTACGCGAACAGCATGCAGACAGCTCAGCGTAGGATTCCTATTACCGGGCGGGATGGAAAGAACAAAACATGGAAAGAGTTGCTTCCACATTACCACGATGAATTGGAAAACTTCAGAAGAAATCTGAATATGCTGAAATCAGAAGATGGGCAGGTTTTTACGAATTTTGAAGCATATAGCCCGGCTGAAGTCACTGTTTTAAATAAAGATGCTAAACGCTATTCTTTAACGAAGGGACAGCAGGTGTATACCGACAACTCAGCAAAAATCAAAGACGTGGCGCCGGAGTTGGAGAATTTATCAGGTGTCCGTTTTTCCGATGAAGAACAACAAGAGAAAGGCACTGTCTTGCGGTTTAAAACAGAAGAACCTGTGAAGGTTTTAGTCGGGTATTTCAATACTAACTCATATACAACCTTGAAACCCCCAACATTGGAAACCAATGCGCATGCCAATGATCGAGGACAAGCAGATATAAAAATAGCTAATGCTATGTTGATTCCCGGCTTATATCCGGTCAATATTTATTCTTATCGCTACGAATCCGGAGAACATGAGTTAGTCTTGGGAAAAGGACGTGTCCTCGTGCTTGGCTTTATCAATGGCGAAACGAATATTCCAATACATGATGCCGGAGTCGGAGTAGAAGGAGAGGCCTCTGTAGATTGGTTGTTTTACTAGAATTTGATGGTAATAAATTTAGAGATTTGATGTGGATTGTTAAGTGAAAAGAAGCTAGATGTTGGGTAGAAAGTGGAGCAAAAGCCAAATGAGAAGAATTTATTAAACACATAGAACGATGAGTCAAAAACAAAAACGTACAATTTTCTTATTCCTTGCTTTGTTAGTTCTGCTTTCCATTGGAGGGCGGGCTCAACAAGTTTTTTACGTTGCGCCACACGCAGACGAAAAAGGGGCGGGAACTCTCGAAGCTCCCTTTAACTCAATAGATCAGGCGATGGAAGCCGTAGCTAAAGAAAATGTGAGTATGAAGGAAGATATTGTGGTCTATCTGAGAGGAGGAAACTATTCATTAGTGACGCCCATCATATTTAGACAAAAAGACTCGGGCATGAATGGTCACAAGGTAATCTATAAAGCTTATCGTGATGAAAAACCAGTGCTAAGCGGAGGTGTCAAAGTTTCCGGATGGGAGAATGTAGAGGGACATATCTACAAAGCCAAACTGGATAGGGATACCAAGTTAAGATCGTTATTTGTTAACGGAAAAAGAAAACATATGGCTGGAACGGATATACCCGTCAGTGGACTTGGAAACTGGGGAAGATTTGAAGTTCAGGGAAATGAACCATGGGCGTTTGGCGCGGGATCTGCCATTGATGGGATAAAATTTGCTACCGAAGATATCAAACAGTATAAGAATCCGGAAGACGTCGAGCTGGTTCAGTTTAATGTATGGACTGAGAAAATACTTTGCGCAAGAGAAATTGAGCAATTTGGAGATACGTCGGTCATCAAACTACAACAACCGTATGGAGCTATTGCTACCTCTATGGCTTGGGCGGGTGCAATTAATTATGAAAAAGATTTTGTCATTCGAAATGCTTTTGAGTTGTTGGATTCTCCAGGTGAGTTTTATTTTGATCGTAACAAGAAAGAGCTTTATTATTGCAGCGAAGGTGAAGATATGGCTACGGCAGAAGTTATTGCACCTACTGCTGAAGGGCTGATTCGAATTGAAGGAGATTCAAAAGAGTCACGAGTGAGAAATATTGGATTTGAGGGAATTACCTTTTCATACGACCATTGGCCGTTAATGAATGTTGCCGGATCTCACGGGTTTGCAGGCATTCAGAGCTTAGGATTAGCCGTCAGGTACGTTCCCGGAGGAAACTGGCATCCAACGAAGTACAACAGTACCGATGTTCCGAGAGGCAGTGTTCAAGTCGAAAACGCAGAGAATATTTCGTTTGTCCGAAACAGGTTTGAAGCAATAAGCTCTGCGATTGCAATCAATTTGGTTAATGACGTCAAAAACAGCAAAGTTGAAGGGAATTATTTCAATGACTTGCTTGGTAATGCAGTAAGTATTGGTTATACCCAACACTATGAAATTGGAGATGAAGCTAAATCCGCTAAAAGTGCAGAGAATATAAGAATGAATCCTAGGTCTTCTCGGGAGATGAGCGGTCCCGTAGGTGTCAACCTAGTTAGAGGTCTTAATGATAGTCATGTGAACGCTGATTACGATAACAACCAGTCAGGGAGGCTGGAGGAAAAACGCCCCCAGCAACATTATAGAGCCGGAGTCGAAGGGCTCTGCGAACACATCTCAGTGGCCAACAACTACATCCGAAATATTAGTCTGGACTTCAGACAAGTGGAAGCAATCACTTCTTTTTTTGTTGCCAATATGATTATTGAACACAATGACATTGCAGGAACACCTTATGGGGCAATTACTTGTGGTTGGTGGTGGGGAAATGCAGAAATTCCGGCCTCAAAGGTTTCAAAAGATAATAGCATTCGTTATAACAAAGCAGGAGATACTCATCAGGTACTCGACGACGGGGGAGTTATTTATATGCTTGGAGAACAGCCAGGGTCCAGAATTGAAGGTAATTACGTTTTTAATGGTCCCAGATGTATTTATCCCGATGACGGATCAGCCTATTTGACAATTACGCGAAATGTAGTTTATAACCCCAGCTATAAATGGATGTGGCTTCACTTCTGGACTAAAAGGTGCCACGATAATGTGGTGTTTGATAACTACGTCAAGAATAATCTACTTATGGATAATGGAACAAACAACACCATAGAGAAAACTCATTCATATCGAGAAGAAGAATTTTCGGGTGAGGCACTTAAGATTATTGATAACGCCGGAATAGAGGAAGAGTATAAAAATATTATGCCGGAATCAGAGCCCCCGAAAATCAATATTTATCCAGAAGATTTTAAGGAAGGTGATGTTTTTCATTAGACAGATAGTGAAATTTCAGAGAAAGACGATAGACTATTTTTTGATGAAACAAACCAACGATCAACTTTTTGATTTTATAGATTTTGATCCTGCAATTTTTGGAAAGGTAGGAAGTTTAACATACGATTATTTCGATGCGTAGGCTACAAAGCTTAGTCCGGCGAAATCTACTGATTTTGATTTTGAAAAAATCAGTTGTTAACTTCTTCACCTAATTACTTAGCGTTGCGATTTTTTATATTTCCCGGGACTGATTCCGATACGTTGCGAAAAAATGGAAGTAAAATGTTGGAGTGAGGAAAAACCACAAGCAAAGGCAATGTCCGATAAGCTTTTGTCATTTTTCATTAACTCAATTGCTTTCTCAATTTTTAGGTTGATGATGTAGCTGTTCGGTGGATAGCCTGATACTTCTTTGACTTCGTTGGTGAATTTAGTTTTACCCATTCCAAACTGATGCGCTAAATCGTCAATAACCCACTTTTTATTCAAGTCCACATTTATTATTTGGTTGAGCTTTTCGATAAAATTATCCTCATGCTCTGTCTTTTGTTTTATAAAGGAAAGGTTCCGATGTAAATCGATAAAAAGATTCTCAATAATATTACCAACCATAATTTCAAAGCCACTTTGCTGGGTCGTCAGTTCTTTCTTTAATTCCACAAAGTACTTTTTGAAAATTTTAGCCTTTTTTATAACAATGGCACCTTCGTGAATCAACATGTGCCCCAAGCTTTCCTGAAACTCTTTCGATAGTTTTGTCCACGTACCAAGCTGAAGGGGCGTGCTTTCAGAATACTGTTCGGGCTTAATTACAATCCAGGTGATTTCGCCAATATCCATTTTTCCGGCAGGGCTTCCGTTTAGTTGCCAAGGAGTTGTTATCGAAAGGTTATCGGGTAAAAGTTCAATTTCCTTTCCTTCAACTACCCATTTGTATTTTCCACTGTTCACGAAATGAATCTCAATGCCGTCATTTAAGTGAGGTAACATGGTTGCGTCCATTCTTACCTTTGAAAATTTCATACTCCCATATTGCCTGATATAAGGAGTTGCATTTAACGGACCTGGATTGTCTTTGTGCCACCAAATTCCCTGGTTTCCAATTTTCTTTTTCGGGTTGAATGTATTGGGTGATGTTAATTTTTTCATGTGAAAGCGATTAGGGATTGGGTCTTTTAAGCCTCCTGTTTTCAGGCCGATCATTCAAAAATAAGAAAAAGAATTTATAGAATCGACCGCCGATTGAAAATGGCATTTTATTTTTATTAAAATTCAGATATTTGATTTCGGATTACAATTATTATTGATCTGGTATTTAGAGAAATAGAATCGGATGGATTGTGATTTGAATAGCAAAAGCTAACTAATGATTAAAATGATAGGATTGAACTGATGATTTTGACAATAATTTACTGCTGTCATTTATTCGTTAAAGAAATAATTTTTGATGAAACAAACCAACTATCAACTTTTTGATTTTATGGATTTCGATCCGGCAATGTCTGGAAGGGAGATTTTATGGAAGGCTTGTGCTCCGGTATCATTGGAGGTTGATGGAACAGATGTGGTGTTCGAAATTCCATTTCAGAAACAAAAAGTTTCGAATGATATTGAACCCGATAAAGAAACTCCACGAAAAATTTATTCGCTTCGAATCCGTGCCTACGGATCAAAGATCGTTCGGTTAGCTATTGGTTTTGAAACAGCTGCCATGCCCGATTCAGTGATGTTGGATATGCATCCGGAACTCCAGCTTAATCCGCTTCATGTCGAAAAAACGGACAAAGAATGGCTAATTAAGGATGCTCGCGGAGTTTTGAAAGCTTCGTTAAATCGTCAGCCGATAGAATTGGACTTTTGGAGCGATTTGGTTCCGGCACCGGAAGAAACTCTTGATTTGAAGCTGTATCCTGATGGAATAAAGGAAGTTAAATTAAGTGCTTACGATCAGTTCTTTCCGGCGCGCCACGATGCCTATGCATTAGCCGTTGTTGAAGATAATGGTAAGTTCGATCGAACAACCCTGTCTTTTCTCGCGCAGCCTGATGAGAAATTTGTTGGTTCAGGTGAACGGTTCTCCAAATTGGATTTGTCAGGACAAACATTTCAGCTAAAAAATCAGGACGGGCAGGGAGTCAATAACCGACGGACTTATAAGAATGTACCCTTTCTGATGTCCAGTCGGATGTATGGAATATTTATGCACACTTCGGCTCACGGGAAATTATCAGTAACCGATCATTCTACTCGCTCGGTGCAATTGCTGGTAGAAGAGCCGGCGATTGATGTTTTTCTGATTGGGGGAGATGAGCCCGAAGAAATTTTAAAAGGCTATCGTCAACTAACAGGTTTTCCGACCATGCTTCCAAAATGGAGTTTCGGTACCTGGATGAGCCGGATGACCTATTTTTCGGAAGAGGAAGTAACTGAAATTTGTAATCGCCTACGGAAGGAAGACTTCCCCTGCGATGTCATTCATTTGGATACGGGGTGGTTTAGAACTGATTGGTTGTGTGAGTGGAAATTTAATCCGGAACGTTTTCCTGATCCGAAACGATTTGTACAGAATTTGCGCAACGATGGTTACAAGGTAAGTTTGTGGCAAATGCCCTATATTGCTGCCGAAGCGGAACAACTTGAAGAGGCACACGACAATAATTACATGTGTAAAGTGAACGAAGTTAAGCAGCAGGGTGGCTCAAATTTCAGCGCATTAGATTATGCGGGCACTATCGATTTTACCTACCCCAAAGCTGTTGAATGGTATAAAGAATTGCTGAAGGAGCTACTCGAAATGGGAGTGGTTTGTATTAAAACTGACTTTGGCGAAGACATTCATATGGACGCAGATTACCATGCCATGTCGCCCGATAAGTTGAACAATTTATATGCATTGTTTTATCAAAAAGCAGCGTATGAAATAACCAAAGAAGTAACTGGCGATGGCATTGTTTGGGCGCGTTCCGGTTGGGCTGGTTGTCAGCGTTATCCGTTACATTGGGGTGGCGATTCGGCTTGCTCGTGGGATGGCTTGGCCGGTTCGTTAAAGGGAGGTTTGCATATTGGCCTCTCCGGATTTGGCTTTTGGAGTCACGATGTTCCCGGTTTTCATGGTGTGCCGAATTTTATGAACTCAGTGGTTCCTGACGATTTATACGTGCGTTGGACTCAGTTCGGCGTATTCTCGTCGCACCTGCGTTATCATGGAACGTCCAAGCGTGAGCCATACGAATATCCGGCAATTTCAGGAATTGTTCGCAAGTGGCTGAAACTTCGTTACGCCTTAATTCCATACTTGCTGGAGCAAAGTGAAAAAACAACACAAACCGGTTTCCCTGTGCTTCGAGCTTTGATCTTTCATCACCCAAAAGACAAAATGTGCTGGCATATTGATGATCAGTATTATTTCGGAGATGATTTTATGGTTGCTCCGGTTATGAATCGTGAGAATAAGAGAGATGTGTATGTGCCTGAAGGAGAATGGGTTAATCTGTTTTCGGGCGAACTTACTCAAGGTAATCGTTGGTTGAATGATTTTGAGTGCCCATTGGATGAAATGCCGGTGTGGGTGAAAAAAGGAGCACAGATTTCAGTTTATCCACACCATGTATCCAACACCGATGAAATTGATTTAGCAAAGACCAAAAAACTCGTTTTTGCTGAAACTTATACCGGAATTGTGAATAGTATCCTGGCGGATTTATTGAAATAGAATATGGATTGCGAAGAAAAAAATAGAAATAAAAAACAACCAATAACCGATTTCCAGAGGCACTTGAATTTATAGATACATCTGGAAATTGAAACTTAGAACTCGAAACTAAAATGAATACCTGGAAAGAAAACATAGATGAATCAAAGCAGAATTTCCTCAATTGGTGGGACCAAAAGGGAATTATTCTGAATATGTGGGAGCACCTGCAAAAAGACGGAGCACCACACGCTGACATTCCAAAACCGGCTGATGCCAAGGATTTGAAACAATACTGGTTCGATCCGGTTTGGCGTGCTGAAAATCTCAATTACCAACTGTCACGGAGTTCTTTTAAGGCTGATATTATGCCCATTGCCAATACCCACCTAGGGCCGGGTTCGTTGGCCGCACTAATGGGAGCAGAGCTGGAAGGTGGAGATGATACCATCTGGATTAGGCACAAAGAAGGTATTGATATGAACCTGATGTTTGATGAAACTGCACCGGCTTGGAAACTGCACATGGATCTGCTGAACGAGTGCAAAAAGCGTTCAAATGGAAACTATTACGTTGGGTGCCCCGACTTGGTTGAAGGGCTGGATGTGTTGGCCAGTATTAAGGGAACACAAGACCTGCTGATGGATATGATTATGCAGCCGGAGGAATTGGAAGTGCAACTTCAGCAGGTGAACGATGTCTATTTTCAGGCTTTCAACAAAATTTACGATGTTATTCAGGAAGATGGAGAAATGGCTTATTGCTACTTTTCGATTTGGGCCCCGGGAACGGTCTCAAAAGTACAGTCCGATATCTCGATCATGATTTCGGAGGAAGACTACATTCGTTTTGTATTGCCTTACATCAAAGAGCAATGTCAGAATATTGATTACACGTTGTATCATTTGGATGGAGTGGGAGCACAACGACACCTGGATGCCATTTTGAGCATTGACGAATTGAATGCCATTCAGTGGACTCCCGGGGTGGGCGAACCACAAGGTGGCGATCCTTGCTGGTACGATTTGTACAAGCGAATTCTTGCCGGCGGAAAATCAATTATGGCCAACTGGGTGACTTTGGACGAATTGGAGCCTCTGATTGATAATATTGGAACAGATGGTTTGCACATCAATGTTGATTTCAAATCAGAGAAGGATATTGATGCAGCCTTAAAAATTGTAGATAAATATAGATAGAATAGGATTGGCTATTTGTTGTGGCTAACACGTATTTGGTTTATTAAACTTGAAATATTACGAAGATGTTGAAGATAGGAATTTTAGGATTGGGGGAAGGACGGAGTACAATGTCTGCTGTCCTGAATAGCGCAAAATGGGAGTTGAAAACTGTTTGCGACTTAAACATAGATCTGTGTAAACAGCGGGCTAAAGAGTTCGATTTTCATAATTACACGACTAATTTAGAAGAGATGTTGAGTGATCCTGAGATTGATGTTGTTGGTATTTATACTCCTGATCATTTACATGCCACGCACATAAAAATGGCGCTTTCTCATGGGAAGCATGTGGTTTGCACAAAACCATTGCTCGATGATTTGGTGGAAGCGGTGAGCTTACTGGAGCTGAGCTATAAAGTTGGCAAACGAGTATTTGTGGGACAAAGCTCCCGCTTTTTTGAGCCGATGAAAAAGCAGCGACTTGATTTTGAAAATGGAGCGATAGGAGAGCTTGTTACCGTTGAGGCACACTATAATGCTGACCACCGCTGGTTTTTAGGCAAAGGTTGGTCGTTGCAGGATAGTTTCAAGTGGTTGTTTGGTGGACTGAGTCACCCGGTAGATTTTATACGCTGGTACATGCCCGAAATTGAGGAAGTTATGGGTTATGGCATGTTAAGTCCGAATGGGGTAGCAGGAGGATTGAAAAACCAAGATACCATGCACTTTATTTTTAAAGCCAAAGATGGACGTATCGCACGAGTAAGTGGATCGTATTCAGGACCGGTTCAACCGGCAATTCGCGAGAGTGAAATGAGCTGTGTCCTTCGTGGAACGGAAGGTTGCAGCCAAGGCGACTACATGGATTTACGATACACTATTGCTAATAAAAATGGGGAGGACAAGCAAATCACATTTGATGATCAGCTGAAATACTACTTCCGGTTTGAAGGGAAGAGCCACCACGCTGGTGAATACAATAATTATTTGGAGCATTTTGCCGACAGCATTGAAAAAGGTTTCGTCGCCTATCCGGATTTAAGAGAAGGAATTGGTACGGTGGCTTTGCTAAAAACAATGGAGAAAACACTGGCTTCGGGAAAACCAGAGAAAGTACAAGATACCATTGACGAATACGGCCTTGCGTCATTTCTGAATCCATAACATTTCTAATAATAATCTAAAAATAAACACAATGAGTACAATTATTACCAAAGAACAGGTTGAGCAGTATAAGCGCGACGGCTTCGTGATTTTGCGTAACGTAATTTCACAGGAGATGATTCAAAAGATCCAGGGTGAATGCGAACGTTTCATCAAGGAGAAACATGCTGAGATGGACGCCAAAGGGGTCGAAGTTGATGAGATCAACCACAAAGGGAAAAGGTATTTCATTGCGATGAAAAACAAATCAAGCCAACCGATGCAGGAGCTTTTGTTTGGAAAAGAAATGGAAGAAATTACCCGAAGTATTCTGGGTGATGATGTGTATCTGTTTTTAGAACAATATGTGGTAAAAGCTGCCGATAAGGGGATGAAATTTGCCTGGCATCAGGATTCAGGCTATGTGAAAGAAAAGCATAATCCGTATTTGTCGTGCTGGTTGCCATTGGACGATGTAAACGAAGAGAATGGAACCGTATATTTATTAACTTACGACGAAGCTGGAACAAGAGAACGGATTGATCATTTTCTTGAGGAAGGAACAAACGATATGATCGGATACGCGGGTGATAACCCTGGAACTTCGGCAATTCTGGAAAAGGGTGATATTGCACTTTTCTCAAGTGTTTGCTTTCACCGAAGTGGATCGAACAACACCGATAAGTCCAGAAGAGTGCTGCTGATGCAATATTCTGATCAGCCCATTTTAAAGGATGATGGAAGTCCGTTATACTTGGCTGATCCATTCCTGGTAAATGGTAAATTACAAAAGTAGAAGTATGATGATTAAAAATACAAATGATGGAACTCAAAAACAGCCTTATTTAAGGCTGGATATAAACTATGGAAATTGTAGCGATTTGCCTTCTTTTTCGGCAGGTCCTCGCGGCAACGATGAGGAAAAACACAATGCCATTAAAGCAGCCGGATACGCAGGTGTGCAAGATGGCGATCCTGATTTATGTAAGAAACTGGGGTTGGAACTAACCGCACATGCTCGGATTAACAAGGTAGGTGAGCTGGATGATCTGCTTCCTAAGTGGAAAAAGGAAAACTTCAATTGCGCCACCCTGCATGTTGGTTGGGGAATGGAAAGTGATAAGGAGATCGATGAGCTGGTTCAATATGTATTGGATATGTCAGAAAAAAACGATTTTCCAATTTATTTTGAAACCCATCGGTCGACCATTACTCAGGATATGCAGCGAACGGTTGAACTCATTAAGCGGTTTCCCGAAATTCGTTTTAATGGGGATTTCTCGCATTGGTACACCGGGCAGGAAATGGTGTACGGCGGAATTGAAAACAAATGGGATTTTATAGCTTCGGTTTTCGATCGTGTTCGATTTATGCATGGTCGTATTGGAAACCCTGGTAGTATTCAGGTTGATATTGCCGATGGTAAAAATCAGATTTATGTCGACCATTTCAAAGAGATGTGGACACGTGCTTTCGCCGGATTTCTGAAAACGGCGAAACCTGGCGACTACCTCTGCTTTACGGTTGAATTGTTGCAAGCTGATATCTTTTACGCTCGGCAAATTCAAAATGCGCAGGGAGAACGGGTTGAAGAGGGTGACCGTTGGCAACAAGCATTGCTTTACGGACAAATTGCCAAAGAGTGCTGGGAAGAAGCTCAAAAAAGAATTGGATAACTAAACAAATAAAATAACTACGAGCAAAAAACTAATCAAACTACTATGGACAATATCAATAGTTTCCTAAACCCTCTTGATTTTATCATTGTCGGCCTTTATCTGGTCGTTTTAATCGGAATTGGGTATTGGGTAAGTTTTGTGAAAAAAGAAGAAGGAGGAAGTGACGAGAACTTGTTTTTGGCCGGTCACTCATTGGGTTGGCCAAGTATCGGTTTAACCATGTGGGGAACCAATGTTGGTCCTTCGATGTTGATTGCTTCTGCAAGTATCGGTTATACCACCGGTTTAGTTGCCGGTAATTTTGCATGGTACGCATTTGTTTTCATCTTTTTGCTGGCCACCGTTTTTGCACCACGCTATCTTGGTGCCAATGTGCAAACGCTCCCCGAATTTATGGGTCGGCGTTTTGGCCAGTCTACCCGAAGTATCCTGGCTTGGTACACACTGGTCACCATCCTTATTTCGTGGCTGGCACTCACCTTGTTTGCCGGCGGAATTTTAGTAGGACAAATCTTAGCCCTCCCATTGTGGCTATCGGTTGTTATTTTAGTAGTAATTGCTGCTTTCTTCACAATTGCCGGTGGTTTGAAGGCCATTGCATACACCAATGTTTTTCAGATGATTTTGCTAATTGCCGTTTCGCTGATTTTGACAGTGGTTGGTGTTGTCAAAGCAGGTGGGCCGATGGAGATTTTTCACAATACCCCGGGCAGCTACTGGAACTTGCTTCTGCCCATGGATGATGAGAACTACCCATGGCTCGCTATTGTGCTCGGATATCCCATTATGGGAGTTTGGTTTTGGTGTACTGATCAATCGATGGTACAATCGGTGCTTGGTGCTAAAAGTTTAAAGCATGGACAGCTCGGTGCTAACTTTACAGGGTGGTTGAAAATATTGGATGTCGCACTGTTTATTATTCCCGGTATTACTTGTTTTGTGCTATTCCCCGGCTTGAAAAATCCGGACGAGGCTTATATGACTATGGTAACACGATTGCTGCCATCGGGAATGATTGGAATGGTGATGGCCGTGTTAATTGCTGCTTTGGTAAGTACCATCGACTCGGCATTGAACTCATTGAGTACTGTTTTCACCATGGATATTTATGTGAAAAATTACAAGCCTCAGGCAACACAAAAGGAGATTGTATCGATTGGACGTATCGTTACCGTTTTAGGTGCTTTTATAGCCGTTTTCCTGGCTGTGGCCATCGATAGCATAAAAGGATTGAACCTTTTTGATGTTTTCCAGGCCATATTAGGATTCATTGCACCTCCAATGTCAGTCGTGTTTTTATTCGGAGTACTTTGGAAGAAAGCCACCCGAAGAGCGGCAAACTTTACACTTTCAGTTGGTACTTTACTTAGTCTGGGGACTGGTGTTACGTATTTATGGATTTTCCCTAAAGACAAATATGATTTCTGGCCTCACTTTTTGTTATTGTCCTTCTTTATTTTTATTGTACTGGCCTTTCTGGCTTTCCTGATTTCTTACTTCGATAAAAAATCAGAAGATCAAAATGTGTTGGACTATGGTGAATTACACACACCTTCAAAGAAAGTATGGATTTTGTGGGGTGCCTTAATTGTAGTGATGGTTGGTTTGTACATCTTATTCAACGGACATTAAAATTTAATGAACAGATGACTGGAGAACCTAAAAAAAGATTAAATAAATTTTCAATTTGGCTGATGGCAGGCATGCTGTTGATTTCAATTGTTGGACATTCATGCAAACCAGTTCTGAAAGTAAAAAAGGAGATTCAGTATAAAGTTGGGGTTGTGGATTTGATGATCCTGAAACGCCAAAAAATTAGTGCATTGCCTTTGGCAAAAGAAATTGGAGCTGATGGAGTGGAAGTGGATATGGGAGGATTGGGAAATCGTCCGACCTTTAATAATAAACTGATTGATCCGGTGATTCGAAAACAATATTTGGACACGGCTCGTCAGCTGGGTATCGAGATTAGCTCATTAGCCATGACTGGCTTTTATTCGCAGTCGCTTCCTGAAAGGGAAGGTGCTGTGGAAACGATTCAGGACTGCATCAATACAATGGTATTGATGCAGGTGAAGGTTGGATTTTTACCTCTAGGTGTTGAGGGCGATTTGATTCAATATCCTGAACGGAGGGCTGCAATTGTTGAACGGTTAAAAGAGGTTGGAAAAAAAGCTGAAGCCGCTGGAGTGGTTATTGGCATAGAAACTGCATTGGATGCAAAGGGAGAGGTGGAACTTCTGAATGATATTGGATCTCCCGCAATTCAGATATGCTTCAATTTTGCCAATCCTTTAAAAAATGGTCGGGATATTAATGAGGAGTTGAAAATATTAGGTAAAGACAGAATCTGCGAGATTCATGCTACCAATAAAGATAGTGTGTGGTTGGAAAACGATCCGCAAATCGATATGCACCAAATTAAAACCACCCTTGACGAATTGGGATGGAGTGGCTGGTTGTTGGTAGAGAGATCGCGTGATGCGAATAACACTCGGGATGTCCGAGGTAATTTTGGAGCCAACGTAGCATATCTAAAATCTGTTTTTCAGTAAATTAAATGGGACGAAATATTTAAAAAACATAAAAAATGAGACAAATTTCAATCGTTATTTTATTCGTATTTGGATTCGGAGCGTACGGAGCTACTAATTTACCACAAAAGCACGAAGATGAAGCTTATTGGGAAGTTGTTAGCAAACGCGCCGAAAAGATTGTAGAAACACTGGACATTGATGTTGAAGAAAAATTCAATCGGGTACGCGATCGAATTGCTCAACAGTATTATGATTTAAATGGTGTTCACGATCAGTTAGATGCTACTGTAAAAACCTTGAAAGAAGAAGCAAAGGATGAGGAACAGGTGAAAGAGAAAATTGAAGAACTGACAGAAAAGGCTGATCAGAAATTGGACAGTTTGCACAACAGCTATTTGAAAAACCTGGCCAAAGATCTGAAGCCAGAGCAAATCGAGAAAGTCAAGGACGGAATGACATATAGTGTTTTCCCTCGTACCTATCAAGCTTTTCAGGAAATGATTCCTCAGCTTACCGAAGATCAAAAGAAATTTATTTATCAGGCTCTTTATGATGCCCGGGAAAAAGCCATGGATGCGGGATCTTCAAAAGCAAAACATGCTTGGTTTGGAAAATATAAAGGACGCATCAATAATTACCTTTCAAAAGAAGGCTACGACTTGAATAAAGAGAGTAAAGATTGGCACAAACGCATGGAAGATGCTAAAAAGAAGTGAGCTTATAGATCAAGATTTCTGCTGATAAAACCAAAACATAAAATCAACTTAAATTATGAATGAACTACTAAATAAACTATCCAACTGTATTGAGTTTGGAAAAATAAACAAGGCCGCACCATTTCCTCCGCAAATGAAAGGGGAAGACGGTGCCGATGAAATTACCCGTCGGGCGTTGGACGAGGGATTGAGTGCACAGGATGTGTTAACCGAAGGATTGATGCCCGGCATGGAACGTGTTGGTGTAAAGTTTCGCGAGAACAAAGTGTTTGTCCCTCAGGTTTTAATGTCGGCTAAAGCCATGAGTACCGCTATGGTTCACTTGAAACCCTACTTCGATTCGGGTGCCGCAAAGCAAAAAGGAACTTTTATTATTGGAACTGTTTTAGGCGATTTGCATGATATTGGTAAAAACCTGGTTGCTATGATGGTTGAAGGGAATGGCTATAAAGTAATTGATTTGGGAACCGATGTTGATACCGAGAAATACTTGAATGCCTTGAATGAAAATCCGGGAGCAGTTGTTGGTTTGTCTGCCTTGCTGACAACCACGATGGCTAATATGGAACGGATTACGAAGGAAATAAAGGCAGCGGTTCCTAATACCTTAGTGGCTGTTGGTGGCGCTCCGGTAAACGAAGAGTTCAGTAAGAAAATTGGAGCCGATAATTATTCTTCGGATCCTCAGGCAATTGTTGAGTTTTTAAATAGCAAAACAGCTTAAGCATGAACGGATTAAAATTGTTGGAAAAAGCATTTCGGATTGAAGAGGTAGAGAGAATTCCATGGGTTCCTTTTGTTGGGGTGCACGCTGGAAATTTAATTGGTGTTGATGCTGAAGCCTTCCTGCGCAGTTCGAAGCATATTGTAGATGGAATTGATAAGGCTATTAAATTGTATAAGCCCGATGGAATTCCGGTGGTTTTTGATTTACAGATTGAAGCAGAAATCCTTGGATGTAAATTGGCTTGGAGCAAAGAGAATCCTCCGGCAGTTATTTCACATCCGTTGAACGAAGGAGTTGAACTTAGTTTGTTAAAATTGCCAACCGAAAACGACGGAAGAATACCAGTTGTTTTAGAGGCCACAAGAGAACTACGGAAAAAGCATCCCGAGTTGGCTTTGTATGGTTTAATTACCGGGCCTTTTACATTGGCGCTTCACTTGTTGGGGACCGATATTTTTATGAAGCTTTTCGAAGATCCTGACTATGTGAATGAACTGATGGAGTTTTGTGCACTGGTTGGTATTAAACATGCCGAATTGTTGCTGGATGCCGGGTGCGATGTGATTGCCGTTGTCGATCCAATGACGAGCCAGATTGATCCGATGTCATTCGAGACTTTTGTAAGTCCATTCGTTACGAAAATATTTGATTTTGTTCGTTCAAAGAAAAAATATAGTTCGTTCTTTGTTTGTGGTCATGCACAACAAAATATTGAAATAATGTGCGACTGTAAACCAGATAATATTTCGATTGATGAGAATATTCCGTTAGATTTTGTCAAAGAAACAGCGTTGGCTAAAGGAATTAGTTTTGGTGGAAATATGAAACTGACCAGCGTGCTTTTGCTTGGAAACGAAATGGACTCGAAAAAGGAAGCGGTTAATTGTTTGGACCTGGGAGGAAAGAAAGGTTTCATTTTGGCTCCGGGATGTGATTTGCCAATGGATACGCCGGTTGCGAACTTACAAGCGGTTACAGAATTGGTTTATGACGACTATGTCCAGCAGGTGGCGCGTGAAATGGAACACAGTTCCTCCTTGCAACCACTGAGCTTGGACGGTCACTTCGAAGAAGGCAAAGTAGTGGTTGACATTATCACACTCGACTCTGCTTCGTGCGCTCCTTGCCAATATATGGTAGAGGCAGTAAAACAGGCTTCGATCGATTTTGGAGACAAGGTGATTGTCAACGAGCATAAAATTAAGGATGTAGAAGGAATTCAGATGATGATGGCCTTAGGTGTACAAAATGTGCCGACGACCTGTATCAACGGAAACGTGGAATTTATCAGTCAAATTCCAAGAAAAACTGAAATTGAAAAAGCAATTAAAAAGGCGATGAATTAATGAGCATTCCATTGCACTTAATAACCGGTTTTTTAGGAAGTGGCAAAACATCATTTCTCGATCATTTTCTGAAAAAGACCGGCACAAAAGAAAGTATAGCGATTATTCAAAATGAATTTTCTCCTGTCAATATTGACGGGAGAAAGTTTTATGAAGACGCAAATTTTCAGGTGCTAGAAATTAATAATGGTTCGGTGTTTTGTGTGTGTCTGCTTGGTTCGTTTATTCAATCGCTAAATGAATTTGTTGAAAAATATAAGCCGGATCTGTTGCTCATGGAAGCATCGGGTTTGTCTGATCCCATTGGTGTTGGGCAAATTTTTCAGTCATCCCAATTAAAGGGTAAAGTTTATTTAGAACATGTTTGGTGTTTGGTTGATTCTTTCAATTTTAACCGGATACCGGCTCTAAAAGTACGAATGGATCACCAGCTGCGGAGTGCAGATACCATTATCCTAAATAAAACAGACTTGCTAAAAGGAAGTACCGACGATCTCTTAACGAAAATTAAGGCGATCAATCCGTTTGCAAAGATAGTTGAGGGTAAGTACGGGCAAGTTGATATTATCGATTACAAAAGAGCACTCAATTTATTTCCTGAAGATCAAGCTTCGGCTTTAGGGCGACCGGATATTGGATCTGTTGTAATTCGTTCAACTCGTTCTATCGCTCCCGAAAACTTAACTCAGTTCTTGAATCAGCTAAAGGCAGATTGCCTCCGATGCAAGGGTTTTGTCAAGTTGAAAACTGGCAAGTCAGCTTTCGTTCAAGGGGTTTTAGATTCGGTTACGATACACGAAGTCGATAATTTCTCGGGCGCTGGAGATCTTGTTTTAATTGGTAATTTTGAGGATGAAAAGAACCTTCAGCTTATGTTTGACGAATTTTGTAAAGATGAACATTGAAAGAAGTTTTACATTTGACGAGCTGGAAATTGATCCGAAGGAGATTATAACAACTTTAGGATACACCGAGGAGTCGTTTTTTGAACCATTCCCAACTTATTTGGCTCAGGCGTTTGAGTGTTGTAAACAACTGAATGATATAAAAGGGGCGTACCGAATTCTCAAGTTAGATGAGTCTTGCTCTGATGAAAAAAAAGTATGCGTTCGGGATTTGCAATTTCACGTTGGACGAACGATTCGGAAAGAGCTAAACGGCGCGGAAAATATTGCATTCTTTGTATGTACTGCCGGAGCGGAGATTAGTCAGCTTGCTGATAAGTTGCTGAAGGGCGAAGACCCCGTTCTTGGCTACGTGTACGATGTAATTGGAAGTGCCATTGCGGAGGCTGTTGGCGATAAAATACAAGAAGCTATCAGCCTGAGTGAACATGAAGCAGGGAAAAGAATTACAAATAGATATAGTCCGGGATATTGTCATTGGAATGTGACCGATCAGCATAAATTATTTTCCCTTTTCGGAGAAGCTGTGTGCGGTGTAAAGCTGACACCATCGGCTTTAATGCATCCCGTGAAATCAATTAGCGGGCTAATTGGGATTGGTGAAAATGTTGAGTTTAACGATTATCAATGCAATCTTTGTCAACTTGAAAATTGTGTTTATCGAGATAAACATTAGCTTGTTCTAAAAAAGCAAGGTTAATTTTTTGCAATCTAAAATTTGAAAAATATGAAAAAAGGATATTGGATATTGGCAATGCTGTTTATCGCGTTAGTGGCCTTCAAACAAGAAAAAGAATATTACGTATTTAGCACCTTCAGAGAGCCGGCAACCGATGGTTTGTTTTTAGCTTACAGCGAAGATGGTTATCATTGGAATGATTTGGGAGGACCATACTTGGCGCCAGAAGTTGGGACTCAAAAAGTCATGCGCGACCCTTCTATTGTGCAAGGGCCTGACGGTACTTTTCATTTTGTATGGACTTCATCATGGCGAGATGATTTAGGAATTGGTTATGCAAGCTCAAAAGACTTGATCAACTGGTCGGAGCAAAAACATATTTTGCTGATGGATCATGATACTTCTACTGTAAACGTTTGGGCTCCCGAGCTTTTTTATGACGACGAAAAGGAAGAATATATTATTGTTTGGGCATCAACAGTGCCCTACAAATTCGAAAAGGGAATTGAAGATGAGAGAAATAATCATCGACAATACTATGTCACAACCAAAGATTTTAAAACGTTTTCAGAAACTAAACTATTTCTCGATCCCGGTTTTAGCGCAATTGATGGGACGATTGTGAAGCGCGCTCCAAACGACTATGTGTTGGTGTTTAAAGACAATACGCGTCCAATGCGAAATATAAAGGTTGCCTTTGCTGATTCTCCGGTTGGACCTTTTCATGATATCTCCGGCCCATTTACGAAGTTTAAAACTGAAGGACCAACTGTCGCAAAAGTGGGCGATCAGTACTTGATTTATTTCGATTCGTATGGCGACTATGAATATGGAGCAGTGAGTACAACCGATTTTGAAACGTTTAAGAATATTTCGGATCAAGTTTCGCTTCCCGAAGGGCATAAGCATGGAACCATTTTTAAAGTAAAGCAGCAAATTATTGATCAGCTTTTGGCGAATCAGCCTAATTTGAAAAAGGAATAAAGAAGTAATAGAATGAAATTTAAGAGATACTGCAAAACATTGGCTTTAGAAGATAATTTTCGGTTAATTGAAGACTATAAAAAGATTCATGCTCCGGGCGCTTGCTGGACTGAAATTACAGAAGGCATGAAAGAAGTGGGGATTCTGGATATGGAAATCTATATACACGGAAGCCAGTTGTTCATGATTATGGATACGATTGCTGATTTTGATCATGAACAGGCGATGGCCGACTTGGCCAAAAAACCACGACAAGGTGAATGGGAGGCTTATGTTTCCCAATTTCAGCAAACATCAGAGGATGCCTCAGCTGATGAGAAGTGGCAATTGATGGAACGAATTTTTGAGATCGATCAGGAGAACAGTTATCCGGCAATTGAAGGACAGCTAAAAGAAACATATTCCAATGAGTAAAAATAAGCAACTAGGAAATACGGGAATTGAATGCCCATCAATTATATATGGCACCAGTTTTTTAGGAAATCTTTACCGAGAACTTTCTGATGATGAGAAACTTAGCTTGATGAAAGAGTGGTTTCGAGTTAGCGAGGGGAAGGTGATGATTGACAGTGCTGGTAAGTATGGTGCAGGGTTGGCTTTGGAAGTGATTGGAAAGGGACTTGAAAAACTTGGTATCGATCCATCAACGATTACAATCAGTAATAAATTGGGTTGGTACCGCATTCCGTTAACGACTGACGAGCCCACTTTTGAAAAGGGAGCCTGGGCGAACTTAAAATTTGATGCGGTACAAAAAATAAGCTATTCCGGAATACTGGAGTGTTGGGAGCAGGGCTGCGAACTTTTAGGAAAAACCTATAAATCGGAAGTTGTTTCCGTACACGATCCTGACGAATATTTGGCCGCTGCAAGTAGCAACGAAGATCGTCAAGTCAGAGTAAACGATATTTTGGAAGCTTACAAAGCACTGTTCGAATTGAAAGAAAAAGGTGAAGTAAAAGCTGTTGGAATTGGCTCTAAAGATTGGTTGGTTATTAAAGAGCTGTACCAGAATGTGAAGTTTGATTGGGTCATGTTTGCTAATAAATTTACACTTTATCATCATCCAAAAGAGATTGTAGATTTCATTGAACAACTGGATCAGGATGGAGTTGGAATTATTAATTCGGCTATTTTTAATGCCGGGTTCATTACTGGGGGCGAATATTTTGACTATCGAGTTCTTGACCCTAGCGATCCGGCAGATAGGCATTTGTTTAAATGGCGCGAGAGGTTCTTTGCAATTTGCGACAAACACAACATTCAGCCTGGCGATGCTTGTTTGAAGTTCGCTTTATCGGCACCGCAAATTAGTGCCGTGGCACTTAATCCAAGTAAGCCCAAGCGTATGGCAAACAACAAAGAAGTGCTGAAACGAGAATTTCCCAATGAGTTTTGGGAGGAACTAAAGAAAGAAGGAATTATTGATTCAGATTACAAATATTTGTAAAAGATCTATTCATGATTATCGATACACATCATCATTTATGGAATTACGATCCGGTTGAATTTGACTGGATTGATGATGACATGGCAACAATTCGCCGGAGCTTTTTGCCTGAAGATTTGAAAGCTACAATAGATTCGACCGGAGTAAGCGGCGTTGTAACAGTGCAAGCTCGGCAAATTGTTGAGGAAACCGAATGGTTACTTTCGTTGGCTGCCCAAAATGATTTTATGAAAGGGATAGTGGGATGGTTGCCACTGGCGGCTGATAATGTTAGTGAGCTGCTTCAGAAATACTCTGAAAATAAATGGCTGAAAGGAGTTCGTCACGTAGTTCAGGGTGAACCAGATCCAGAGTTTATTTTAGGGGAGGCATTTAACCGAGGAATTTCATTACTGAAGGATTACCAGTTGGTGTACGATATTTTGATATTGGAACATCAGTTGCCAAATACAATCAAGTTTGTCGATCAACATCCTGATCAGGTTTTTGTGTTAGATCACATCGCCAAGCCTAAAATCAAACTGAATGAGATTGAACCCTGGGCTAAAAATATGAAGGAGTTGGCAAAGCGGGAGAATGTTTCTTGCAAGATCAGTGGAATGGTTACCGAAGCTGATTTTAAGAAATGGAACCCAGAGCAGCTGCAGCCCTATTTTGCTGTAGTATTAGATGCTTTTGGCCCCTCTCGATTAATGTATGGATCGGACTGGCCGGTTTGTTTGGTGGCTACAAAATATTCAGATTGGCTGCAATTGGTTAAGCAGGTTCTATTGAGCTGTAGTGATACCGAAAAAGAGCAGATTTATTATAAAAATGCAGTGGAAACATATCAACTTTAAATAGAAAAAATGACCGTAAAAAAAACTCATATTCTTTTAAAGAAAGCATAATGAGAAATATACAGATTCGCATAACATAAACAATATAAAAGAATGAAAGCAATTGAAATAGTAAAACCCGGCGAGATGCAAGTCGTTGATCGCAATATGCCGCAGGTGGGTAACGAAGATATTTTGTTGAAAATAAAATATGTAGGATTTTGTGGATCAGATTTGAGCACCTATCTCGGAAAAAATCCGTTGGTGCAATATCCACGAATTCCGGGGCACGAAATATCAGCCATTATTCAGAAAGTTGGGAAAGATGCTCCTGCGAAATTTAAAGCTGGTCAAAAGGTAACGGTTGTTCCTTATACCAATTGTGGGCAATGTTCTTCATGCAAACAGAAACGTTTTAATGCATGCCGTTACAACGAAACTCTGGGTGTGCAGCGCGATGGCGCGATGGCTGACTATATTGTAGTACCTTGGCAAAAAGTGTTGGTGGATGATCAATTGACTGATATTCAACTTGGATTGGTAGAACCGTTGACTGTTGGCTTTCACGCCATTGATAACGCACAGGTAACCGATATTGATACTGTTATGGTATTTGGTTGTGGAATGATTGGAAGCGGTGCGATTGTTCGTGCTCACTTGCGTGGAGCAACCGTTATTGCTGTTGATATTGATGATCAGAAATTGCAAGTTGCGAAGAAACTCGGTGCGACTCATCTGATCAATTCGGTGAAACAAAATCTGCACGACGAGCTTGTCAGAATTACAAATGACAATGGCCCAACAGTTGTTATTGAAGCAGCTGGCAGTCCAGTTACTTATCGTTCGGCTATTGAGGAAGTAGCTTTTGCCGGACGCGTGGTTTGTATCGGTTATGCCAAGGAAGATGTGGATTTCCCAACTAAACTCTGGGTGCAGAAGGAATTACAGATTTTTGGTTCCCGAAATGCAAATCCTTCCGATTTCGAGGCTGTAATTAGGTATCTAAAAAATAGTCAACTCGATAGCCAATTGCTGATTTCAAAAACCGTTCAGCCAGATGAAGCTTCACAGGCGATGAGAGAATGGTCGGAAGCTCCGGGCGCTATCCTAAAGATTTTGGTTGAATTTGGAGGATTGAAAAGCTAAAAGCATAATGCTCTCAGCTATGGGAAATCAGGCATTCCAGATTTCCCATGCTTTGATTGCTTGTAAGTGAAGCATCTCCAATCCGTTTTTTATTGAAGCTCCTTTTTCTAGCCCCTTTTTTAAAAACAGCGTCAATTCGGGGTTGTACACCAAGTCAAAAAGAACATGGTCTGAAGTGATATGCTCGTATGGAACTGATGGACAATTGTCAATTTTGGGAAATGTGCCAAGCGGGGTTGCATGAATAATAATCAGATGTTCTTTAAGTAAAGATTCATCAATCTGCTCATAGCGAATTTCCTTTTCGAACAATTCCTCTTCAATAGAAGCTGAAAGGTAATCGATGTTATTTTTATCCAAAATGTGTTTGATTGCTTTAGAAGCTCCACCAGTTCCTAAAATCAGAGCCTTTTTATGTTTTTTGTTCAACATGGGCATCAATGAATTTTCAAATCCATAAATGTCAGTATTGAATCCTTTTAGTTTTGTTTGATCCGCCGAGCGAATAATTTTTACGGTATTGATGGCTCCTACTTGAGTTGCCTCCTCATCAACTTCATCCAAATAAGGCATGATTTCCTGCTTATAAGGAATTGTGCAGTTCAGTCCGGCAATGTGATCGTTTTTCTTAAAAATTGAAGGAAACTCACTAATCGTATTCAATTCAAAGTTGACATATTCATGCTCTTTCAATCCTTCTCTTTCAAATTTGTCGGTAAAGAATCCTTTTGAGAAAGAGTAACCTAGTCGATATCCTATTAATCCGTATGTCTTCATTTGCTTAATTTTTTTGATATTCCTTCGATTATGAAAATAAGAGCGAACCCCAATGTCGCAAGCCCAATAGCACCCGCTAACTGTGGTTGGATTCCGGAGATGGTTTCGTAGCTTGTTGGCAGTATATTTTCTTCAATTAATGGTTTTACTTCCCCATGCCGGTCAATAAACGTTTCCACGGTTTCTTTCCATGGCCATACTTTGTTTAACGATCCGATCATAAAACCGACTAACAGCGCAATTGTTAGATCATAATAGCGCTTTAATAACCAACTCAATAGGTTTGAAAATAAGATGATTCCGAGAGCTGCTCCCACCAAAAACACAGCTATTACCGGTAAATTAAAGCTTGATACGGCCCCCAGTATGAACTTATACATGCCAAGTAGTACCAGTATGAAACTTCCAGAAATTCCTGGTAGTATCATGGCGCAGATGGCGATGGAACCTGATAAAAATACAAATGCGTAACTACTATGAGCTTCGGCTGGTGTTACGATGGTAATAAAATAGGCAATAACTGCACCCGCAATCATCGATACAATAGTTCCAATTTTCCATTGTTTAATGTCTTTCCCAACGTAAATAGCCGAAGCGATGATCAATCCAAAGAAGAATGACCAAATTAGGATGGGATGATTTTCAAGCAAGTATTTTAATCCTTTTGCCAGCGACAAAACGCTGATGCCAATTCCGAAGACAACTGCCAATAGAAAGTTGCCATTAATTTCGATCCAGAACTCCTTGAACTTGCCGGTGAAAAATAATTTCAAAGAGTGTAAATTGACTGATTTTATTGAGTCGATTAGCTCCTGATAAATTCCGGTAATGAAAGCAATTGTTCCTCCTGAAACTCCGGGGACAACATCAGCTGCTCCCATTCCCATACCCTTTAGCGTAATCAAAAGATATTCTTTTAGCGATCGGTTCATGTGTGTGTGTTTGATGACAAGCAAAAATAGGTGAGTAAATATGAAAAAGAAAGCCTTGGTGAAAAATTTTATGTGAATTTGACTTTAATAAAATATAATGAAGTCTGTTTTTTTATGATTTTAGCAAGTTTACCGTGTGGCATGCAACAACTGCCGCAGTTTCTGTGCGGAGTCTACTTTCTCCTAAACTAACCGGAATAAATTGTTTGTCGATTGCCAAAGTAACTTCATTTTCGGAGAAATCTCCTTCGGGGCCAATTAATATTAGATTTGAGTCGCTGGACTCCAATTCATTCTTGAGAATATGCTTGTCCCTTTCGTAACAATGTGCAATAAACTTTTTCGACTCGCTACTTGAGTTAATTAAATCTTTGATAGGGGTGAGGTGGTTTAATCTCGGCAAATAAGCTTTTAGCGATTGTTTCATAGCCGAAACGATTACCTTTTCCAATCGTTCATGTTTAATCACTTTACGTTCTGAATGCTCACAAAGAATTGGCGTTATTTCATCGACTCCAATTTCTGTCGCTTTTTCGAGAAACCATTCGAATCGATCAATATTTTTTGTGGGAGCTACTGCCAGATGCAGATAATTATTTCTTTTACCGACCCCATTCACCTTTTTTATGACATGTACTTGGCATTTTTTAGGATGAGCATCAGTTATTTGTGCTTCGTAGAAGTTTCCTTTTCCGTCGATTAACTGAATGGAGTCGCCTACATTTAGTCGAAGTACTCGAACGGCATGTTTCGATTCGGTTTCATTTAAACAGTAGTCATCTGCGTTGATGTCTGGCGTATAAAAAAGCTGCATAGTTTTCTTTTTTTGCAAAAATAGAGAAAGGAATTGTTCTTCAAAGTTAAATTGCTTTGTAGGTACTTTATTTATAGCTAACTGAACATTCTGGGCATAAGATGGAATGATACATTTCCATTTCTTGCGTCCACTTCGCTCCATTTATCTACTTCAAAATCAATCCCTACAGTTGAACAGGTTGGCATGTCGCTGTTAAAAGACTTGGATAAATTGTAACTCATTTGGTGCATCATCGGATTATGCCCGAATATATATACAGACTGAATATCGTCAGAAAGATCATTTATCAAATCTAAAAATTCCTGAGTAGTCAATCCGTGGTATAAATCGTTAATTGTTATAATTATATCGATTGGATAGTGAAAGTTGTCGGCATATATTTTAGCAGTTTTAAATGCCCTTTTGGCCGGACTGGAAATAATTAAATCTGCTTTTTTCCCTTCGGCCATTAGAGTCGAGCTAATTTGGTTAGCATCTTTTTTCCCCCGGTCTCTAAGTTTTCGATTAAAATCATCTTCGTAACCATAAGGAACTGCTTTTGCATGACGAACAATAACAACTCTTTTCATTTTATTGGATTTAAAATATTTGCAAATTGCTAAATGTGACCACTAAATTAATTGTTCTTTCAAAATTAGCTTAATTTTGCTTTCCATTAAAGTTTATAGCCCTTTTATGAAGAAGATAGGATTGATTTCTGATACTCACGGAGAATTAAGTAGAAGAGTAGTGCGGTTTTTAGAAAACGTGGATGAGATATGGCATGCCGGAGACATCGGAAATGAACAACTGGCAGACAAGCTATCTGCACTAAAACCTTTACGAGCGGTGTATGGAAATATTGACGGACATGTTTTGCGTAGAATGTTTCCAGAGACTTTACGTTTTTTTTGTGAAGATGTTGACGTATTAATTACCCACATAGGAGGTTATCCAGGGCGGTATGATTCCAGAATTAGAAAGCAAGTCTATGCGAATCCGCCACAGCTGTTTATCGCAGGCCATTCGCACATTTTAAAGGTGATAAATGATAAGAAAATTAATTGCTTGCACATGAATCCGGGAGCGGCTGGTAATAAAGGATTTCATAAAGTTTGTACCGCCATTCGATTTACAATTGACGGTAAAAATATTCAGGACCTGGAAGTGCTTGAATTTGAAAGAACTAAATTTTGATGTATAACTAATTTAGTCTATAATGTAAAAATATAGATTTATTGATCTAATAATTGTAAATATAGTTTATTTTAGCTATATTTAAGTATGCAAAGGATCGCAGTAATATCAGCAGATGTCATTAATTCTTCAAAGTTTGAAGAATCCGTATTTATGCAAACCATGGATGTACTGGAAGAACCGGCAAGTAATTACTTGGTTAAGGGCGCCGAACCAATTCTTTCTAGTCGAGGAGATAGCTTCCAACTAATGACTGAAGAAACTCAACAAGCTTTTCGAAAGTGTATTTATTTAAAATCTTTCTTTAAACAGAAAGAAATAGGGGTGAAGAACAAGAATGCAAACGAAGCAATGGATGTCAGGATATCGTTGGCTGTTGGACAAGTTACTGAGGTTCCGAAGCATATTGGGAAGTCGATGGAACGCCCATTCGTGCTGTCAGGACGAGCTCTTGATGCTATGAAAAAGAAGAAACAAACCTTAATTATTACAACTACGAATGAGGAATATAATAAGGAGTTTGAGTTAGCATGCGCATTTTTAGATCAGATCTTTGCAGGCTGGACATTGGCGCAAGCTGAAGTTATTTATTATCTTGTTCAGGGATACAAACAAACTGAAATTGCCAAGATATTGAATTTGTCTCAACCGTCGGTTAGCAATAGAGTTCATCTAGCCAATTGGACTCTGATAGAAAAAATGAATGAACGGTATCTTGATATTTTGGAGAAAATATAAGTAGTAATGATTTTATTTCTTCGATTATTAATTGCACATCTAATTGCTGATTTTTTATTACAGCCAAATTCGTGGGTGGAACATAAAAACAAGAATGGAGTTAAGTCACGAAAATTGTTCTATCATATTCTTGTTGTAACAAGTATTTCTGTTTTGTTTTCTCTTGATTATTTTGCCTGGCAAATACCGCTATTTATATTTACGATCCACTATCTGATAGATTTAGCAAAGATTTACATAAAACCGTCAAAGGCAGGGAGCTTGACATGGTTTTTAGGTGATCAGATTTTACATGTATTGTCAATAGCAGGTGTTGTATTTATTATAAATGGTGTGCCTTCAAATATAGCGTCGCAGTTTTCAGATTTAATTTCGAACGAGAGAAATTTGATAGTCGGACTTGCTTATATTTTTGTCATCTGGCCATCAATGATTATTATCAATCTGGCCACTAAACACTGGCAGAATCAAATTCATCAGACGATGGGGCCAAGTTTGCAAAATGCAGGAAAATGGATCGGAGTTTTAGAACGCATTCTAGTACTGACATTTGTTTTGGGTGCTCAATTTCAGGCAATTGGTTTTCTGATTGCTGCAAAATCAATTTTGCGAATATCGGTTAAAAACGAAGATGGCACACGTCTCTTGTCTGAATACGTTTTGGTAGGTACTTTTATAAGTTTTACAATTGCTATAATGACCGGTTTATTGGCAAATTCAATGTTGTAGATTGTTTCTATTTCTGAAATGAAACAGCTATCCAATCATTTTGCTCCTTGATATCAACTTTATGCAGCGTTAATTCGGCAGCTTTTCCAATAATATCTTCTAAATCATTTTTATAGAATCCACTTACAACAAGTAATCCATCTTCATTTAAAACTGAAACATACTTCTCAATATCCTGAAGGATGATGTTTTTCTGGATGTTTGCCAATACGATGTCAAATTTTTTCTCGCTTAGCAGTTGTGCATCGCCGATAAATGCTTGCAGATTGCCGACTTTGTTTAATCTTGAATTTTCGACAGTAGCTTCAAACGACCAACTATCAATATCAATTGCTGTTACGTCTTTTGCTCCAAGCATCGATGCATAAATGCCAAGAATTCCGGTTCCGCACCCCATATCTAAAACGGCCTGACCTTCCAAGTTAATATCGGAAAGATGATTCATCATTAAACTAGTTGTTTCATGATTACCAGTTCCAAAAGCCATATTCGGATCAATGATAATCTCGTATGTTGCTTCCGGATATTCGGAATGAAAGGGAGCTCGTATTAATACTTTTTTATCGAGTAGCAGTGGTTCAAAATAGTTTTTTTCCCATTCTTCGTTCCAATTAATATCGGGCATTTCTTCAAGTTTAAAACTAGCTTTGAAGGGAACTGATTCCAGGCAATTTTCTATCTCACTAGAAGTAACCTTCCTAATTGGGAAAAAAGCATGAACTTCATCATCTACTTCATCGAAGCTTTCGAAATCAAGTTCAGATAGGTAGGCAATTAATATTTCGCGGTTGGTTTCACTGTCAGGATTTATTGCAAAACTAGCTTTTGTGTATTTCATATTTGTCGGCTATCAAAATTTTTGGCGAAGATAGAAAAGAATAGTTTATAAAGGGTCTTTTACCCAAGTAGAATGATACTTTCACAACAACAGACGTTTGCACTTATTCTTTTTCAATTTTCATTTGCTGAAAGCCCGACCAAAACTGATAACTGTGGTATTGAGCTTTTTTCTCGTGCAGTCGATAGCCAAACGAAGTGAACTCGTATATGGTAGGATAATGATTTATAACGACATCATTTAGCGTCTGCTTAATTTTTCTAATTTCTTCTTCATATGATTCAAGTATTTGAAGCTTGGCTAGTAAATCATCCATTGCTTTCAATTCCTCTTCTTTTCTATATTCCGAAAATGATCGATCCTTCTCAATGATCGACTCCGTATAGCTGATCGTTTGTTGAGCCATGATCGTCAAAGCTTCATTCATCTTCTCATCTTTCTCCAATTGATACAGATTATACAATAATGAAGTAAAAACTTTTATAAAATCATTCCTGAACTGATTTCGAAATTCATCTACTTTTTTGAATTCCTTAAGCAGTTCTTCCATCAATTTATCGGTATTTAATTTCATTGGTACTCTTGTATTAAGATTTATTTTTTTAGAAGGAAGTATTAATTTATACCATAATTACTGATAAAAATAAAAAAAGCCATCTGTTTTTCCAGATGGCTTCATTATTTAGTTGAGTATTTTCTCTTTTAATTAATAAGCATTGATAATGCCTAAGAAATCTTCAGCTTTCAACGAAGCTCCACCAATCAAACCTCCGTCTACATCTGGGTTGGCAAATAACTCGGGAGCATTGCTTGGTTTTGCGCTACCACCATAAAGAATTGAAATTTCATTAGCAACTTCCTGGCTGTATTTGGCAGCAATAGCATCACGAATATCTTTGTGCATTTCTTGTGCTTGCTCTGTTGTTGCAGTTTTTCCTGTTCCAATAGCCCAAATTGGTTCGTACGCTATAATTACCTTTTTGAAATCTTCAGCACTCAAGTTAAAGATAGTTTCTTCCAATTGGTTGATCACATATTCCTTTTGAGTACCAGCTTCGCGAATATCCAAAGCTTCACCACAACAATAAATAGGTGTTAAACCATTTTCCAAAGTCAAAGCAAGTTTTTTATTCAGAATTTCACTGGTTTCGCCATAATATTCACGTCTTTCAGAGTGACCTAAAATGACATATTCTGCACCAGTTGACTTTACCATAGCAGCAGAAACTTCACCGGTGTACGCGCCGTTGGCTTCAGCAGCACAGTTTTGAGCAGATACACCAACACGGCTGGTATCAACTGCATCAACTACACTTGTAATATGTGTGAATGGAGTTCCAAGAACAACAACAACGTCTTCAGCGCCTTCTTTGGCAACTAGTTCATTAACAGCTTTTGCTAACTCAACACCTTCTTGAACTGAAGTGTTACATTTCCAGTTACCGGCAACTACTTTTTTTCTCATGTTATTTTATTTTTCGGGATAGTGATTATTATTTGAATAATATCGCCCAAAAATAGAAAAAGCGTCGATAACCACCTAACTATAACAAGACCACTTTCTTGATTTAACCTAAGATTAAACCCTGAAAATTAAAAGGTGAGTGTATGCCAACCTTCTTTCAAATAGTTGCTTAATGGAACGCCCATCCCTTTGACATCAATATCCATTTTCTTGAGGTCTTCCACTACGCCGTACATATCAGCACAGTAATAGCAAGCTTCCACTTTAACACCATTCTCCTGCATTATTTTAATGTAATCCTGAAGCATTTCATTTTCAGCTAATAGTTTTGATGAAGGTCCCCACACAATCAAAACCACTTCATCGAACCAAGCTTGCTTTTTTGCATTATTGGTATACATAAAACACACCTTTTCAGCAACTTCAGGATCGCCGCTTGTCCAGAGTACCGCCAGTTTGTTATTGTTATCTTCCATTGTTTTGTTTTTTGCAGCAAAGCTATTTATTGTAAATAGCAGAGCAGCGATTGTTATAAGAAAAAATGGTTTCATAATTTGGATGAGTTTGAGTTAGAAAAGAAAATTAAGATTATTCTTTTCTAAAACAAAATCGACGAATGAACTCACCGCTTTTGGCTGAAAATTAATTTGTTCGTTGGTGTCAAAATATATTTAGTCAGATCGAAACGGGTCTGAAATCAGATTAAAAAAAAGAAAAGGGTATTTCTTTTTTACCAAGAGAAATACTCTTTTCTTAATCTTAATGGCGGATTAACTGAAATCGAAGGTTAATTTCATAAATAATTTACCACCATGAATTTTAGTCGGGTTAAACCGATATGGACTTGATTGTGGTCCAAAGCTAGTAGCATTTTTAAATTTAGAACCGATAGCATTTATCCCATGCAGAAATGAAATGTCTCCCGCAGGATAGTCAATTTTTGTTCTCGCTGGAGCGGCGGGGGCATCGGGTGTTAGCATCCGGAGGAAGATATCATTAGTTTCTACATAGACCGTAAATCCAGGAGCATTTTTCCCTTTTATCTCTGCCCAATAGGTGTTGGCGTGATAACCTTTAAATTCAGGGTAAATGAAACCAGATTCTCCGGTTATCGTGTTGTTATATTCTTTTTCCCACAAGCCAAAATTTACACCTTTCATGCGATTTTTGTAAACGCGATACGGACCATCCCCTAGCCATTTCATCCCAGCTACGTTTTTCTCAGGAAAATCGAAGGAAATTCCGGCAAACTGACAATTATTTGCTGGTTGATAAGCGACAGCCAGATCGACTTGCCCATTACCGTTAATAGTCCATTTAAAATGATCATCATTTTCAAAAGTAGCAGTGATGATTAACTCATTACCATTAAAATAATGCTTAACATGTTTTACCTGCTTTTCCTTGCTCATAAAAACAGGCCCGTTGGAAAGTGGTATTGTCAGCCCATTGTTTTTTAATTCAGCAATCGTTCCATTATTTTTTTTAATTGAAATCTCCAATTGCCCGGCTTTCACTTTCAGTTCGCTCTGGGTTTCTTCGAGTTCTGGTTTTAAGCCCGAATTTTTGACAAGTAGTTCCCGGGCCTTAATGGCGGCTTTTTTTACAGGCCAGCTCCATGTATTAATATTTTTTCCATATTGATCAGTGGCAGTTATGCTAAGGGCGTCAAATTGTCGCCAATTATCGGGAAGCGAAACTTGTAGTTGACCATTTTGTCCGGGCTTTAGATGAATGTTGATATGCTCCGGTTTACTGATTGTCTCTTTTCCCTTTTCGGAAGGGGAAGAAAATTTTAGCCAACCTGCTTTTATAGCACACTGGTCGAGATTGGTGTAAAGAAACCTATTCTCAATGTTGAATTTGCCGTTAAAATCGGGGGTGATGTATCGTTTCTCAAAAAAGATTGGCGACCAAATTTCCTTAATGGTGAAGAAGCTTCCTTCTTTTTCGTTATAAGGTCCAACAATTCCGTCTGGAGCATGATTACCGTCGGTATCAAATTCATTATTTCGATCGGTTCGTTCAATGGCTTCATCAGCAAAAACCCAGAGGAACGCTCCTGCGCAGAGCGGATCACTCCACATTCTCAACCAGAAATCGTCCAAGCCTGCGCCATGGCCTCCGTCATAAAGCCCATGTATAATTTCGGTAGGAAATAATATCTTTCGTTTGCTAAATCCATCGTTTGACAAATAGTTATAGTCGAAATAGTGAAGGGTATTTGTCATTTCATAATCTTGCCAAGGATGGATTACAATTCGTTTTTGGATATCCAGTTTAGCAAAGTCATCATTTAAACTATTGTTTTCACCACCTTCATTCCCATTGGCCCAAATAATAATGCTGGGATGATTAACGTCGTGCGCAATCATTTCCTCCAATAATTCTCTTCCGACAGCATCGTCATAAGACGGTTTTTGCCAGGCAGTAAGCTCATCTAGCACAAACAACCCCAAAGAGTCGCAAACATCCAGAAAGTGCTTGTCGGGCGGATAGTGTGACATTCGCACTGCGTTCATATTCATGTCTTTCATTAAGTTGACAGCGGTAATGCTAAGTTCTTTTGAAGATGTTCTTCCATATTTGGGATGAAAGGTGTGGCGGTCAACACCTTTCATTTTAATGTGGACACCATTTACATAAATACCATCACTTTCTCTGACTTCAATGGTTCTGAATCCAAATCGCTCGGTATATTGATGAATTGTTTTACCGCTTTTGTCCAGCAACGAAAACACAGCGTTGTATAAATTTGGATACTCCGGATTCCATTTTAATGGGTTTCTGAGATTCCCTTGAACTCGGTTGGTGTTGGCTGTTATCGGCTGCTTGAATGATGTTTGAACTTCACCGTCCAGCGTTTGAATATCGACATGAATAGTTGAGGCAGTTTTTGAGTTTTTCAGGTGAACATCAGCCGTAAAATCGCCACTATGTTTTGCATTAATTGCAACGCGTTGGATATTGGTTTTTGGCTTGACTTCAAGAAAGACAGGTCGGAAAATTCCACCAAAAATCCAGAAGTCAGCTTTTCTTTCCGCTTGATTCACAGATAGATTTTCAGAATGTTTTTTTACCAAAACTTCCAGTTGATTTTCATTACCGGCTTTTACCAATTTGCTAATGTCATATCTAAATTGGTAAAAAGCGCCTTGATGGACAGGTCCAGCCAGCTTGTCATTTATTTTAACTTCTGCATCAGTCATTACCCCATCAAAAACAATCGTTATCTCTTTGTTCTTCCAGCTTTTCGGAACAGTGAAGTTGTATCGATAAAGTCCGGTTTCATTCAAACGTTCTTCAAATGGATCGTGTCCATAATTATAATCGCCAAATCCTTGTTGTTCCCAGCAGGAAGGAACTGCGATGGTTGACCATTCTCCGGACTTTCTTCCATCAGAACAGTAAAACTCCCATTCGACGGCATCTTCGGCTCCGGTCCCGGATAGGTAGATTGTTTCGGTTTCTTGGGCAAATAAAAAACTTGTAAAAAGCACTAATAGGTTTAGTGTAAGTAATTTCATCATTTTTTTGTTTTGATTTTTTACTAAGGTAATCGTAAGAGATGTTTGTTGACGCTATTTTTAACTTAAATCACGTTTCTTTAACCGTTAAAAGCTTACGTTTTTCATCTTTAATCTTTTTGATAATCAGTCTGTATCACACAGTTTTTAATTATATTTGAAGCTTTTCAAAAATCATGGTGGCTGAAAGACAAAATCTCGAATATCAATTAAAAAAGATACTTGAAAGTGATCAGTTTTCACGTTCAAATGTGAATAAGGTGCTACTTTCTCTATTGTTTCGTGCAACTATAGAAGGACGAAAGTTGAAGGAAGCCACAATTGGATCAGAGATTTTTGGTAATAGCTACGACCCTGTAAAAAATGACAATAAGGTTCGGGTTTATATTCATAATCTGCGAAGAAAACTATCTGCCTATTATGAAACGGAAGGACAAAATGACAAAGTTATTTTTCAGATTGAAAAAGGAGAGTACCGGGTCGTTTTTAAAGATGTTGAAGAGAAAAAATCATTATTCTCTAACTCTGGAAGCATTGTCGGTTTGTCAGTTTTACTTCTCTTTTTTATTGGAGCTTTTTTTTTCTTTAGAAAAAAAACATCAAGTGATTTCTGGGAAGGTTTTTTAGATGAAAAATTCTCAATAACAGTATTGATTGGTGATCATTTTACCATTGAATCAAACGTGCCAACCGGAGGTTTCGGAACATTCAGGGATTTTTCAATAAACTCAGAGCAAGACTTTACGCAACATTTGCAGCAACATCCGGAACAAGCTTCTCAAATGGTTCCCAATCAATATCCATACGTGACGAAAATGGGACCTTATAGCGCGAAGATGTTGAGTCAGTATTTTGGAGATCACGGAACATCTTTTGATTTGTTGTTAAACTCAGAATGGGATAAGTCAAAAATTAATACTGAGAACCTGGTTTATGTTGGCCAGTTCAAGACGATGGGGTTTTTGAAAAATGTCTTTACAGATTACTTCCCAAATTATGAGATTATTGGTGAAAAAATAACCCGAAGAGATTTCACCAACAACGATAAAGAAACTTTTCGGTCAAGATCAGGGAATCAGATTATTGATTATACAATTGTGTCTAAAATGCATGGTCCTGTTGATAATGATATTGTGATGTTTCTTTCGGATAACGATATTGGAGTGATTCGGATGGTTGAGTATTTCACAGACAAGGATTCTATCGCAGCCTTTTATAATCGACAACAGTTACTTGGAAAAGATTTTGCGGCTCTTTTTAAAGTCAGTGGCTGGGAACGGACGGGTTATACCATGGAGTTAATCAAGTTGGATATAAAATAAGTTTCAGTCGCGTAGTTTATTTAGTGGAATCAGATCAAATTCGGAATGTTGCAGATTATTTTCTTTGATGTAATTTTTATTAATAATGAATAGTTCGCTATTGAATTTGTCTTGAGGAAACGTATTTTCTGCAGAAAAATCCTCATCATCAAAATCTGTAAAATTTAATTCGCAAGCTGATAATTCCCACTGCTCATCATTCATAAAGAGTAGCGGTAAGCCGTGGGTGCGACATATAATTGGTCGATGTTTATAGATTTGACAGGCGTGATCCTTCAGGAAAATACAACTTCCATCAGTAGATTCTTGAAAGTCTATTGACTCATTTTCAATCTTCTTTTTTATTGAATTGTATTCAACAGGGAAAACATCATAATCCATGCAGCACAAGTCACAGCCTTTTTTGCAGACCATGTGATTTGTGTGTTTGTCAGATAATTTCTCTGTCAACAGATCAATTTTATCTCTTAGCTCGTGATAATTGTCAAATTCCTTTTTCATGAATGGCAAAAGTAGTTGATTTAATTAGAAGCAGTGAAATAAAGAATCTTGCTAAGTCGTTAAATCTATTAACAATCGCTTCTTATTATTCACATTCAAGCGGTTTTCGACAGGTTTAGACTATTTCTTCTGAAGTAATTTTTATCTTTGTGCCGTGTTTTACAACATGTCATTTAATATTAACCGATTCAACATGATTTTATTCTTTAAAACCCTCCAAAACAGCATTGTTGCTGTTCAAACATCCGTTTCATTTTCGAACGAAGACGTACAAAAACTGAGCTGGTTGTTTGGCGATGCAACCTTGGTTGACCACGATTTTTTAGAAGGGTATTTTGTAGGCCCACGAAAAGAAATGATTACTCCATGGAGTACCAATGCTGTTGAAATTACCCAAAACATGGGACTCAATGGCATTTTGCGTTTGGAAGAATTTATTGAAGTTCCTGATCGTTCTGCCGGATATGATCCTATGCTTAAAGCGTTGTATGAATCTTTGGGACAAAACATTTTTACGATCGACAAGGAGCCGGATCCGATCATTGAAATTGATGATATAGCAGCGTATAATGAGCAAGAAGGTTTGGCATTGAGCGAAGATGAAATCAAATATTTGGAGTCGGTTTCAGAAAAGATGGATCGCAAGTTGACCGATGGTGAAGTATTCGGTTTTTCTCAGGTAAACTCGGAGCACTGTCGTCATAAAATTTTCAACGGATCGTTTATCATTGATGGGGTTGAGCAAGAAATGTCGCTTTTCCAGATGATTAAAAAAACATCAAAAGAAAATCCAAATAAAATTATTTCTGCATATAAAGATAATTGCTCCTTTGTACAAGGACCAGTTGTTGAGCAATTTGCTCCAAAAACGCAGGATAAACCTGATTATTTTGAAGTAAAAGATATTGAAACAGTGCTCTCGTTGAAAGCCGAAACTCATAATTTTCCAACTACAGTAGAGCCTTTTAATGGAGCTGCGACGGGTACTGGTGGTGAAATTCGCGACCGAATTGCCGGAGGAAAAGGTAGTTTGCCAATTGCCGGAACTGCCGTTTATATGACTTCTTATCCGCGAACAGAAGAAGCCCGCAATTGGGAGGAAGCTACAGAGGAGCGTCCGTGGTTGTATCAAACACCTGAAGAAATATTGATTAAGGCATCTAATGGAGCCAGTGATTTTGGGAACAAATTTGGGCAGCCGTTGATTACCGGTTCTGTATTGACTTTTGAGCATTTTGAAGACCATAAAAAATATGGTTACGACAAAGTAATCATGCTTGCCGGAGGTATTGGGTTTGGAGCTAAAAAAGATAGCTTAAAAGATAAGCCAGGAGTAGGCGACAAGGTAGTATTGCTTGGCGGTGATAATTATCGCATTGGAATGGGTGGTGGAGCTGTTTCTTCAGTAGCTACTGGTGAGTTTGAAAATGCAATTGAGTTAAACGCTGTTCAGCGGGCAAACCCGGAAATGCAAAAACGTGCCTACAATGCTATTCGTGCATTGGCCGAGTCAGATGACAACCCAATTATCTCTATTCACGATCATGGTGCTGGTGGTCACCTGAATTGCCTTTCGGAACTTGTAGAGGAAACTGGCGGAAAAATTGATACAAGCAAATTGCCTGTTGGTGACCCAACACTTTCTCAAAAGGAAATTATTGGTAATGAGTCGCAAGAGCGCATGGGATTGGTTATGAGTGAAAAGCATGTTGATTTGTTGAAGAAGATTGCAGACCGTGAGCGCTCGCCAATGTACGTGATTGGCGATACTACTGGCGATATGCAATTTACGTTCGAGAATTCAAAGACAGGTGAAAAGTCAATCGACTGGCAACTGGCTTATATGTTTGGTAATCCACCAAAAACAGTTTTAACAGATACAATAGAGAAAGCTAATTATGCTGAATTGGCTTACGATCAGGATAAAATAGAATCGTACCTCGAAGATGTTCTGCAATTGGAGTCGGTAGCTTGTAAAGACTGGTTGACCAATAAAGTTGACCGCTCGGTAACCGGCCGGATTGCAAAGCAGCAAGGCGCAGGCAAATTACATCTTCCATTAAATAATGTAGGTGTCATAACTCTCGACTACCAAGGCAAAAGCGGCCTGGCAACGACTATTGGTCATGCGCCTGTTGCGGCAATGGTCAATGCTGAAAGTGGTTCGATCCTTTCAATTGCTGAGTCGCTAACCAATATTATCTGGGCTCCAATGCCCGATAAAATGAGGAGCGTTTCGTTGAGTGCTAACTGGATGTGGCCTGCAAAAAATCCCGGCGAAAATGCACGTATTTACAAGGCGGTAAAAGCAGCCAGTGATTTTGCATGCGCTTTAGGAGTAAATATCCCAACCGGAAAGGACTCCATGTCAATGACTCAGAAGTATAAAGATGATGTGGTTTATTCTCCGGGAACTGTAATAATTTCAGCTTCGGGTGAAGTAACCGACGTGAAAAAAGTTGTGGAGCCAGTTACTGTGAACGATGCCAGCAAGCCGCTTTATTATATCGATTTCTCATCAACTTCATTGGTTTTAGGAGGAAGTGCTTTTGGGCAAATCGTAAACAAACTTGGACAAGAAGCTCCAACTGTTGCTGATCCAGCTTATTTCGTGAAAGCATTCAATGCGATTCAATACTTGATTGAAAATGAATTAATTCTTGCTGGGCACGATGTGGCTTCCGGTGGATTAATCACAACGCTGCTCGAAATGTGTTTCAGCGATAATGAAACGGGCTTAAACTTGGATTTAACCGGTTTGGGTGAAAAAGACAGTGCAAAAGTTTTCTTTAACGAAAACCCGGGAATTATAATTCAGGCTGCCGATTCTGAAATCGTGGAAACAAAATTGACTGACGCGAGAGTGAAGTTTTTAAAAATAGGTCAACCTGCAGGGAAACGTGTTTTCACAGTTAAAAACTTTGACGCAGAATTCGATTTAGATATTGATTCTCTGCGTGAGCTGTGGTTCAAATCTTCCTATTTAATGGATCGCAAACAAAGTGGCGAGAAACTGGCACTGGAGCGTTTCAAAAATTATAAAAACAACGAGCTGGACTATGACTTCAAAGGCTTTACGGGTAAAGCTGCTGATTATGGTATTGATTTAAACCGCCGAGTTGCAAGTGGAGTAAAAGCTGCTATTATTCGAGAGAAAGGAGTGAATGGCGATCGCGAAATGGCATATATGATGTATCTGGCTGGGCTGGATGTGAAAGATGTTCATATGACCGACCTTATTTCTGGGCGTGAAAACTTAGAGGATATCAACATGATTGTATTTGTTGGGGGGTTCTCTAATTCCGATGTTCTTGGATCAGCAAAAGGTTGGGCAGGTGCTTTTAAATATAACGAGAAAGCTCGACAGACTTTAGAGAATTTCTACAAGCGAAAAGATACTTTAAGCTTGGGCGTTTGTAATGGTTGCCAGCTGATGGTGGAACTTGGCTTGCTCTATCCTGAACACGAAAAAATGCCAAAGATGCTACATAATGAATCACATAAATTCGAATCGGCATTTTTGAATATAGAAATTGCTAAGAACGACTCTGTCATGCTGAACTCAATGGCCGGAATGAAACTTGGTGTTTGGATTGCTCATGGTGAAGGAAAATTTAGTTTGCCTTATGCAGAAGATCAATACCATATTCCTTATAAATATAGCTATGACTTCTATCCCGGGAATCCTAATGGATCAGATCTCAATACGGCTTCTCTTTGCTCGAAAGATGGCCGCCATTTAGCGATGATGCCTCACTTGGAAAGAGCCTTTAAACCTTGGCATTGGCCTTATTACCCGGCCGATCGTAAAAAGGATGAGGTAGCTCCATGGATTGAAGCATTTGTAAATGCTCGGGAATGGATTAAGAAGCATTCAAAATAGATTATCAAAGGGCTCTTGTATAAAGAGTCCTTTTTTTTTGCCTAACATGTTTTCACCCAATTGCTGTTTATTCAATTCATACTCTTTTTTGAACGATGATTCAATAAAAATTGACATATTTGCACTAGTCACCTTGTGCGAATGTTTAAGAAAAATGGGCTTCATATTATTTTCCTTTTTATTATTCACCTTGCTTTTTGTCAAGATGATGTGGATAGCCTTTTGTCTTTTCCAACAGATGTGAGCGATGAAGAGAAGCTGGCTCATATGTTGGATTTCTCCCAGCACTATGTGCGTGAAGATAGCGCCAAATGTTTAAAGGTCGCGAATAAAGCGATTGCTATTAGTGAATCGATTGATGCTCCTTTGTTTGAGTCGCAGTTTTTATACTTGAAAGGAGAGTGCTGCTACTACCATAATAACTACCCGGAGGCAGTAGGAAATTATTCAGCAGCCTTGGAAATATTCCGTCAAATAAATGATGTGCAGAACATGGCTGAGACATTAAATTCTATTGGCTTGGTTTATTATTACCTAGGGGAATACAATCAGGCTGCAGAAAATTTATATCAGGCATTAGATCTTTTTTCAAAGCAAAATTTAATAGAAGATAAAGCTCGGGTATATTCAAACTTAGCCATGGTTTTTACACGGACTGGTGACTTTAAAGAGTCGATACGTCATTATGAACTAGCAGCAGAAATTAATGCAGGGGGTGGTAAAAAAACAAGTTTGGCTGTTAATTACAATGGTGTTGGGGTCGGTTACTATAATCTGGAGCAATACGATTCTTCGAAGGTGTATTACAATAAAGCCCTATTTTTATTTCGGGAATTGAAAAATAAGAAAAGAGAGGCCATTGCACTTAATAATATTGCAAACATCTATCTTAATACAAAAGATAGTATGGAGTTAGCGCTGGATTTTTACAAGAGGGCAGTTGACGTATTTGGTGAGTTAGGTGATAATCGAAGCGAGGCTTTTGCGCTTGAAGGATTGGGTGGCGTTTATCGCGAACTTGGTCAGTATGGAAGTGCGATCAATACATTTTATAAAAGTTTGCAACTAGCTGATGATTACGAATATTATTTAAAACAACTTAATTATTTGGACCTGGCTCTTACCTACGAAAAACAGGGACGAATTGATGAGGCATATCATGCGTTTAAGATATATGATCGGTATCAAGATACTTTACGCCAGGAAGAACGTCATAATCAGGTCGCTGAGCTTGAAAAGCAATATGAAACCCAGCAAAAAGAGGCAGAAATTGAGCGATTAAGCGTATCAAGAGAAATTGATCAACTGCAAATAGAGAGAGATAAAGAACTTCGGGCTTTTGGGATTATTTTGATTTTGGTATTGGTGGCTGCGATATTTTTTGTTTCAGTTGCATACTTAAATAAAAGAAGAATAAATGATCTGTTAAGTTTGAAGAATTTGAAGATTGAAGAACAGCGAAAAGAGCTTGAATTACTAAATGCTTCTAAGAATAAATTCTTTTCAATAATTGCACACGACCTCAAAAATCCATTCCACACTGTTATGGGGTATTCTTATTTGATACACAAGCAATATGATCGTTTTTCAGACATTGAAAGAAAGCAATATGCCTCAGATATTTACAAGTCAAGCAATTCTATTTTCCGATTGCTGCAAAATTTATTGGATTGGTCTCGTTCCCAAACGGGCCGATTGGAGTATACTCCACGGGAATTCAATTTTTGCGATATTTATGAAAGTATTGAACGCTTGCTATTGCCAGCTGCTGCCGATAAAAATATTCAGCTGATTGCAGAAATGCCTGAGCAAGTCACTGTTTATTCTGATCCAATGATGGTTGAAACAGTTATGAGAAACTTGCTGAATAACGCTATTAAGTTTACAAATGAAAAAGGACAGGTAAAAACAGTTTTGAAATCAGAGAAGGAAACCGTTACTGTTTGTGTTGAAGATACTGGAGTGGGAATTAATCCTGACGATCTGAATAAACTATTTCAAATTGATTCAAAAGTAAAACGGAAGGGAACCAATGAGGAAGACGGCACCGGTCTGGGGCTGGTTATTTGTAACGAATTTGTCAGGAAGAATGGAGGCCACATTTGGGGTGAAAGCGTGCTTGGCCAAGGTAGCCGTTTCTATTTTACACTTCCGAGAACTAACGGCCATTCCTGATTCTAATATTCCACTAACATGGACTTGGACAATTCTTCTGCTTTTTCGGCACCAATTATTTCTTCAACAAGCTTAAGTCCAAATTTTAACGCAACGCCAATTCCGCGAGCCGTGACGATGTTGTCAGAAACGGTTGTCGGGTCTCTTAAAACTTCAGCTCCATGGAGTTCTTTCTCAAAACCAGGATAGCAAACAGCCTTCTGTCTCTTCAATATTCCTAAATGCCCGAGCACAAGTGGTGCAGCACATATCGCACCCAATAGTTTTTTTTCGTTATTGAATTTTAGGATTTGTTCCCGCAAGCCCTTATGATTATCCAGATTTGTCGCTCCAGGCATTCCTCCGGGCAATACAATGACGTCAATAGTTGAATAATCGAGCTCATGAAATAGGGTGTCGGTAACGATTGGGATCTGATGGCCTCCTACAACTGTTTTTGTATCGGTCATGGAAACCATAATAACATCCAGCTCTGCTCTTCTTAATACATCAACAATGCTTATTGCTTCAACTTCTTCAAATCCGGTTGCAAGATGTACAGCTATTTTTGTCATGTCAGTTTCTGTTTTTCGTGATTCGTATTTTACTTTCGATTAAAAATAAAAAAAATGATCCGCAATTGCGAACCATTTTTTTTAACTGATCTAATCATTTTATAGCGATCAACTAGATAGCATATTCTTTTAAAGCTTTTTCCAATTTTTTTCTGGTGAAGAAAATACGGCTTTTCACTGTTCCTAACGGAAGGCTGAGTTTGTCTGCAATTTCTTTGTATTTATAACCATCCAAAAACATTTTAAATGGAACTTTATATTCCTTTTCAAGGGCGTTGATATTTTTAATGATTTCTTTAGAGCTGTAAAATGAATCCGGAGACGGATAAATTTTGTCTTTTGAAAACTTTAAATGAAAATCGTTATTTGCTCCATCAAAGGTGCTTTTGGCTTTTACATTCCTTCTATAGTTATTAATGAAGGTGTTTTTCATTATTGTATAAATCCACGCTTTAAAGTTTGTGTTCTGCGTAAATTTATCACGGTAAGTAAGTGCTTTTAAAAAGGTCTCTTGCAAAAGATCTTGAGCTTTTTCCTGATCTGCAGTTAAACTAAGTGCATAATACAAGAGTTTGTCTTGCAATCCTAAAAGTGCGTTGTTAAATTGAACTTGTGTCATGGCAGCGTGTTTTTAATGAGTTATTGTTTAGAACAAATATAAATAAACAACCCCTTTCCTTAAAGGATTTAGGGGTCTTTTATTATTCGATTTTATTTATTTGAGATAAAGAAAATTGATACATGCTGATTATAAGCAGTTAGTGTTTATATACGATATTTACATAAAAATGTTTGACGTTTTAAAGCTGTCGTAAAACAATCTGTTTTTATTTGGATTAACTATGAATTATTCTTTTCGTTTTGTATTTTAAAATCATTTCTCAGGATTCTTCCTTGTAATTATTTAAGGAAACTGTTATTGTGAATTTTCCATAGTATGTTTTTGCGCATCATTTGTTTATCAAAGAACTACCTTCCCATACTCAACGATCATGCAGAACCTGTGACAATTGTTTGTTTTGGACGTATTGGATCGCATATTTTGCTGTTTGTTAGTTTATTGTATTTCATTGAGTGGTTTTGTTTGCGTATACATGCCACTAACTATTTTGTTTCAATATATCTACAGTCGGGGTGAGTATTCTACAAAAGGATCGTTTCAGTTTTTTTGTACCATAGTGCATAAAATGCTTGCTGCTTTTCAAAATGGCTCTGGAAAACGACTTTCGGATGTAGTCATATATTTCTACATTTGCGGCTTCTGATTACTTATTCGAGAACAAATTCAAATGAAAAAGTTAAGTTTTAAACACAGTTGGGCAACCAGACTTGTTTTTAAACGATGGGGAGGTCAAAAGTATTCGTTGTTTCAGGCATTAAACAGGCAAGTGCGTATTGGCGTATTGGCCGTTGCTTATTTTATGGTGTCTGGAATTAATGATGCAATTGCACAACCTGATAGTTTGGAAGTAAAGATGGAATATGATCTTGATGAGATCGAGGTCAGCGCCCAACGAGCACCTGTGACATATTCGCAGGTGGCACGGATTATTTCCGTGATTGAGAAAGATCAAACTGATGCGGCTCCGGTCAATAGTATTCAAGACCTTCTGGAGTATGCACTGAGTGTTGACATTCGGCAACGAGGAACGCACGGCGTTCAAGCCGACGTTTCAGTCCGGGGAGGTTCTTTCGATCAAACACTCATCCTTTTAAATGGAATCAATCTTTCCGACCCCCAAACCGGCCACCATAGCCTCAACTTGCCGGTTAGTTTTAAAAACATCAAACGTATTGAAATATTGGAAGGTCCCGGAGCCCGGATTTATGGTCCGAACGCATTTTCGGGTGCTATCAATATTGTTACGGAGCCTGATGATAATGATCAAGCCACTTTGGATGTGACTTATGGGGAACACCAGTTGAGAGATATTAATGTATCGGCAAATAAGCAAATTGGGAAACTGCAAAGTTTTGTTGCTTTCAATGACAAAGCATCCGATGGATACATTGATAACACCGATTTTAAAAGTTCCAATATCTTCTATCATGGAGCGTTGAATAGCGATGCCGGAAGGTTGGAACTACAGGCTGGATTCTCAAACAAACAATTTGGCGCTAACAGCTTTTACACGCCCAAATACCCCAATCAGTTTGAAGAAACCAAAACCACTTTTGCGTCATTAAAATTTGAAACAGGAGAGAAACTGCATTTTACTCCAGCACTGTACTGGCGTCGTCATCAGGATCGGTTTGAACTATTTCGAGAAGATGTTTATGAAAAGACCGCAGATGGGTATCGGGTTTGGAATGGTGATACGATCCCTTCGTGGCACACTGGCAACAATTACCACATGACAGATATTTTAGGAACATCGATTAATAGTTGGTTCGCCAGCGATTTAGGAAAAACGGCATTTGGAGCTGAGTTTCGTTCTGAAAATATTTGGAGCAATGTGCTGGGTGAAGATCTGGATGAGCCGATTGATGTGCCGGGCGAGGATGGACAACAGTTTACGAAATCACATTCAAGAACTACAGCATCTTTTTTTGCTGAGCACACATTCTATTTGGGAAGATTCACGGCTTCGGGACGAGCAATGGCTAACTGGATTTCGGATCTTAATTTTGACTGGAATATTTATCCCGGCATTGACTTGAGTTACATGCTCACTGAAAAACTGAAGCTGTATGGTTCATTCAACAAATCGTTGCGAATGCCCACATTTACTGATTTATATTACAGTGGTCCTACCAACCAAGGAAATCCGAATTTGAAGCCGGAGCGATCAACAACCATCGAAGGTGGTGTAAAACTGAATAATCGTTATTTGCATTTGCAGACAGGCTACTATCATCGAGTTGGAACGGATTTAATCGACTGGGTTCGCGAAAGTGAGGAGTTCATTTGGGAAACCCGAAATCTAACAGAAATTAAAAGTGATGGTTTTGAATTTACTGGCGCTTTGTTTGTGCCTGAACTTATTGATGCTTCTTTCTTTGTTAGAAAGATCAACGTTAACTATTCGTACAACTCGCTAAATAGAAGTCAAAGCGAGTTTTTATCGAATTATGCTTTGGACAATTTAAAACACAAGCTGGTTATTTCAATCGACCATAAAATATGGAAGAACCTTTTTGCTTCGTGGAACTATCGATTTCAGGAAAGAAATGGAACGTTTACCAAGTTTGAAAATAAGGAGCCTGTTGGTGAAGCAAACTATGAGGCATTTGGGTTGACTGATCTGAAAGTGTATTGGAAAACGCCCAGATTAATGTTATCAGCATCGGCAACAAATTTATTTGACAAGGAATATGTTGATTTAGGTAATATTTTTCAGCCGGGACGTTGGATTAGTTTTGGCGTTAAATATCAAATTAGATTAAACTAGTAGTAATAATATAAAAGTAATCAGAAAGAAGGGCACTCGTTTTGGGTGCCCTTTGCTATTCCGTTCAGGCCAGCGTAGCAACCATTACTGCTTTAATGGTGTGCATACGGTTTTCTGCCTGATCAAACACAATGGACGCCGGACTTTCAAAAACTTCATCAGTCACTTCCATTGACTGAAGTCCAAATTTTTCAAAAATTTCCTGACCAACTTTGGTTTCCTGGTTGTGAAAGGCCGGAAGACAGTGCATAAATTTTACATCAACATTACCTGTGAGTTTCATTACCTCAAGGTTTATTTGATAGGGGAGAAGAAGTTTTATTCTTTCCTCCCAAACTTCTTGTGGTTCACCCATCGACACCCAAACATCAGAATAAAGAAAATCGCACCCTGCTACTGCTTCCTGCACGTTATCGGTAACTGTAATTTTGGCACCACTTTTTTCAGCAATGCTTTTGCTTAGCTCAATTAGCTCTTCGTTAGGTTGACAGCTTTTGGGAGCTGCAGCCCGAAAATCCATACCCATTATTGCAGCTCCAACCATGAGCGAATTTCCCATATTGTTACGGGTATCGCCCAGATAGCAAAATGAAATATTGCCGAGTGGTTTATCCGCATGCTCTTTCATGGTCAGGAAATCAGCTAAAATCTGAGTTGGATGAAATTCGTCGGTGAGCCCATTCCAAACTGGAACACCGGCGTAGTTTCCAAGTTCTTCGACAATCCGTTGCTCAAACCCACGGTATTGAATACCATCGTACATTCTCCCCAAAACCCGGGCGGTATCTTTCATCGATTCTTTATGTCCGATTTGTGAACCTCCCGGACCAAGAAATGTAACGTGCGCCCCTTGATCGAATGCGGCCACTTCGAAAGCGCAACGTGTACGGGTTGATGTTTTTTCAAAAATCAGGGCGATATTTTTTCCCTGTAACATTTGTTCCTCAGTACGATTATATTTTGCGAGTTTTAGTTTCTCGGCCAATTCAAGTAGTTGATTGATTTCTTCGGCTGTGTAGTCTAAAAGTTTAAGAAAATTTCGGTTTTTAAGATTTAGTATCATGATTTTGTTTTTTGTTGCCGTAATTCAATGTTATTTTCGATCCATAGGATTTGTCTGATAATTTGGTTGCTTCGGTAATAACGCTTTTTTGTCCTCCGTTTTCAATAAAACTTAGGCAAGCTCTTATTTTGGGAGCCATACTTCCTTCTCCAAAAATACCATTGTTGAGATATTCCAATGTGTCTTTGTAATCAAGAAATTCTAGTTTCTTTTGTGTTGGCAATCCATAATCTTTAAAAATGTATGGGACGTCAGTTAAAATGTAAAATTCATCAGCGTTAATGGTTGACGCCAGCAATGCCGAGCTCATATCTTTATCGATTACTGCATCTACAGTTCGAATATTATTTTTAGTGTCCAGATATACAGGAATACCGCCTCCTCCGGCAGTAATAACAATATTACCTTCGCGAACCATCCGTTCAATAATTTCTTTGTTGAGTATGTCAATTGGAGTGGGAGAGGGAACAACCCGCTGAAAACTTCCCTGGTGTTTCGAACTTGGTTTGAATTGCCAGCCCTTTAATTTTGTGAGCTGATTGGCTTCCCTCTTGCTGTATATTTTACCAATCCGTTTTGTCGGATTCTGAAAAGCATGATCATTTGGATTAACAGCAACCATACTGATTACTGATATAATATTTTTGTCAATTTTGTGTTGGTTTAATACGTTGCGCATCATGCGTTCAATCATATAACCAATTCCACCCTGCGAATCAGCAACGCAAACATCGAGTGGCATTGGCGCAATATTGTACATTGCTTCTCCCGAATCATTTCGCATCATAATATTGCCAACTTGCGGACCGTTTCCATGTGTGATAACTAAGTTGTATCCTTCCCGAACTAAATGCACCAAATTTTCGAGAGTTGCAGTGGTGTTTTGCTCCTGTTCGTCTATTGTTCCAGCTTCATTATCACGTAGCAAGGCATTTCCACCCAGTGCAATTACTGCCAACTTTTGTTTGTTCATCGTTTTTTTAATTAACGGGCTTTACACAAACATAGAAAAATAGGTGTAATAAAAAGGTGACGAAACTGCTAGTTATTTCTTTATTTGTCTGTTGTAGAGCAGAGATTTTTTGATCATTTTATTCTGATTGTAAGCGTGGTTTTTCTCTTTCAAATTTAGGAGGTCAGAATTCTGTTTCTAAAAAATAAATTCAACCAACAATGCATAGAGATGAAAAAAGTTGGCTTTTTTGAAATGACCATCTAATATGATTTTTTTCAATATTTAAGCAGCCCAAAAGGCACGATATGCTGTCCAAATTTCGTTAACTTTGCAATCGAAATTTCAAAAATACCTCATGGCTAAAAAGACCAAAAGAAAACCTATGAAGAAGAAAAACAATAGTTTGAAAGCACTAATTTCTTTTTTTCAGGGGGATAAGTTTAAGTATACCGTTGGTTTATTTCTATTTGTGTTTGCGCTTTATTTATTAATTGCATTCATTTCTTTCTTGTTTACAGGTCATGCTGATCATAGTAAATTAGATCTTTCGTGGCGTGAATTGTTGGCGAATACCGAAATAAAAGTTAGAAATAAGGCTGGAAAAACTGGCGCATTTTTGAGTGAAGCAATCATTAATCGTGGGTTTGGAATTTCAAGTTTTCTATTGATTTTCATGTTGGTTATAACAGCGTTCCATTTTTTTAAGCGTCCGCTGGTCAGGTACTGGAATTCAATAATACTTGCGTTTGTGAGTATGCTTTGGCTCTCACTGTTTCTTGGGCTTTTACTAACGGATGTGAATACGGATAGCTTTCTATATCTTGGGGGGGAGAATGGTTATTTTCTGGCTGTTTGGCTAAGCTCGCTTGTCGGATATATTGGCACCTTTTTTATTCTGGTTTTTAGTTTGTTCTTGATCGTGCTTTTCAGTTTTAAAAACTTTATTCCCTGGTTGCAAAAGCTATTTGGTAAAAAGGAGATGGGAGAGAATGACGAGCAGCCAAGTTCTGTTGAGCAAAGTCAGGATGTTGAGATGGAGGATAGCATTTCAAAAGTTATCGACGATAATGATACCATCGAAACCATTTTTGATCCCGATGAAAATGATCTCGAATTGGATGAATCGATCGATACGAAAAAGATTCAAACGAATGTGCGGGAACAGCTTTCAGAAAAAAGCGGGAACGAGGAAAATGAAGATGACCTCGAGATGAGTGTTGAGAAGGTGGAAGAGGAGACAGATGAGAATTATGAGCATGAAGCGATGGTTGATTATGATCCAACGCTGGATTTGTCAAACTACCAGTTCCCTTCGATTGATTTGCTGGATGATCACTCTTCAGGTAATGCTGAAGTAAGTAATGAAGAGCTAATTTCGAATAAGAATAAAATTGTTGAAACACTTCGCCATTACAAAATTGAGATTACTAAAATTCGTGCAACCATTGGCCCAACAATTACCTTATACGAAATTGTGCCGGCTCCGGGAATTCGAATAGCTAAAATCAAGAACCTGGAGGATGATATCGCCTTGAGTTTAGCTGCTCTTGGAATTCGGATTATCGCGCCAATTCCCGGACGCGGAACAATTGGTATTGAAGTGCCTAATCAAAATCCTGAGATTGTCTCGATGCGATCGATCATAGCCTCCAAAAAGTTTCAGGAAAGTACAGCCGAATTGCCTGTTGTGCTTGGTAAAACAATTTCGAACGAAACTTTTTTGATTGACTTAGCAAAAATGCCTCACATTTTGGTAGCCGGTGCTACCGGACAAGGAAAATCAGTCGGATTGAATGCGATTATTGCTTCGTTGCTTTACAAAAAGCATCCGGCACAATTAAAGTTGGTTTTAATTGATCCGAAAAAGGTGGAGCTGAGCTTGTATTCGACTATTGAAAAGCATTTTCTGGCCAAACTTCCAGACGAGGAGGAAGCCATTATTACTGATATTCAGAAAGTGAAACATACGCTGAATTCAGTCAATATTGAGATGGACACCCGATATGATTTATTGAAGAAAGCACATACCCGAAATATTAAAGAATACAACAAGAAGTTTATTAGTCGGCGTTTAAATCCTGACAAAGGTCACCGATATCTGCCATATATTGTAGTTGTGATTGACGAATTTGCCGATTTAATTATGACCGCCGGAAAAGAAGTGGAATTGCCGATCGCCCGTATTGCACAATTGGCTCGTGCGGTGGGAATCCATATGATTATAGCAACTCAGCGGCCATCTGTAAGTATTATTACCGGAGTAATCAAGGCGAATTTCCCGACACGTATTGCTTTTAAAGTTGCGTCGATGATTGATTCACGTACTATCTTAGATACTTCGGGAGCCAACCAGCTAATTGGTAAAGGTGATATGTTGATTGCAATGGGTAGCAGTATTACGCGTTTGCAATGTGCATTCCTTGATACTCCGGAGGTCGACCGCATTTGTTCGCACATCTCGGAACAACAAGGATATCCAACGGCTTTTTTATTGCCTGAATATGAAGGGGAAGATGCTGGCGGAGTTCAGGGAACAGACTTAGCTAATCGGGATGAAATATTCGATGATGCCGCGCGTATCGTTGTGGTTAATCAAATGGGTTCAACCTCAATGATTCAGCGTAAATTTTCGATTGGTTATAATCGGGCTGGACGGATTATGGATCAACTGGAAGCTGCTGGTGTAGTTGGCCCGAGTGAAGGAAGTAAGGCTCGTCAGGTGCTTATTCAGGATGAATATAGTTTGGAACAGTTATTGAATAGCATGTAAAAATTCAAATATAGAAATGAAGAAACTAGTAATTTTATTGACCGTTGCGTTGTACTGGAGTATTGGCTTTGCCCAGCAAGATCAAAAAGCCAAAAACATTTTAAAAAAAGTAACCGAAACCACACAAGGATATTCGACCATTCAAGCCACCTTTAATTACATCATGGAAAATAAAGCAGAAGGAATCCATGAAGAAAATAATGGCCAGATTTTATTAAAGGGAGATCAATTTCACTTAAGTTTAGATGAACTGGGTATGGAGATTTTCAACAATGGGGAAACCGTTTGGACTTATATGAAAGATGCCGGAGAGGTAACTATTGCAGACGCTGATGATGAGATGAATGAAATGATGGATCCTTCGAAATTATTTACCATTTATGAAGAAGGGTTTGCCTATAAATTTGTGGAAGAAAAAACAGTTGGTGGACAGGAGGCTTATGTGATCGATTTATTTCCTGACGATAAGGAAATAGAGTATACAAAAATCAGGATTCAGATTGATAAAAAGCGCATGTTGATCATGAAAGCTGAAATGATTGGTAGTGAAGGAAACAACTATATTGTGGAGGTTAAGAACATAGAGACAGATGTTCCGGCAACTACAGCCGATTTCAAATTTGATCCGTTAAAACACCCCGATGTTGAGAAAATTGATTTACGATAACATACAAAAAAAGGAGCTTGAAGCTCCTTTTTTTGTATGTTATATAATTTGTAACTATTCTTTTTCTTTGTAGGTTAAACGTTCAACGGTTGAAATTTCCATGAAGGTTGATCCACCTCCGATACCAAAGCTTCCACCAACGTATACCACGTTATCAGCGTTAACGACTTTTCCTTTATTTACAAGTTCTTTTAAAGAAGAACGAACCATTTTAAATTTGTTCTTTTTAGGCTCAACTAAAAAAGGACGGACACCGTATGAAAGTGCTAATTGACGAACAACTGGCATTTCGTAGCAGCTGGCGTAAACTGGGTTCTTTCCGCGGAAAGCAGCCAGGTAACGAGCCGTTTTCCCAGTAAGGGTGTTAGTTACAATTGCTCTAGTTTTTAATTCATCTGATGCTAAAATGGCAGCTTCAGCCAAATAGGCAACAACTTCGTTATTTACAGCAGGAATTGTAATATCGTTACGTTTATCTTTGCTGCTTTCAACTTGCTGTGCAATGCGGCTCATGTATTCAACCGACTCAACCGGATATTGTCCGTAAGCAGTCTCTCCACTAAGCATGATAGCATCAGTTCTTGAGTAAATCGCATTTGCAACATCGCTTACTTCAGCTCTGGTCGGACGTGGGTTGTCGATCATACTATGCAGCATTTGAGTAGCAATGATTACCGGCTTTTTTCTCTGAACGGCTTTTTTGATCAGCATTCTCTGGATGCCAGGTATTTTTTCGGCCGGAATTTCAATTCCAAGGTCTCCGCGAGCCACCATGATTCCATATGCGTGATCCAGAATTTCATCGATATTATTTACGCCATCCCAGTTTTCTATTTTAGCAATAATCTTGATCGGACTATTGAGTTTGTCTAACTGCTCTTGCACTTGAATAACATCTTCTTTATTACGAACGAAAGAATGTGCGATAAAGTCAAGTTTGTTTTTAGCAGCAAATTCGATAAATGTTTTATCTTTTTTAGAAATAGATGGAAGTTTTACGCTAAATCCCGGCGTGTTTATGCTTTTTTTGTTCTTGATTTTTCCCGGATTTTCAACAAGACACAAAACATAGTCTTCAAATTTTTCCTGAACAGATAGTTCTAACTCTCCATCGTCAATTAATAATGTTCCGTCGGCTGGTATTTCTACATGAAAATTATTGTACGACACCATCATGGTAGGGCGGCCTTTTTCACTTTTACGGTCGAGTCCCGAAACTTCAATAAGATCCCCTTTTTCAATCTCAATTGGACTTTCCATGTTTACCGTTCTAATTTCAGGCCCCTTCGTGTCAATCAGTAGTGCTATCGAATCTGATACTGATCGTATATTGTTTACCATTGTCAAGGCTGTTTCCTCGGTAATATGTGCCGTATTTAGCCGGGCGACATTCATCCCCGCTTGATATAAGGCTTTGACAAACTCCGGTTCGCACTTTAGGTCTGAAATCGAAGCAACAATTTTGGTATGTTTCATTACATTCATTTATTACATTATCGGCCGGCAAAATTAGACTTTTTTCTTATAGTGTAAACAAAAGGACCTTTTGAGATCGTTAAATGATTTTAAAGTTAACGTTGTAGAAAACTTTCAATTCCTAAACGGTATGAGTCGAGGCCAAACCCCATAATACTACCCTTACAGGCGGGCCCTATGATTGATTCGTGTCTGAATTTCTCTCGGGTTAAGATGTTCGATATATGAACCTCAACAACTGGCGTTTGTATGCCGGAGATGGCATCTCTAATAGCAACCGAAGTATGCGTATAAGCTCCAGCATTAAAGACAACGCCGTCATAGTCAAAGCCAACTTCGTGTATCTTATTTATTAATTCGCCTTCAACATTCGATTGATAATATGTTAGTTCATGTTGAGTAAACTGACTCTGAAGTTGTTTAAAATAATCCTCAAAGGAGGAATTACCATAAATATTCTTTTCTCTTTTCCCTAGTAGGTTTAGGTTGGGGCCGTTGATTAACAATATTTTCATTTTTATTGTGCTTTAATTTAAAATTTTAGTAACTTTAGCCGATCTAACGACGTATTGATAATTATGTATTCTTGGGGAAGAAGCTATTGTTATCAATTTTGTTGAGAAGTGTTACAGAACCAAAATTACGAAAATTGATTTGAGAACAAATTTAAATGCTTTTAATTATGAAATGGGAAGATAGTAAAAAAGGATTTGAAAATTTCTTAAGACTGGAGAAGTCTTTGTCTCAAAACTCCATCGCCGCTTATGTGAATGATATTAACAAGCTGATGGTTTTTTTAGAAGAAAATTTCAAGCGCTTAGCACCGGAAAAGGTTAAATTAAATCATCTGCGGAGTTTTGTTGAACACCTGAACGATAGGGGTGTTTCTCCTCGTACTCAAGCACGTACTATTTCTGGAATTAAATCCTTTTTTAAGTACTTGTTGATCGAAGGAAAAATTCAGGGAGATCCAACAACATTGTTGGAGTCGCCAAAAATTGGGCGTAAGCTTCCAGATGTATTAACAATGGAAGAGATTGATACGATTATTGATGCTGTTGATGTTGAGAAGCCTGAGGGACAGCGCAATAAGGCAATGCTGGAGACACTTTACAGTTGCGGATTGCGAGTGTCTGAATTAGTGAATTTAAAGGTGACAAACTTATTTTTTGAACAAGGCTTTATAAAAGTTGAAGGCAAAGCTGAAAAAGAGAGACTTGTTCCGGTGAGCGAAAAAGCTGTTGTTGAAATTAATAAATACCTCAGTGGATACCGGAAGACATTGAAAATTAACCCTGAAAGTGAAAATGTTCTTTTTCTGAATAGAAGAGGAAAGAAACTAAGCCGGGTTATGATTTTTACAATCATTAAGAATTTGGCTGAAAAGGTGGGGATGGATAAAAAGATTAGTCCACATACTTTCCGTCATTCATTTGCGACTCACCTAATTTCTGGAGGAGCTGATTTAAGAGCTGTTCAGGAAATGTTAGGACATGAGTCTATTTTGACAACTGAAATATATACCCACCTTGATCGTGATTATTTGAAATCAACAATTAGTCAATTTCATCCACGATCATAAGAAATTACCTGGTTCTGTTTTAATGATTTCTTAACATTGTAAATTAGTCGAATAAATTGGATATGAAGTTGCGAGACAGTACGTTAGTTAACGTGCTGTCTTTTTTTTGTTTAGCTTAGTTTCAAATTAGGATTAAATTGATTTTGACCTCTCAAAAAGAGGGAAAAAAATATTATTTTCGTCTGCCGAGAAAAAAATGGTTTTGTTGGAAATATTAAATTTTAATTGTTTTTTATGAAAAATTTAGATTTATCGAAGTACGGTATTGTTGATGTAAAAGAAATCGTACATAACCCATCTTACGAAGTATTATTTAAGGAAGAAACGAAGCCTGAGTTGGAAGGCTTTGAAAAAGGTCAGTTGACAGAGTTGGACGCAGTCAACGTAATGACTGGCGTTTTTACTGGTCGTTCGCCAAAAGATAAATATATCGTTGAAGATGATACGACAAAAGACACCATATGGTGGAATTCACCAGAATCTCCAAATGATAACAAACCAATTACCAAGGAAGTTTGGAATGACCTTAAAGCAAACACAGTAGAACAGCTTTCAGGTAAAAAGCTTTACGTGATGGATACTTTCTGTGGGGCGAATGAAGATTCTCGTTTGAAAGTACGTTTCATCATGGAAGTTGCTTGGCAGGCACACTTTGTGAAAAATATGTTCCTCCGTCCAACTGAAGAAGAATTAGCAAACTATGGTGAGCCTGATTTTGTTGTGATGAATGGTTCAAAAACCACAAACGAGAAATATAAAGAACACGGATTGAACTCAGAAGTGTACACGGTATTTAACCTGACTGAAAAAATGCAGGTTATTGGTGGTACTTGGTATGGTGGTGAAATGAAAAAAGGTATGTTCGCCATGATGAACTACTACTTGCCCTTACGTGGTATGGCTTCAATGCACTGTTCTGCCAATGTTGGTAAAGAAGGCGATGTAGCTATTTTCTTCGGTTTATCAGGAACTGGAAAAACAACTTTGTCAACTGACTCAAGCCGCCAATTAATTGGTGATGATGAGCACGGTTGGGATGATGATGGTGTATTCAACTTTGAAGGTGGATGCTATGCAAAAACTATCAACCTAGATAAAGAAGCGGAACCAGAAATTTTTGGTGCTATTAAGCGTAATGCACTGTTGGAAAATGTTACCGTGGACGAAAATGGTAAAATTGATTTCACTGATGGCTCTGTAACACAAAATACACGTGTTTCATATCCTATTAACCACATTGAAAATATTGCAGTTCCTTCAAAAGCTGGACACGCTAAAAAAGTAATCTTCCTTTCGGCTGATGCATTCGGAGTGTTGCCTCCTGTTTCAAAGTTAACTCCGGAACAGACAAAATATCATTTCCTTTCAGGATTTACTGCAAAGTTAGCCGGAACTGAGCGTGGAGTTACTGCTCCTCAGCCTACTTTCTCAGCTTGTTTTGGTGCAGCTTTCTTAACACTTCACCCAACTCAGTATGGGGCAGAGTTAGTGAAAAAGATGGAGGAGCACGGAGCGGAAGCATACTTGGTAAATACAGGATGGAATGGTACCGGTAAACGTATCTCAATTAAAGATACTCGTGGAATTATCAATGCAATTTTGGATGGTTCTATCGAAAAGGCAGATACAAAAACAGTTCCTGTATTCAACTTGGAAGTGCCTACTGCATTGCCAGGGGTTGATCCTAACATTCTTGATCCACGCGATACTTATGCTGATGTTAAAGATTGGGAAGCAAAAGCACAGGATTTAGGTGGCCGTTTTATCAAAAACTTCGAAAAATATACTGATAACGAAGAAGGTAAAGCATTGGTTGCTGCTGGTCCACAACTATAGGAAATAGCTTTTTACTCTTATAATGGAAGCCCTGTCATCCAGACGGGGCTTTTTTTGCTGTAATTTCACGAGTTAGGAATACCTAGCTTTTTAAGTGGCGAAACCTGTTTTCTGGTGGAGAGTATTCTGAATGCATTAGATTTATTCTTATCAGTTTTTTTTGTTCAAAATCTCTTTGAGAGAACCCTCAATTGAGGGATAGATGAATTTGAAATTTTGCTTTTTCAACCGCTGAGGAATAACTACTGGGCTTTTGATTATCAGGTTCGCTGCTTTTCCATAAAGCGCACGCAGGGCAATTGCCGGAACATGAAAAAATGCCGGACGATTTAATTTCTTTGCAAATATTTTTGTGAATTCCTGATTCGAGATTTGTTCGGGCGCTACTAGGTTGTATATGCCCGAATAAGAATTTTCTGAAATCGCCGCTTCGAAAGCTTGTGCCACATCATCAATATGAATAAAAGGGAAGGCTTGTTTGCCGTCACCTATTTTTCCACCAATCCCTAGTTTGAAAACAGGCAGCAGACGGTTCATAAACGGTGAGTTCTTGCCAATTACAATGCCTGATCTGAAAATAATGCGTCGGATATCTTCTGGTAGCTCAACCAAAGCATCTTCCCAATTATCAATTACGCGAGCTGCAAAATGATTTGCGTATCTGGTACTTGTTTCATCATGAACTAATTCGTCCCGGTAAATACCAATAGCCGATATAGACACAACTACTCTTGGCCTATAAGTATGTTTTATTGCGTTAATGGCCTTAACCAGATTTTGGGTTGTTTGCACGCGACTGTTGTATATAACGGATCTGTTTTTTCTGGTCCAGCGTTGAATAACTGGAGCTCCAGCCAAATTAATTATTGCATCTGTTCCTTTTAGCTTTTCAGCGAATGATTGATAATCTCCATATAACAGTTCGCGGTCAATCCTGCTCATTTGAAAATTTCGTTGATCTAGCTTTTCAATTATGTTTGTTCCAATATATCCTCCTGATCCGGTAATTGCAATTTTCATACTTTAGTTTAATCTAATTGTTAGTTTTAAGACAATCTCAGTGACTGAAAAGTTTTTAAATGTAAGTACAACATACGGCTATTGAATCGTTTTATTTATCTAATTTTGTGTTTAAAATAGATTTTTATGGCAACAAAAAGGTCAAAAACGATACCATCAAAAAAGAGAAATCCAATACGAAAAAGACACAAACGATCATCGAAAGCAAAAAAGAGAAGTGTCTGGATGTTTCTGCTTAAGCTTTCCGCTGTTTGTATTATTCTCTTTTTTTTATTTTTTATGGCTGTTTATTTGGGATTTACAGGGCATGTTCCGAGTTCCAATCAGTTGAATGATATCAAAAACCCACAGGCTTCGGAAGTATTCTCAGAGGATGGTCGGTTACTTGGTCGCTATTATATTGAGAATCGGAGCAACGTTCAATTTGATGAAATATCACCTAATGTAATCAATGCACTGATTGCTACAGAGGATGCTCGTTTTTATGAACACCGGGGGATTGATGAGATTGCGTTGATGCGCGTACTCTTCAAAACGATCCTACTACAGGATAAAAGTGCTGGTGGCGGAAGTACTTTGAGCCAGCAGGTTGCTAAAAACTTATTTCCGAGAAATGATTTGTGGGTGTTTAGTATGCCGGTTAATAAATTGCGCGAGGCAATTATCGCCTATCGTTTGGAGCGTATTTATACCAAGGAAGAAATTCTGACACTATATCTGAATACGGTTCCGTTTGGAGAAAATATTTTTGGTATTGAAGTTGCTGCGGAACGATTCTTCAGCAAAAGTCCTAAAAACCTTACCGTAGATGAATCTGCAGTGTTGGTTGGCATGCTCAAAGCCAACTACAGTTACAATCCCCGAATTAATCCTGAACGTTCGAAAGAACGGCGCAATGTGGTTATCAATCAAATGATCGCAAACGGATTTCTGGAGGAAGCACAAGGAGAAGTTTTTAAGGAAAAACCACTGGGGGTAAAATACAGACGAATTTCATACAATGAAGGCCCCGCACCGTATTTTGTAGAGATGCTAAAGCCGGAGTTGATGGATTGGTGCGCAAACAATACTAAAGAGAACGGTGAGCCATATAATTTATTTACTGATGGTCTGCGGGTTAAGACAACCTTAAATTACGATTTCCAGTATTTTGCACAACAGGCAGTGAAAGAGTATATGGAAAACTTGCAAAATGTATTTGATAACCACTGGGGAAAAACAGAGCCTTGGAGAGGAAAACAGAACATTTTGAAGAGTGCAATACATCGCTCGGAACGCTATAAGAAGATGAATAAAGCTGGCAAAACGCAAGAGCAGATTGATCAGGCTTTCAATTCGAAGATAAAAACAACCTTTTTTACCCACCAAGGATTAAAGCAGGTAGAAACAACTCCCTTAGATTCAGTTAAACACTATTTACGCTTACTTAATGCCGGTTTTTTAGCAATCGAACCATCAACCGGAGCCCTAAAAGCATGGGTTGGGGGAATTGATTTTCGCTTTTTTAAATACGATCATGTTTTGTCAGCGCGTCAGGTTGGTTCTACCTTTAAGCCGTTTGTTTACTTAGCAGCTCTTGAAGACGGACAGAGCCCATTTGAGTATTACCCAAATGAAAAGAAAGTCTATGAAGATTATCAGGATTGGTCTCCGAGTAATTCACACGGAGAGTATACGGGGTATTATTCGATGGAAGGAGCGCTGAGTCAGTCGTTAAACACAGTTGCAGTTGATGTAATGATGAAAACAGGCATTGAGAAAACAATTGAAACTTGTCGGGAATTGGGACTAGAAGCTGACTTGCCCGAATTTCCCTCTTTATCGCTTGGTGTAGCTTCAATTAGTTTGAAGGACTTGCTTTTTGCTTATGCAACCATGTTAAATCAAGGAACTCGTGTTGAGCCCAATTACCTCGTTTCAATCAGTGATAACAAAGGCAACACGCTAGTTGAATATAAACGAGAACCAGCCACACGAACTTCGTTGAATGGTGTCAATTGTCAGATTGTTACCCACATGCTCGAATCAGTTGTGAATGATGGTACGGGGAGCTCGATCCGAAATACCTATCAGATTTCTGGCGATTTCGCAGGTAAAACAGGGACAACGCAAAATCAGTCGGATGGATGGTTTATTGGTCTCACACCTGAATTAGTAGCTGGTTGCTGGGTAGGAGCTGAAGATCCTGGAGTTCATTTCCGCACAATAAAATATGGACAAGGAGCATACATGGCTTTACCAATTGTAGGTAAGTTTTACAGTAAGCTTTATCGCGATGCTCGATATAAAACGATGCAGTATGCTGATTTTCCAAGTTTGGATGATGGGCTATTGGCCGATCTAGCAATTCCTCACTATCGGGAGTTTTATGAGTTGGATGATAAAGACAATTTGATTGAACGAATATTTGCCGGAAAATCGAAAGAAGAGAAATTGAAAGAGGTTAAAAATCCTGAGAAGAAAGAGAAGAAAAAAGTATGGGAAGTAATCAAAGGAATTTTCAAAAAGAAAAAATAGTTTCTCCCCGATTTTAGACTGCCTTTTATTATTTTTGCGAACAAATGGAGAATAAGCAGTCTTTAATTGTTCGTTTTCACCGTTGGCGTTTACGGCACTTAAGTGAACGCCACTTCGTAGTGATTTTGAGTGTAGTTGTTGGTATTATTGCTGGAATTGCAGCAACGATAATTAAAAATGCTGTTTGGCTGACTCAACGATTAGTGCACAATATATCGCTGGGTCACTATGTTGAAAATTACATTTACCTAATTCTTCCAATAACAGGGATTTTTATTACTGTTTTGTTTATTACCTATATTATAAAAAAACCGGTTCGTCATGGTATTCCCAATGTGTTGCACAGTATTTCAATGCGGCAAGGCGAACTTAGTAGACACAACCTGTTTTCATCGGTGATAACTTCTGCGTTTACTGTAGGCTTTGGTGGTTCAGTTGGGTTAGAGGGACCTACGGTTGCTACAGGAGCAGCATACGGATCTTGGATTTCAAAACTATTCAGACTTAATTATAAGAATACCATACTGATGCTTGCCTGTGCTTCAGCCGGAGCAATGGCAGCTATTTTTAAAGCACCCATTGCTGCCATTGTTTTTGCGGTTGAAGTTATTATGATCGACCTGACTACCTTTAGTTTGGTTCCTCTTTTATTGGCATCTTCTTCAGCGGTATTGACTTCTTACTTTTTTATGGGGCAAGACGTACTTTATCCATTTAATGTCGAAACCAGTTTCGAACTGTCAGATCTTCCATACTATATTGTTCTAGGAATATTTGCCGGATTGATTTCGGCATATTTCACCAAAATGTATTTATACATTGAAAAACTTTTTGAGGGTTTTAGTACAAAGCGAATACGACTTACGGTTGGTGGATTGAGCTTAGGAATTTTGATTTTCTTTTTCCCCGCACTTTACGGAGAGGGATATGAAGCCATCAATATGTGTTTAGAAGGTGATCTGGGGTATTTGTATGATGATTCGATCTTTTACAGCTTTAAAGGAGAAATCTGGAGTATGTTTGTACTGATTATTGCTGTAATTCTTTTAAAAATTGTTGCCACCTCAATAACCTTTGGTAGTGGTGGAATTGGTGGAATTTTTGCTCCAACACTTTTTATGGGTGTTAATTCTGGAATGCTTTTCGCACAATTTATAAACATGATTGGGTTAAAACAACTAAATGTAAATAACTTCGCACTTATTGGAATGTCCGGATTAATAGGCGGAGTTTTGCAAGCTCCATTAACCGGTATTTTTTTGATTGCTGATATTTCCGGAGGCTATAAACTGTTTGTACCATTAATGATCGTGTCAACTTTTGCATATCTTACGGTTAAAGCTTTTACGGCAAATTCTGTATACCATATTCAGCTTGCAAAACGGAAAGAACTAATGACTCATGATAAAGATCTCAATGTAATTCGAATGATGGAAGTGAAAAAGTTGGTTGAAACTGATTTTCTTGTGCTGCGGCCAAACTCAAGTTTAGGCGATCTGGCTGAAGCAATTTCCAAGGCTCACCGGAATTTATTTCCCATTGTGGACGAGGAAGGTTATTTGAAGGGAATGGTGAAAATGGACGACGTGAGACATTTGATTTTTCGTCAGGAGCTATACAATAAGGTGCACGTTAGTCATTTGATGTATTTGCCCGAACATTCAATCTCAACTTCCGATTCAATGGAACAAGTTGTTGAGAAATTTGAATCAAGCGAACGTTATAATCTGGCAGTAATTGATAAGGGGAAATACATCGGTTTTATATCCAGAGCTCGTGTTTTTTCGACATACAGAAAGAGAATGGCACATTTATCACACGATTAAGTAAAATTAAATAATGTTGGGTATTGACAAGATTGATTTGAAATCATTGGCGAAACAGCTAATGGGCAAGAAAAAGCTCTACTGGATAAGCTTCATAATTGGAGTTGTTAGTGGATTGGCGGCGTTAATCTTAAAAAAATTAATTCACTTTATTGGAGAACAGCTAGTTGGTCACTTTGTTACGACCGATGAAAATTTTCTGTACCTGGCCTTTCCCTTAATCGGAATTACGATCACGGTACTGATTATTCGGTATTTTATTAAAGATGATATTGGACACGGTGTCGCTAAAATTTTGTCTTCAATTTCAAATAATAAAGGAAAGATTAAGTCGCACAATTCTTTTTCTTCCATGATCACCAGTAGTTTCACGATTGGGTTTGGTGGATCAGTAGGAGCTGAGGCACCCGTGGTATTGACGGGGGCTTCGATTGGAGCAAACCTGGCCCGCTTCTTTAAACTCGGACATGCCGATGTCATTTTAATGATTGGATGTGGGGCTACCGGAGCTATTGCCGGAATTTTTAAAGCACCAATTGCTGGCATCGTTTTTACCTTGGAGGTATTAATGCTCGATTTAACAATGGCTTCACTGGTTCCTTTGTTAATCTCGGGGATTACTGCGGCGGTAATTAGCGTTTATTTTATGGGCGATGTTTCACTATTCAAGTTCAACCTTATCCATGCTTTTCAGGCCGACCAGGTTCCTTTTTATATCGCGTTGGGTATTTTTGCAGGCTTTGTATCCTTGTATTTTACCAGGGTCGCAATGTGGGTAGAACAAGTTATGAAAGGCATAGAAAAGCAGTGGCTTCGTATGGTTTATGGTGGAATAGCTCTTGGAGTTTTGATCTTTCTCTTTCCGCCACTTTGGGGAGAAGGCTATACCTCCATAAATAAAGTGTTTAACGAACTTGGTCTCGAATTGTTGGACAATTCCTTATTTTACGGTTTACGCGATAATCCTTGGTTTTTTGTTGTTTTTTTAGTGCTCTTGTTAGGCTTTAAAGTAATTGCAATGGCGGTTACCACGGCTAGTGGAGGAATCGGTGGAATTTTTGCCCCAACACTTTTTGTAGGAGCTATTGGTGGTTATTTTATGGCTTTCTTTATGAATCTTGTCTTTGGGTTAAATTTACCACTCGATAACTTTGCATTGGCAGGTATGGGGGCGATGATGGCGGGTGTTATGCATGCGCCTTTGTTGGGTATTTTTCTAACTGCTGAAATTACAGGAGGCTATGAACTTTTCTTTCCCTTAATCATTGCATCGTTGGTCGCTTATATCACAATAATCCGATTCGAACAACACTCGATATACACAAAGCGATTAGCTCACGATGGAAAGTTAGTAACGCACCATAAAGATAAAGCAGTTCTTCATTTTATGGAAGTTCAGGATTTGATTGAAACTGATTTTGAAATTATTTCTCCCGAAGCAACTTTGGGAGATCTCACCAAGTCTATTTCCAAGTCGAAGCGGGATCTTTTTCCAGTAGTTGATACCAATGGAGTTATGTGTGGAATGATTAAAATGAATGATATAAGAGATATCGTTTTTAATCAGGATTTGTACGAGAAAGTCTTTGTAAAGGATTTGATGTACATGCCTGAGTATTTTATTTCTCCGAAAGATACGATGCATGTGGTTGCCGAGAAATTTGAAACAAGTGGACGGTTTAATTTGGCAGTGATTGACGAAGGCAAGTATATTGGCTTTATTTCTCGAGCTAAAGTGTTTTCAAATTATCGTAAAACAGTTCGGATATTCTCTCAGGATTAGTGATTAGACGTACACCGTGTTCTTTTGTGCGTTTTCTTCTTTTTAATTGAATAGGAGTTAACGGCTAATGAGTGTGGTATTTCAACTATTAACACGATGAAGGCTTAGCTCATTTTTGGAATAAAGGAAAGGTAAATCAAGATAAACAAAGCTGAAAATAAACCGTTCGTTACCGAAAAAGCATTCCAGTCAATCCAGATAGCCGGGAGAAAAAGAATGGCAAGTTGGGCGATTGTATAAATATAGAATCCCGATTTTTGCCAGCGTTTCATTTTTAAAACACCAATAAGCGAGACAACACAAAATCCGACAAATAGCAAAAGATACAAGGGAGTAACATGATCCATACTTGTAAGGTTGGTTACGCCGACAACTAGTTCCTTGGTTTTAGTAAAATACAAAGCGGCAATACTGAAAAGCAATATTCCCAAAACACCTCCCAATAAACTCAAATAAATAGCAGATGTAAATAGTAACGGTTGGTCGTTTTTATTTGGATGATTGCTTGTCTTCATTTTACATTGATTTCTGATCTACTGACTCGCCATCGAAAATACAAGGGCTAAATGAGATAATGAGTGGCTTGAAAATGCAAATTAAAAATGAAACGACCATCAATTTTCAGAAGACAAAAAAAAAGAAACCTCCAAAATGGGAGATTTCTTTTTCGTTGATTACCCAATAGACTGCTTATGCAGTTTTTGCTTTCGAAAATCTCAGAACGAATGGCTGTACCAGTCGTTCAAAATCAGCATACGCCATGCGTATTAATTCGACGTGAGTTCCGGCGTTGAACGCTATTTCTTTGTCTTCGGCTAAACTTTCGCCCACATAAACCGGCATGTCGTATAAGTTGCCAAACGGTGGCATTGCTCCAATTTCGCATTCAGGAAAAAATCGTTTAAATTCCATTTCGTTGGCTAACTCAATTGTTTTGGCAACGATTTGCTCTTTCAGAAGGTCGAGGTTTACCATGTACGAAGCCGGTAATACAGCCATGGCCATCTTCTCATCAACTTTTACGATTACGGTTTTAGCCATTTCTTTTCCGGGAATGTGTGTTGTTGCGGCAACTCGTTGGGCATTAAATGCCAGCGAATGACGAATGGTGATGTACTCAATGTTGTAGTGATCCAGATACTTTTTTAGTTTTTTTATTGGCATAACGGTCGTTTCAAATCATTCAGTAAAAACAGTCAATAAATCAAGGCATAAAATCAAAGTACGCAGTCCAAGGCAATATCATAAAGCACGCAGTAGCTTAAATGACAACCCACTCTAATATTTTATACTCAGCAATCCTGAAGAAGGTTACTACTCGAAAAAGTATGATATGATCGAACTCTCTGGCGAAAGTTTTCTCAATGTTAAACGTTCAAAAAAACAGGTATTTGTTAATTTCTAATCGTTTCGGCACGACATAAAAAGTTTTACCTTTGCACTTTAAATTCGTTATCGAAATAATTATCAAATGAAACGATCGCAAATTTTGGTGTTCTGTTCCCCTTGTTGTTGGGACGAAAAAAGAATGACAGGATTTTCCGGAAGTTCCATCTTATACCCATAAAGTAAACATTTTTAATACGATGAAAAGAGATCAAATTGTATTTGACATTATTGAAAAAGAACGCCAGCGTCAGTTGAGCGGAATTGAATTGATTGCGTCTGAAAACTTTGTTAGCGAGCAAGTCATGGAAGCGATGGGTTCGGTGATGACCAATAAATATGCTGAAGGATATCCGGGCAAACGTTATTATGGTGGCTGTCAGTGTGTTGATATGACTGAGCAATTGGCTATCGACCGTTTGAAAGAAGTATTTGGAGCAGCATATGCCAACGTGCAGCCACACTCCGGAGCGCAGGCCAATGCGGCTGTGTTAAGCGTTATTCTTAAGCCGGGCGATAAATTTTTAGGTCTTGATCTCTCTCATGGAGGCCATCTCTCTCACGGTTCTCCGGTTAATTCATCGGGTATTTTATACGAGCCAATTGCATACCATGTAAAAGAAGAAACCGGTTTGGTTGATTATGATGAAATGGAAGCTTTGGCTCGCGAACACAAACCAAAACTAATTATTGGTGGAGCATCGGCCTATTCGCGCGAATGGGACTATGCCCGCATGCGTAAAATTGCTGATGAAGTTGGCGCGATGTTTATGGTTGATATGGCTCACCCGGCTGGTTTAATCGCTGCCGGTTTGCTGGAAAACCCTGTCAAATACGCCCACATTGTAACATCAACAACTCATAAAACATTACGTGGTCCCCGAGGTGGTATCATTTTGATGGGTGAAGATTTTGAGAATCCATTTGGCTTTAAAACTCCGAAAGGGGTAACAAAAATGATGTCGGCAGTTATCGATTTTGCTGTTTTCCCCGGACAACAAGGTGGACCACTTGAGCACGTTATTGCATCAAAGGCTATTTCTTTTGGCGAAGCGTTAGATCCTTCCTATAAAGAATACCAGAGCCAGGTGAAAAAGAATGCGGCTGTTATGGCTCAGGCTTTTGTTAATAAAGGCTACAAAGTAATTTCAGGAGGTACCGATAATCACAGTATGTTAATTGATTTACGTACCAAATTTCCTGAATTGACCGGGAAAGTTGCTGAAAACACCTTGGTGAAAGCTGATATCACCATCAATAAAAACATGGTTCCTTTCGACAGTCGTTCGCCATTTACAACTTCTGGATTGCGTGTGGGAACTCCTGCAATTACAACTCGTGGGTTGAAAGAAGAGCAAATGCCTATGATTGTTGATTTGATTGATGAAGTGTTGAGTGACGTTGAAAATGAAGCTGTAATCACATCAGTTCGCGAAAAAGTAAATAAAATGATGAAAGACCTGCCTTTGTTTGCTTGGTAGATCACTTTCTGATTGAAATATATTGAGAGGGCGCTCCAAATGGAGTGCCCTTTTTTTGCGCTTTTCTATAGCAGTTTCGTCATTACGTTTTAGCCGTTTTAAGATTTCTCAAAAGCGGAAAACATGCTCCCGGGAAATTTTTTTGTTCTCAAAAGCAGACGAAAAGCTTCCGGAAAATTATTTTTGTCCAAATGACTGATGAGAACGTCGTAGAATTTGCATTGTAAGCAAACTGCGGACTGCAGAACTTCGGTTTAGATTGTGCGTTACAGCTTGTTTACTTTAAATACAAATTGCTATCGCCGTAGCTGAGGAAACGGTAGTTGTTGTCGAGTGCGTGCTGATACACCCGTTTCCAGTCGTCACCCAGATAGGCTGAAATAAGCAAAAGCAAGGTGCTTTGTGGTTGATGAAAGTTTGTAATCATACCGTCAACCAAACGAAACTGATAGCCCGGCAAAATAATGATTTGGGTAGAAGCGATCACCACCGGCAGTTCGTTTTTGTCCATATAATCGAGCAAGGCCTGTAGAACATCGGCGGTAGATTCATGGTTGGTAGCTTCGTAGGGCGACCACTGCTTTACATGTAATTTATTGGGTGCCTGATGCGGATTGTTCAGGATTGATTTGCCCAACCAATAAAGGCTTTCCAGCGTGCGAATTGACGTTGTCCCCACAGCGATGAGCTTAGCTTTATGTGGGATGAGTTTTTCAATGAGCTGGCGCGAAACAACAATTGTTTCCGAGTGCATCTCGTGCTCGGCAATGGTGGCAGACTTAACCGGTTTAAAAGTTCCGGCACCAACGTGCAGCGTCACTTCTGCCAGCGATATTGATTTTTCCTTCAACGATTGAAACACTGCATCGGTAAAATGCAAGCCGGCTGTTGGAGCGGCCACCGAACCTTCTATTTTCGAATAAATCGTTTGATACCGTTCGTGGTCGCTGGCTTCTGTCTCGCGATGTAGGTAGGGTGGTATCGGTAATATTCCGCAGGCTTCAATCAGCGAGGCAAAGTCAACCGCCGGATTGTTCCAGCTAAATTGAACAACCACGTTGCCATTTTCCTGATTCAATTTTTTTGCCACCAGGGTAATCGCTTTTCCATTTACGTCCACTTGCCGCTCCAGAGGTTCCTTTTTCCATTTTTTTAAATTGCCGACCATGCAATTCCAACTACATTGTTGGGTTTGCTGAAACGCAAGTTGATAGTCGGCAGGCGAATCCGGATCAAGACAGAAAATCTCTATTTGTGCCCCCGTTTTTTTCTGAAATGGAAGTCGCGCACGAATAACTTTGGTATTATTCGAGACCAGTAAACTCTTTTCGGGCAAATAATCAGTAATTGAGCGAAAGATGGCATCTGATATCTGACCATTTTCCCAAACGAGTAATTTCGACGCATCGCGTTCGGTGAGTGGATATTTCGCAATACGTTCGTCCGGCAAATTGTAGTTCAATGCCTGTGCACTTTGATTAAAAACCGGTTTTATAGAAGTTTTTTCGCTCATGAGCGGCAAAAGTACTGAAATATTATTTTCAGTTAAAATTGTTCTTAGTTTTGTGGTAAAATATAGTGAACTATGATAAAAGTAGGAGATCGGGTAAAGTTTATGAATGATGTCGGTGGCGGCGTTGTTACCAAAGTAGTTAGTAAGTCTTTGGTTCATGTTGAAAATGAAGACGGTTTCGAGATTCCGACTTTAGTGTCTGACTTAGTAGTTATTGCCGACGAACAGTATGCTGAAAAACCAAGTGTAGAACAATTTGCAGCACAAGCTAATCCGAAAAAGCCGGAACCGGTTAGTGAACCGGTAAAGGAGGAAGTGGTGCTGATTAAAGGAAATGACAAACCCAATTTTCAGTTGGCCTTTGTGCCTGAGAATAGTCAAAATCCGCTGGAAGGAACTATCAAACTGTATTTAATCAACGACAGTAACTTTTCCGTTTTATATCATTTTTCTGAGTTGAAAGGAAGCGAATACACCAGTAAGGAAGCGGGGGAGTTGGAGCCGAATACGAAATTGTGGTTGGATTCAATTGCCCAGGTTGACATTGCTGAGCTGCCGGAGTATTTCTTTCAGTTAATCTGCTATCGCGAAAAAGCAAGTCAGTTGGAACGTCCTGTAGAAGCTTCAGTGAAAATTAACCCGGTGAAGTTTTATAAGTCGGGTAGTTTTGTGTCCAACGAGTTTTTCAATGAAAAAGCGATGGTCATGAGACTAAACCCAAACCCGATGGAAAAGGTGGTTGAAGCCTTGACCGAAAAGGAGGTAAAGAAAGCGGTAAGTGCAAAAGAGCCTGCCCGTAAACGAAGGCGAGTTGTCGAAAATACGGATATGCTGGAGGTGGATTTACATATTCACGAGTTGATTGATGATACCGCCGGACTCTCGAACAAGGAAATGTTGGATTTACAAATGAAACATTTTCATGAGAAAATGGATGAGGCGATTAAAAAGCGGATAAAGAAAGCCGTTTTTATTCATGGCCTTGGAAACGGAACACTGAAACAGGAAATTCGTCGGGAGCTAACGCATAAGTATAGAAAATACAACTTTCAGGATGCCAGCTTTCAGGAATATGGCTATGGGGCAACCATGGTTATTCTGCATAAATAAATTGAGCTGATTAGAATAGTTCAGCGTTTTTCATAATTTTGCAGCGCAGACCGCTCTATCGCTCTTCAATTTATATTGAAGGGAGGAAAGTCCGGGCAACAGAGGGCACCATGTTTCTTAATTGGAAGGCGGGCGAAAGCTTGCAGTAGTGTAACAGAAAATGACCACCTCGGCTTCCCGGGGAAAGGGTGAAAAGGTGAGGTAAGAGCTCACCGGTTTCGGAGGTAACTTCGAGGGCCGTACACCTCGTGGGTTGCAAGACCAAATATATCACGACCAGGAGCTGCCCGTTCCATTTCAACCTGGTTGAAAGTCGTGAGGGGTAGGTTGCTAGATCGTAGCAGTGATGCTGCGGCCAGATAAATGATAGAGGCTCTCCGTCTTTAGGTGGAGGGTACAGAACCCGGCTTACAGGTTTGCGTTTTTAATTTTATAAACAGACAAACTATTTTTTTCAATGATATGTTAAGATAGTTTGTCTGTTTTTTTTATACCTTTTAGGTGATAAACAAATCCATTCATGAAAAAGAGTTTACTAGTGCTTAGCACATTATTTTTTGCTGTTACTGTAGTTGTTGCACAGATAGCTGATACCAATTCAACGCTGACAATTCATTCAAACACGATCATTTCAAGTGGCGACGGTGTTCCCTTTTGGTTGCAAATGAATCAGCAGGGAATGATTGATGATTCCGATCCGATTCAGGAGCTATTTATTTTAGACTATGACAAGCAAGCTGATCGTAATCTACAAGATAAATTTCAACTGGCCTATGGAGTGAACTTAGTTGGCCGATTATCGGAGAACTCGACTTTTAATCCGAATGAATACTGGGCACAGCTGCACTTTAAAAGATGGTTTTTGCATGTTGGAGCAAAGGCTGAACCGATTTTTGCCAATGGCTTATCGTTAACCAACGGAAACTTTTACCTGTCGAATAACGCACGTCCATTACCACGCGTTGGTTTTGGAACAGCCGACTTCAAGCTATTTCAAAATGGATGGTTGAGTAAGTTCGCTTTTGATTTTGAGTACAATGAGTATTTATTAGTTGATAACCGAATTGTTGATGATGGGAACTTACACCATAAACGATTGGATGTAAATTATTCAATAACCGACAAGTGGACTTTCTCAGCCGGTGTGGATCATTGGGTATTTTGGGGTGGGACATATACATCAAGCAGTGGTGATTTTATAATGCCTGGGTTTGAAGATTATTTCAGATATATAACTGGTAGGGTAGGAAGTAACGATGCCCCGGCAATTGATCGGGCTAACGTGGCGGGAAACCAGCTCGGTCAGTATTTAGCCTCTTTGGAGTACGATGGCGAAAGCGATTATCTGAAATTGTATTGGCAACACCCTTGGGAAGATCGCTCAGGCATTCAGCTGGAAAATGCTCCTGACGGTTTGTGGGGAATTTATTGGAAGCATGTTGCTGATAAACCCTTTATAGAGTCGGCTGTGCTGGAATATGCCAACACCAGAGATCAAAGTGGGCAACATCACAAATACCATCCAGATCCAAGCCGACCTGATTATGAGGTTGGCGAAGGAGAAGACAATTATTTTACGCATGGCGTTTATAAATCGGGTTTTGTGAGTTATGATCGAATGATTGGAATTCCATTATTCATTCCGATTTTTAATGAGGACGGAGTTTCGAAAGGGTTTGATAATACCCGGTTTTTGGCAATTCACAATGGCTTAAGTGGATGGATCAATAACTCAATCGAATGGAAAACGAAGCTTAGCTATTCGAAGCACTATGGGAGGCACAATGCCGAGTATGCTTCACCTAAAGAGTTTCTTTCGGCATCAGTTCAAGCAACGTACATATTGCCAAATATTCCTCTACGGTGTGGTATTCAGCTAGCTTATGATCACGGTTCAATATTGCCGTCCGATTTTGGAGCGGCTGTTAAACTGAGCTATTCATTGAAATAATCGACAGGATTATTGTTTTAAGCAAGCCTCTTTTTTGACCTGATAAATTTGAATGGATCTTGGTGAACCGGAATTCCAGTTGATAGAACACGACGTGTAAGTTGTATTTGTTTTGATCTTTTCTTCATAATTTTTTCGGAGCGTCTGTGCAAATATCCTATTACCGCAAAACTGATTGCCAGCGTTAAAAGAAAACTGAAAGTTGTCGATAAGTAAGCTTGTGATGATATGCTCAATGAAACAAAGAATAACGTGTATAATATCAAAAAAACACTCGCTTGAATATGTTGCATCCCGGAGCGAATTAGAATATGATGAATATGATTCATATCTGCCGAAAAAGGAGAACGCTTCTGATAAAGACGTATAGCAAACACCCGTAAAGTATCGGTAACCGGTACAATGAGTAACGAAAGAATAAAGTTAGGCGCATTGTGAATTTTGACCATCTCAGGTGCCGTCACGTTAAAGCTTAAAAATTTAATCGCCAGAATACCTAATAAGCATCCTAATATTAAAGAGCCTGTATCGCCCATAAATATTTTATTTTCTTTTCCCCAAAGGTTAAAGCGTAAAAAGGCTAATAAACTTCCGGCTACCGCAAAACTCAAAATGGTGTATGCAAAGTGTCCGGTTATCAGAAAGCATACACCCAGTATTGATGAAACCAACATTGTGATTGAAGCTGCAAGCCCATCAATCCCATCAATTAAGTTTATCGCATTGATAAGAAAAAGTAGAAGCATAAATGAAATTGGGGCACTCATCCAAATACTAATTTGGTTGAGGTAAAATAAGTTTGATAAGCTGCTGATTTGCACATTGCCCATAAAAACCAAAATGCCGGCAGCTAATACCTGAATCAACAATTTTTTCATTGGAGCAATGATCAGGATATCATCTTTCAGTCCGATGAAAAATAATAAGATAAGCGCAGCAAGTATGTATCTGAATTCGGGAAACTCAATCTGTCCAATGAACAAGATTGAACTTAAGGTTATTCCAATGAAAATACTGACACCGCCTAATGTAGGGATAACAGTTTTGTTTAATTTTCGTGAATTTGGTACGTCAAATAATTTTTTTTCTTGTGAAATACGCACGATTGGGGGAATGCATACATAAGTGATGAGAAAACTTATAATGATTGTGCAGAATATGTAGAATAAGTATTGTTCCATAGATGAATGGTTTAATTCAAAGGTAACACTTTAATATGTTTGTTAGCAGATTTTAATATTATTAAAATGTTTTCTTTTGTCTTTTTTTGTGTTGTAATGATATGTAAATATTTGTTAGTCTATTCTTTGTGAATTATCATAGGAGAAACCTATCGATTGATAAAATTAGATCAAGTACTTTGCTTCCGGTGAAAGTGACAGTGTCGACTAAATGTTGTGTATAGATTGCTTTCATTTTTTATTTAATGATTATTTTTGACGCTGGATAAATCACAATTAGGATTATTATTAAACATGATGGTACTTTTAAATAATAGTTGCGTTGGCTAATTATATTTTTTTGTTATGCTGAAAAAAGGGGATTACAAATGGCATGCCGTTTATGTCAAATCGCGTGCAGAGAAAAGATCATTCGAAGACATTGTATCTAAAGGTATAGATGCCTATTTGCCGCTTAAAATATCGAAGAAAAAATGGAGCGATCGGATTAAGGTTGTAGAAGAACCTCTTATTCGGGGCTATCTGTTTGTAAAGGTCAGTAATCGGGAGTATGTTAAGGTTTTACAAGCTTCCGGAGTTGTCGCTTATGTTAGTTTTGGAGGAAAGCGAGCCGAGATTCCGGAAAAGCAAATTCAGGATTTAAGAGTATTTCTGGAAGAACTTAATGACGCCGTACAAGTTACCAATGAAAACCTGACTAAGGGCGAGAAAGTGAAGGTTTTGAGTGGCCCATTGGAAGGAATGGAAGGAGAGATCTCAGAGATCAAAGGTCGAAAAAGAATCGGGATGCGTTTTGAATCGCTAGGATGCTCTGTTTTTGCTGATGTTTCAATAGAACTAGTAGAAAAAGTTGAATCAATAAAATAGGTTTTATATCTTTAATTTATTGATAATGAGTTTGTATATAGCAATTCCTATTATTACACCCGAGATATTGGCACAGATATCAAGCAAAGAAAAATGTCTGCCTAAACGCATGGTAATTTGAAGGAATTCCATAAAAACGCCCCAGCCAACAATAAACGAGTATAGCTTCCAACGTTCGATATTAGTTTTCACATGAAAGGTCCACAAAATTAGGAGCGAGAATAGAAAGTACATCATCATGTGAATTAATTTGTCAGCTCCCGGGAATAAAGGCACCTTTGGAAAATCGTCCAAAGGTAGCAAAGACAGCAAGACAATGATGCCAAGATAGAGGACTGATATTAGTAGTCTTATCTCAAATGAAAATAAGCTGAAGATTTTTTTTATTATTTTGTTGTCGATCTCTACTTCTTTCATTTTTTATGAGTTGATTTTTTCAAATTGATAACTTTTTTTTCAATGTGATAAAGTTTAGGGGTGGTATTCGGAATTGATATCTTCGATTAATTTAGATTCATAGAAACAAATTTATGCTTATTATGGTTGAAACATCATTGTCATGTTTCAGTTATCAAATAATTAATACAAAAATCATTCATGAAAACTGCTTCACTAAAACAAATAAGAGATGAACTAAAAATCTATTCTTCTGAAGATTTACAATCGTTATGTATCAGGCTAGCAAAGTACAAAAAGGATAATAAGGAATTACTCAGTTATTTATTGTTTGAAGCTGATGATGAAGTAGCCTATATTCAGTCGGTAAAGGATGAGATTGATAGCGGTTTTGAATGTATGAACCGGAAAAGTACTTATTTTATTAAAAAGAGCTTGCGCAAAATACTAAGAGATATGACCAAGTACATCAAGTACTCGGGAATTAAAACGACTGAACTGGATTTATTGATCTATTTCTGTCGCAAAATTAGAACCTCGAAAATCCCTCTCAACAGGAGTTTAGAGTTGCGGAATATTTATGCTCGTCAGGTTATTAAGATTGAGAACTTGCTTAAGAAACTCCATGAAGATATTCAATTTGACTATCATGATGATGTTCGATTTTTGAAAGTATAAAAAAGACGATGCCATTAAAACTTCGTCTTTTATATTAATTGTTGTTTTCGATTAATCGTATTGATGTTCTCCTTCTGCTGGACCACAATCGCAATCACAATCAAGCCCTTTTTCATATTGTTCAAGGGCTCTTAAACTCATTCCCATCGATGAAAATCCTCCGTCGTGGAAAAGGTTTTGCATGGTTACTTTCTTCGTTAAATCGGAGAAAAGCGTGATGCAGTAATTTGCACACTCATCACCTGTTGCATTACCAAGCGGAGACATACGCTCGCCAAAGTCAAGCAGTTTGTCCATTCCCTTTACACCACTACCGGCAGTGGTCACTGTTGGCGATTGCGAAACGGTATTGATCCGTACGTTACGTTCACGCCCATAAATGTACCCAAAACTACGTCCGATTGACTCCAGCAATGATTTAGCATCGGCCATATCATTATACCCATAAAAAGTACGCTGAGCGGCAACATAAGAAAGGGCAACCACAGATCCCCATTCATTTATGGCGTCTAACTTTCGTGAAACCTGAAGTACTTTGTGGAATGAAATCGCTGAGATATCAAGCGTCTTTTCGAGATAGCTGTAATCAAGGTCGCTATAGTGGCGACCTTTTCTAACATTGGGCGACATTCCTATTGAGTGTAAAACAAAATCAATTTTACCTCCAAGGACTTCCATTGATTTTTTTACGAGGTTTTCAAGTTCTTCAACATTAGTGGCATCTGCAGGAATTAACTCTGCACCACATTTTTCAGCTAGTTTAGCTGTGTCTCCCATTCGTAAGGCAATGGAAGTATTGGTAAGTGTGAAGGTTGCTCCTTCTTCGTGGGCTCTTTCAGCTACTTTCCATGCAATGGAGTCAGCATTTAAAGCACCAAAAATAATTCCCTTTTTACCTTTAAGTAAATTATAAGCCATGATTTTAAATTTATGAGTAAAACAACTCTCGTTTAAAATGGTTGTAAAAAATTATCATACAACAAAAAACCGGCTTTTGCCGGCTGATTTGATTTTTAAATCTTTTCTATGTAGCTGACAGGGAGCCATCCCTGATTGCCATCAGCTATTCGAACCTCTATCCAGTTTCCCAAACTGTCTTTTATTTCCACTTTTAGCCCTTCGTGAATCAAGAATAAATCTGTACCACTTTCCGATGGCGAACTTTTAACAGTAACACTAGGTTGAGTAATTATGGCAAAATTGTGGTTCTTCATTCGATTTTTCTGCCGTGCGGCAAAGTTATAACTAAAAATTGAAATGCCTATAATAAAAATGCCCAGCCAAAAAGAGAGCCGTTTTATTGCTATTGTCCGGGTAAAAAGAAATAGTCCGGATAGAATTAGAACTAAGATAAATGAACTAATGCTGATTTTAGCCCATCCATCAGTCGAAAACTGATTGGCAATATTGTTCCACCATCGAATAAAAAATACTTTAGGAAGTGGATCAATGGCATCAACGACATGCTGGTTGGCCAGTTCGAGGTTGAATTGGATATCTTCATCTTTTGGTGCCAATAATTTGGCACGTTCGTAATTGATGATTGCCTGAGTAACCTGACCGGATTTAAAGTAAGCATTGCCCAGATTGAAATAAACTTCGGCTGACTCTAAATTACCATTGAGAATCTCGTTATATGCTTCAATAGCCTGATCGTATTCCTGATTCGTATAATGCTCATTTGCTTTTTCGAGTAAATTTTGTTGAGCGAGGGCGTTCAGCGAAAAGAATAGAATGAATATGATTTGAAAAAATGTTTTCATTGTTTTTTTCCTATTAACGAATTTGTTTTTCCAATTTCCCCATTAAGCCGGCGGCTTTATCGTATAGTTCTGCTTTAGTCGAGTCAACTGCACTTGGTGCATATCGGGCGTATTCGCACGTGTCGACAATATGAATGAAGTCGGTAATTACCTCTGGTGAAACCTGACGTTTTTCTAGAGATTCCGAAGCATTTTGCCTGTTCATATCAGCAAGCGGAATACTCAATTTATCACTCAAATATCCCCAAAAAGCTTTTAAAACAGACTCGTAGAAAGCCTCATCGTTAT